>JBKKCR010000239.1:0-5341 GCA_046712825.1 Actinomycetota bacterium | reverse complement strand
CGCCGATATCTCGAACCGTTTCTGTCTTGCTGGGGTCAGTCCTTCTGCTCGCGCCGGCATCCGCGTCCGCCGCCGAGGTTCCGTGCGCTGATCACAGCGATCCGCGGCTCGCCGCGATGACCGACACCGGGGTCGCTTCGACCAGCTCGCTCGGGCTTGCCGCCGGTCGCTACGTGATGCCCGCATCGACCGCGCCGACGCAGATGGTCGTGATGTTCCACGGCCACGGCAATGACTCGTGCTCGTGGCGCTCGCATCTGCAGCGGGCCGCCGCGCGCGGAGCAGTTGCGATTGCCATGGACTACACGGGTCAGGTGCAGACTCCGGTCGAGAACTACGGGTGGTTCGTGAAGGAAGGCGCGGCCGATTCGATCGCCGCGGCGAAGTTCTTCCTCGCGGCTTACCCTTCGATCAAAGAGGTCTACGCGATCGGCATCAGCATGGGCGGGCATGCCGCCGGGCTGGCCGTCGCATCGCCCGACGCGGTGCGTGCAGACGGATCACCGCTGTTCGATTACTTCGTCGATGTCGAGGGCGTGAACAACTTGATCGAGGAATACCTCATCGTCCGCGCGGTGGCGCCGGTGAGCGAGGGCGGAGCGCTCGCACAGCGAGAGATCGAGGAGGAGCTCGGTGGAAGTCTGGAGGAGGTGCCTTTGGCCTACCTCGAGTCGACCCTCGTCGCGCGAGCGCGGGACATGGCCGGCCTTCGCGGAGCGGTGATCGTGAACGCGGTGGACGACGGACTCGTGACGACCGATCAAAGTCCGCAGATGGCGGCGGCGCTCACCGCTGCGGGGGTGCCCGTGCATATGTTCACCGTGCTCGGCAACGGCGGCGCCGAGACCGGCACGACCGCGAGTGGGATCGCCGGTGGCCCGGCATTCGAGGCCGCCGGGCAAGAGTACGAGGGCCCGTTCGCCGGCCACGGCTGGGAAGGAAGCGACACGCATCTCGTTATCAAGACGGGCTTCGAACAGCTCTTCGCATTGATGGCAGGCGGCTTCGTCACGACCGGGGAAACGGTCGTCCCCGGCGTCTAACCTCGAAGCGCTGCGCGTCCGCGCTAGGTGTGCGTGACCACGAGGCAGGAAGGACAAACCCAGCTCGCCATGTGAAGCTTCTTGTCCGACATGTAGAGCGCCATACGGCAGGACTTGCAGGTGGTCGTCACCATCCGGTCCGGCCTGGGCGTTCCGGCGATGATCACGGGCGCGCTCGAAGTGGCCTGGGTCATGACGTTTCCTCTCGTGTTCGCTTGGCTCCGATGGTCGGGTCAACCTTCGCGAGCATCGCACGGATCGCTTGAGTCGCGGCCCCGACACCGTCCCGATATGAGATCGGGTTCGCGAAGAGGAACGATCGAGCCATCAGGTCTTCTTCGACTTCATCGAGCATGTCGACCGTGGTTCCCACGCGTGCCTCCCGTTCGAAAAGATGGCGGTTCTGACCTCTTGGGTCGAGTACCCCACGAACGAGTGGGCGGAATGTTCCCGCAGCGAGGAAAGAGGAGACGTACGACATGAATTGTATGACCGCGGAGGGTGGAAAGCAATGCATTTCCGCATTACAACAACGATCGTATTGCTCGATAACTGATATGATCAGCGTTACTAGGATTCCATTTGTGGTTCGCTCGAGCGACCGTGGCTTAGCCACCCGCCTCGCCCCCGACGGATCGAGGAGCGATAAGGAGGTCGCGATGGGCGACAAGCTTTCCCTGACAGTCCTTGAGCCAACGGATCGCCGTCCGACGGCGAGGATCGGCGCCGGTTCGATGCTTCCGGACGCAAAGATCGGATCCGCTATGGGCGATCCGATCCGGATGTACTTGAATGAGATCGCCAGGACCCCCTTGTTGACCGGCCCGCAAGAAGTCGATCTCGCCATGCGCATGGAGGGTGGGACGAAGGCGACCGAACTACTTGCGTCGATCGATTCCGCAGGCCGTGTCGATGCGAAACGGTTCCGTGAGGTCGTCCTCGCCGTCGTTGCGATAAGGGGCAGGCAGCTCGATCCGTCGAACGGTCTGCGATTGGTCGGCATCGGCGGAGCCATCGTGACCAAGACATACCGAGCGAAGACCAGAGCGCAGGCGACCACGTTCCTTCGCCGTGTAGAGCGCGACGCTCGCACCGCACAGATGCAACTGATCGAGGCGAACCTGCGTCTCGTCGTGTCGATCGCGAAGCATTACCTCGGCCGAGGGATGCATTTCCTCGACCTGGTCCAGGAAGGCAACCTCGGACTCATCCGAGCAACCGAGAAGTTCGATCATTCGAAGGGCTTCAAGTTTTCGACCTACGCGACCTGGTGGATCCGCCAGGGCGTCACCAGGGGGATCGCCGACCAAGGACGGACCATCCGGATGCCTGTCCACATCGCCGAGCTTTCCGACGCGGTCTGGCGAACCCAGGGCCGGCTCGTGCAGGACCTCGGGCGCGAACCGCTCTCGAAGGAGATCGGCCTCGAGATGGGGATCCCGGCCGAACGGGTTCGCGAGATACGCAAGCTGAGATCGGTGCCGATCTCGCTCGAGGCCCCGATCGATCATCGGGAGGGTTCCCGTTTCGAAGAGCTGATCGAAGACCACGATGCCGTCGTCCCGGCCAACGCTGCGGTCGCCGTCCTCCTCAAGAAGGATGTCGAGACCGCCCTTGGGGTGCTGACCACGCGAGAGAGCCGGATCATCCAGCTCCGCTTCGGCCTGACGGGCCAGCAACCTCGCACCCTTGAAGAGATCGGGCGAGAGCTCGATCTGACGCGAGAGCGGATCCGGCAGATCGAGTCGAAGGCGCTCTCGAAGCTCCGTCACCCATCCAGCCTGGTGAGGCTCAAAGACTTCCTGGAGTAAGGCCCTGGTGCACCCAGCCGGGCCCTCGCCTACCCTGCAGACATGGCACGGACGCGGGACGAAGCGCCGCCGAACCTCGGTCTGTTCCTCTCCGACTTTCCCCGCGGCGTCGGCGACTTCGGCATGTTCGTCGCAGCGGCTCCGTTGCTGCGCCGAGCGCCTCGTGGTGACGGGCATCCCGTTCTTGTGCTCCCCGGTTTGATGGCCGCCGACACTTCGACCCGGCCGCTGCGCCGCTACCTGCGGTCCCTCGGTTACCACGTTCACGGCTGGCGTCTGGGCCGCAACATCGGTCCAACGCCCGAAGCGGTCGAGGGGATGGGCGCCAGACTCGACGATCTGCTCGCACGTCACGGCCGCAAGATCAGCGTCATCGGATGGAGTCTCGGTGGGATCTACGCACGAGAGATCGCGCACCGCCGGCCGGACGATGTTCGACAGGTGATCACACTCGGGAGCCCGATCCGCATGCAGCACCAGAGCCAGAGCCGGGCGACCCGCACGTATCAGCGCTTCTCGCGACGGCATGTAGAGGGCCTGGGCCGGCGAGTCACCGAAGGACCTCACCGAACCCTCTCCGTCCCGGCGACCTCGATCTACTCGAAGCTCGACGGCATCGTGTCCTGGCGCGCCTGCCTCGACGATGTGGGTCCGCTCAGCGAGAACGTCGCCGTCATCGGGAGTCACGTCGGCCTCGGGCACAACCCCGCGGCTCTGTGGGTGATCGCCGACCGGCTGGCGCAGCCCGAGGGATCGTGGCGCCCGTTCACACCGCCGCGCGGGGCGCGACGCTTGTTCCCTCGGCCGGCCGTCTAACGCTCCTCATAAGACGGGCAGCGTCATGACGGCGCGCGTCGGGAACAACAGCGCCGGGATATTGCTTGGTTGCCGGTAGGGCGCGTCGTTCGCGGTCACCTCCAGCTTGATGGTGTGCCCGGCTGCGAACCGGTAACCGGTCGGCGCGATCTGGAAACGCGCGATGAGATCGGTTCCCGGACCGTCGAGGCTCCGGTACGTTCCTCTGGTCACGAGTGCCTGCGTCCCGTCGGAGGTTACGTCCCAGAGCCGGACGTTCAGCTCGGTGTCGGGTGCGGTCGTCGTGTAGGTCACTTCGATCACAGGACCGCCGAGCAACGTGACCGCCTCGTCCACCGGGAACTCGAACGCCACGTCGTTCAGTTCGGGAAGCACGGGGTTCATGATCCTGCAGCCCTTGTACGCCTGCGGGCCGGGCAGCGACGCGGTCGTGACCGGGTCGGTCGCGAGTCCCGCCTCGCTGGGGATCGCGCTCGCGCTGACTCCCGTCGCGTCCGCCTCGAAGGTCATCAGGTCGGTGTGCAGCGACGCCCAGTCGGGTGCGGAGACGAGCTCCATGGGTGCCTCGGGGTTCAAGCAGCGCGTCACCGCCGCCGTTACGTCGAAGGCCGGCTCGGGACCGGCATCCGCCAGATAGTGGTCGAGGAAGGCGTTCATCAACTCGTGCGCCGCATCCCATTCGTCCACGCGCTCCGCCGCGTAATCGTGACCGAGGTCGCCGAAGAACAGCTTGATCGGGTACGCGGGATCGAACGCTCGAAGCCGGTTCGCCGCCTGGATCGACTCGAACGCCGTGAAAAGCGGGTCGGTGAATCCTTGCACCCAGAAGATCGGTACTTTCGTCGACGGCGCGATGCCGATCGCGCTCTTGAACGTTCGGAACTGATGGATGCCGTTCGCGACGAGCGGGTCTTCGTACAGGAACGGATTGCCGGCGAGCGAGCGCAGGGTCTGCGTTGTGATGTCGGCCGACTCGTCGATCAACGGCGGCGCGAAGAAGCCGTTGCCGAGCGGCTGTCCGGCCGCGTACAAGCCGACGAGATAGCTCTCGATCGGGATCCCGACGGGATCCGCGTGATGTCCGTCGGGCGAAAGCGTCCCATCGGAGCCGCGGCCGTTGGGTAGGAGCACCTGGATCACGTCGCTCCACGTGTACAAGGGCAACGCGACTCGCCACCGTAGGGGCGCCCCGGCTCGTGTCGTCCACGACGCGGTTTCGCCGTCGGACTTTCCGTCGCACGGGTCCGGGCCGAGCTCGGGCGGAGAGGGCGAGCCGCCGCACACGATCCGGTCCCCGAGGATCCCGTTCATCGCGGCCGTTCCTCCACCGTACGAGCCGCCCGTTATCGCGAGTCGTTCCGGATCCGCGACGCCGCTCTCAACGAGTGCCGCCGTCAGCCAGGCGGTGTCTCGAACCTCCCAACGCTGGTCGCTCATGTGGATCCAGTAGTCGTGGCCGAGGCATTGGGGCGCAGGGACGGCGCGGTCGATCGCCCCCGGGGTTCGCGGTCCGCACGAGTCGTGCCAGCCTCGTGCCGTGTAGTTCAGGACGGCGTAACCGCGCGACGCGAACCAGATGTTGTTCCAGTGATGATTGGACCCGCGGCGGAACTCGCTCGAGACCGTGTCTGAACGTCCGGTCTCTTCCCAGATCGTCTTGTCGTCGGTCCA
>JBKKCR010000238.1:0-3723 GCA_046712825.1 Actinomycetota bacterium | reverse complement strand
CACCGTGGCCGAGCTGATGGGATACGTGGACCTAGGTTCGGTGGACCTGGAGCGGCTCGAAGCCGAGCGCAGGGCGGAGCGGAAGCGGCAGGAAAAGGCGAAAGAGAAGGGATGAGGCGAGAAGAAGGCTTACTCTTGGATCGGCTCGACCGCGTCGCTGGGGCAGAGCCACATCACGTCCGCGTCCGAAGCGACTCGCTCTTCGATCATCTCGATCGCGCGCCGCACGACGGCGGTGGGTTCCTCCGTCAGTACCCAGGTGACCATTGGCTTCTCCTCTCCTCGGCGCAACATTTCGTTGCCGCCAGCGTGCTTCCTTCTGGCGAGGTCGGGATTTTTCTCACCGACCCCGGGGATTCATGCCTCAAACCGGTACAACACGCTCGACCGGGTGTTCTCTCGCGCTGCACTGAAGTCAACGACGGGGCTGACCTGCGGCTACGCGGGGCGAGACCCTTGCCGCAAGGATCCGGTGTGGGCGTTGCGTCGCTTCGAAGGGGATTTCCGACGAGGGTTCCGTTCTTGGATAGCCGGGGGCCCGAAAAGAGTCCTGCTGATCCGCGCGAATCGTTATGATTCGGTCGCACATAGGCGATCCTTCGAACCAAGCAGCGCGCGAGGTACGATTCGCCGAAAGGACCTTCCCGTCTCGGCCGCTACGACAGCGAGGTGACCATGGAGCTCGGCAGGGTCATCACCGCCATGGCGACGCCGTTCCGTAAGGACGGCTCGCTCGACCTCGAGGGCGCGCGCCGGTTGGCCGCCCACCTCCTCGACCACGGCAGCGATGGGCTCGTCGTCGCCGGCACGACCGGCGAATCTCCCACATTGACGCACGAGGAAAAGCGAGACCTTTGGGCGGCCGTCGCGGACGTCGCGCGCGGGCGGGCCCCACTCATCGCCGGGACGGGGACGTACTCCACCGCCGAGTCGATCGAGCTGTCCCGGACGGCCGAGGATGTAGGAGCCGACGCCTTGCTCGTCGTCACCCCGTATTACTCCAAGCCGCCGCAGTCTGGTCTCGCCGCTCACTTCAAGGCGATCGCAGCGTCGACCGCCCTTCCGATCGTCCTCTACGACATCCCCGGACGCACCGCTCGCAAGATCGAGCACGCGACGCTGCTCGAGCTCGCCGAGGTGCCCAACATCGTTGGGGTCAAGGATGCGGCCGCGGATCTCGCCGGAACGGCGAAGCTCGCCGCCGAAGCACCACCGGGCTTCCGCATCTGGTCGGGCGACGACGCGCTGACCCTTCCGATGCTCGCCGTCGGCGCCGTCGGGGTCGTGAGCGTCGCGTCGCACATCGTCGGTCACCGTTTGGCCGAGATGGTGGCAGCCCATGACAAAGGGGACGTCGAGGGCGCCGCGCAGATCAACCGCGAGCTCGTACCCATCTTCGAGGCCTTGTTCATCACCTCGAACCCCATCCCGCTCAAAGCGGCGCTCGAGATGCTCGGCCTGCCGGCGGGTCCGGTCCGGTTGCCGCTCGTCGACGCCACCGAGGCCGAGCGGAACCGCGTTTCCAGCGCGCTGGCCGGTCTCGGGCTAATCTAAGTCGCTCGCTCCGGGATCGCCGGGGCGGGTGCCCGGGATCCGGGCGTACCAACCCCGCGACGAGGAGCCGAATGGCGACGAAGAAGCGGGGGCGCAAGAAGCCTGGGGGGGCTCGCAAAGCCGGTTCCGCATTCCGCAACGCAGCGGAAGGGATCCGTAAGGCGCTCGGTCCTCAGATCGGCGACGCCTACGGCATCGCGCTCACCGTCGTCGCGATCCTCGGCGCGCTCGGCATCTGGTTCCACAACGCCGGCCCGATCGGGGAATTCCTCGAGCTGACCTTCCGAGGCATGCTCGGCGCCGGAGGATTCGCAGCGCCGGTGCTCTTCGGCTACCTCGCTTACGCCATGTTCACGGTTCGTCCCGGACCCGACCGGCCCCGCATCGTTATCGGTCTTTTCATCATCGTCGTCGGCGTGCTCGGCCTGTGGCACCTCGCGAAGGGGACGCCGGACGTAACGGCGGGCGGCGAAGCCCTCCGCAACGCCGGAGGCGTCGCCGGCGCCTTGAGCGCGGGGCCGCTGCACCGTCTCATGGGCCCGTGGGGCGCAGCGTTCACCCTGATCGCGGTCCTCGCGCTCGGGTTGATGATCTTCACGAAGACGCCCGTGCGTCGTCTGATCGAATCGCTGGGGGAGCGCTTCGCCGCCCGCCGGGCCCAGCGAGCGGCCGCGCGTCCGGTCGAGAAGCGGACGATCCCGGGGCTCGACGACGAGCCCGACGACGTCGTAGAAAAGCCCGAGGAAGAGCCTGAGGCCGAAGAGGTTGAGGAAGAGGACGACGAAGTCCACGAGCCGGTGCGCCCTCCGATGTTGGTCGAGATCCCCGACGCGATGCCGGCCGTCGCCGGCGTGAGCGCACCGAGGCCCAAGCGTCCGTACGTGCTTCCGTCGATGGAGCTCCTACGCAACGGAACGACCCTTGCCGGCGGGACCAAGGGAACGGCGGACACGATCCGCGTCCTCGAGGCGACCATGCGCCAGTTCGAGGTGGACGCGACCGTGGCGCGCGTGACGCGAGGCCCGACCGTCACCCGATTCGAGGTCGAGCTCGGGCCGGGCGTGAAGGTCAATCGCGTCGTCTCGCTGTCGCACGACATCGCGTACGCGCTCGCGACCCCCGATGTGCGGATCATCGCGCCGATCCCCGGCCGGTCGGCGATCGGGGTCGAAGTCCCCAACCGCGAGCGCGAGCTCGTGACGCTCCGAGACATCCTCACGTCTCCGAAGGGGACCGGGGAGCGGCACCCCATGGCGGTCGGCGTGGGCAAAGACATCTCCGGAGAGCCGGTGATGGTGAATCTGACCACGATGCCGCACTTGCTCATCGCCGGGGCGACCGGGTCCGGGAAGTCGACGTGCATCAACACCATGATCACGAGCATCCTGGCACGCGCGCGTCCCGATCAGGTTCGGATGATCCTCGTCGACCCCAAGCGGGTCGAGCTGTCCCACTACAACGGCATCCCGCATCTGCTCGCGCCGGTCATCACCCACCCGAAGCGCGCCGCCGACGCCCTCGGATGGGTCGTTCGTGAGATGGAGATCCGCTACGAGGACCTCGCGCGTTCGAACCAGCGTCAGATCGACAACTACAACGCAGCGGTCCTCGAGGGAAAGGTGACCAAGGACGGGCTGCCCGTCACCGAGACGATGCCTTACATCCTGGTCGTCATCGACGAGCTGGCCGACCTCATGATGGTCGCCCCCCGCGATGTCGAAGACGCGATCTGTCGCATCGCGCAGATGGCTCGCGCGGTGGGCATCCACCTGCTCGTCGCAACCCAACGTCCCTCGGTGGATGTCGTCACGGGACTCATCAAGGCGAACATCCCCTCGCGGGTCGCGTTCGCGACCGCTTCGCAGGCCGACTCCCGGGTCGTACTCGACCAAGGAGGCGCGGAGAAGCTGGTCGGGTTCGGCGACATGCTCTTCTTGCCGGCGTCGATGTCGAAGCCGCGGCGCGTGCAGGGCGCCTACGTGTCCGAGCAAGAGATCGAGGCGATGGTCGGCCACGTCCGCAAACAGTCCGACCCCGACTTCGCCGACGAGCTCACCGCCGAGCAGATAACCACGGCCGCGGACACCGATCTGGGAGCCGACGATGATCTCCTCTGGCGGGCGATGGAGCTCGTGGTCACGAGCCAGCTCGGCTCGACGAGCATGCTGC
>JBKKCR010000237.1:0-11754 GCA_046712825.1 Actinomycetota bacterium | reverse complement strand
GAGATCGACCTGACGTTGCCCTCCGGCACAACCGACGTCGCGTTCTTCTGCCGCTTCCACGCTGGCGGGGGGATGCGAGGCGCGTTCTTCTTCGGCGCAGCGCCGACCGCGCTTTCCACGAACCCCGCGCAGGACCCGTACTAGACGCTCAGGGATCGAGCCGGTCGAAGCCGGTGTAGTGCCGCAGCGCGTGCGGGATCTCAACGCTTCCATCAGCCCGCTGGTGATTCTCGAGCAGCGCGACGATCGCACGTCCAACCGCGATGGCCGTCCCGTTCAGCGTATGGAGTAGCTGCGGCCCCGACTCGGTGCGGAACCGGGTCTTCAGACGACGCGATTGATAGTCGGTGCAGTTCGAGCACGAGGTGACCTCGCGGTAGGCAGCCTGACCGGGGAGCCACGCCTCGATGTCGTACTTCTTGGCGGCCGAGGCGCCGAGCTCGCCGGCGCAGATGTTGACGACGCGATACGGGATCTCGAGCGCTTGGAAGATCTCTTCTTGCCGCGCGAGGAGGAACTCGTGCTCGTCCCACGAGGCGTCGGGATGCGCGAACGAGAACATCTCGACTTTGTCGAACTGATGCACGCGGAAGATCCCTCGCGTGTCCTTCCCGTAGGCGCCGGCCTCGCGCCGGAAGCACGTTGATATCCCCGCGTATCGCAGCGGCAAGCCTTCGACGTCGATGTACTCGTCTTGATGCATCGCCGCGATCGAGACTTCGCTGGTGCCGACGAGGTAGAGGTCGTCGTCGGCGAGCTTGTAGATCTGCTGCTCGTCGGTCGGCAGGAAACCGGTCCCCTCCATCGCTTCGCGGCGCACGAGCACCGGAGGGATGACCGGCGCGAACCCGTGGTGCCCAAGCTTGTCGACGACGAACCGCACCAGCGCCAGCTCGAGCAGGGCGCCCTTGCCTTTGATGTAGGCGAACCGGGCGCCCGAAACCTTCGATGCTCTCTCGGTGTCGAGGACGTCGAGCGATTGGCCGATCTCCAGATGATCGCGGACGGGGAAGTCGAACGCGGGCGGCAATCCCCACTGCCGGAACTCGACGCTGTTCTCGTCCCCGGTCCCGTCGGGCACCGACTCGTGCGGAAGGTTCGGGATCTCGAGAAGCAGCTTCGTCAGTTCGACAGCGGCGGAGTCCTCCTCGGCTTGGAGGCGCTTGATCTCCTCCGATAGCTCCTTCAGCTCCCCGAGGAGCTTCTGCTTTTCGTCGCCCTCGAGTCGGGGAACCTCCTTGCCCACCTGCTTCTGCCTCGAGCGCAGAGCGTCGAGCCGGGTCTGGGCGTCGCGGCGACGAGCGTCGATCTCGAGCAGCTCGTCGATGCGCGGCTCCATGCCGCGCCGGGCGAGCGCGGCCTTTACATACTCGGGATCCTCACGAACCAGGCGGAGATCGATCATCCGGCCCGAGGGTAGGAGCCCATCACCTTCACGTCGAGGATCTTGGTCCGCAGCGACTGAAGCGCGTGCTTCACCTCGTCCTCGTCGCCGTGGCCCTCGATGTCGATGAAGAAGCAGTACTCCCCGAGCCGTTCCTTGGTCGGTCGCGATTCGAGCTTCGTGAGGTTGATCCCGCGGTCCGAGAACTCATGCAGGATCGCCAGCAGCGCGCCCGGGCGGTCCTTCGCGATGAAACACACGACGCTGGTCTTGTCGGCCCCCGTCGGCGGCACGGGGTCCCGGCCGACGAGCACGAACCGCGTCGAGTTCTCCCGGCGGTCCTCGATGTCCGGCGCGAGGACGACGAGGCCGTAGAGCTTTGCGGCCAGCTCGGTCCCGATCGCGGCCCACGGCTCGATCGGACCGCGGTCGCCCACGATGCGCGCTGCTTCGGCGGTCGAGTTCGCGGCCCGGATCTCCGCGTCGGGGACGTTGGAGATCAAGAACTTCCGGCACTGCCCGGTCGCGTGCGGGTGCGACACCACCGCGACGATCGCGTCCATGCTCACCCCCGGCTTCGCGAGGAGTGCATGACGGATCGGCAACACGATCTCGCGTTGGATGGTCACCGTTTCGGCATCGAACGCCAGCGTGTCCAGCGTGATGTTGACCGACCCCTCGATCGAATTCTCGATCGGGACGACTCCCCCTTCGACTTCCTTCGACTCAACGGCGGCGATCACGTCCGGGACGGTCGCGAGCGGGATCAGCTCAGCGCCTTCCGCCTCTCGGCACGACAGGAGCGCTTCCTCAGTGAACGTGCCGGGGGGCCCGAGGTACGCGAGGCGCGTCACGGGGACCGGAACCTGGGAGCGAGGGAGCGGCGGATCGCCTCTTGCTCCTCGTCGGACAGGTGATAGCGACTCGCACCGCGCTCGATCGGCTTGGCGTAGATACGGGTCTCCTGACGGCCGTTGATCGAGCTGAACACGAACCCGTCCCCCTCGCCGTCGAGCATCGCAGCCGCGAACGACAGGTGGCCCCCCATGTCCTCGAAGGCGTCGAAGCGCACGAGCCCGACGTGTTGGACCGAGAGGGCCGCGACGACCTCGAGGTCGTCCACCCGTTTCGCCACGTCCGCGAGGCCACGCACGATATCGGCCGCGTCGTCCAGCGTTTCGCCTCGGTTCGACTGAACCCCGCGGAGCACGCGACGGACGCGGCGCAGACGGCCGTTAGCCCGCAGCGCGAACGCCAGCGCGAGAACGGCGACGCCGGCAGCAGCCAACGCGACGATTGAGAGCGTATCGGGATCGAGCGGCATGATTGCCTCGTCGTCGGAACGACACGCGAGTATATCGGCTGCTAAGGTCGAGATGCCGTGGACCGAGCCTCGCTGGACGCACTCCTCGATGCAGTGGCGGCCGGACAGGTCACGCCGCATGAGGCGGCCGAGCGCCTCGAACGTCTGCCGTTCACCGACCTGAGCTACGCGAAGGTCGACACCCATCGCCAACTGCGCACCGGCCTCCCAGAGGTCGTCTACGCGCCCGGCAAGACCCGCGAACAGCTCCGCGGCATCACCATGACGCTGCTCGGCTCGCCGGGCGGCCCCTTGCTGATCACACGCGCGGGACGTGAGGCGTACGACGCGGTTCGCGATCTCGCGCCCGAAGCCGTCTACTCGGAGCAAGGTCGGATCGTAGTGCTCCGTTCCGAGATCGGCGCGCCGATCGGAAGCGTCGGCGTCGTCACGGCCGGCACATCGGACCTGCCCGTCGCAGAGGAGGCCTCGGTCACCCTCGAGGCCGCCGGCGCCAAGGTCGACCGAATCACCGACGTGGGGGTCGCCGGTTTGCATCGGATCCTGTCGGTGTCGGATCAGATCCGTGCCCTCGACGTCCTTATCGTCGTCGCCGGCATGGAAGGGGCACTGCCTTCGCTCGTCGGAGGAATGGTGACGTGCCCGGTGATCGCGGTCCCCACCTCGGTCGGGTACGGATCCTCCTTCGGCGGTCTGGCGGCGCTGCTCGCGATGCTCAACTCGTGCGCCCCCGGCGTCGCCGTCGTCAACATCGACAACGGATTCGGCGCCGCGGTGCTGGCGGTTCGCATGCTCCGCGCTAGGGCGAACGCCTGAGGCGCGCGTGACGACGCTCGCGTTCTTCGACTGCTTCTCCGGCATCGCCGGCGACATGGTGCTGGGCGCGATGGTCGACGCCGGTGTTCCGCTCGAGGCGATCGCCGCCCCGCTGGAGAAGCTTCCGATCGATCCATTCGAGCTCGAGCCGGTGCGCGTCGAGCGGCTCGGCATCATGGCGACGGCGGTGCGGGTGCGAGCGGAGGACAGCGGCATCGCACGCACTTACACATCCATCCGAGCGCTCATCGAGGACGCCCCACTTCCGGCCCGCGCCAAACAGCTTGCGCTGAAGATCTTCCAGCGGCTCGCCGAGGCGGAGGCGACCGTCCACGGCAAAGATGTAGCGCACGTTCGCTTCCACGAGCTCGGAGCCGTCGACACGATCGTCGACATCGTCGGCGCGGCCTTGGGTCTCGAGTACCTGGGTGTGGAGCGCGTGCACGCCTCCGCCGTTGCGACGGGCATGGGGATGATGCGCACCGAGCACGGCGTGTATCCGATCCCGGGCCCTGCCGTGGTCGAGCTGCTGAAGGACGTGCCGATCTACTCCCGCGGCATCCCGAACGAGCTCGTTACGCCGACGGGGGCCGCGATCCTGGCCGCGACGGCCCGGTCGTTCGGCGACATCCCACCGATGCGGATCTCCCGCGTCGGATACGGCGCCGGCACCCGCGAGCTCGACATCCCCAACGTGCTGCGCCTGCTCATCGGCGAAGCCGTCGCGGATGAATCGGTGTTCGGCCCTGTTCCCGCCGTGGTCCTCGAGGCGAACATCGACGACATGAACCCCGAGCTGTACGAGTACGTGATCGAGCGCCTGTTCGCCGCAGGAGCGCAGGACGCCTGGGTCACGCCGATCACGATGAAACGCGGCCGTCCGGCCGCCACGCTGCACGTGTTGTGCGGGCCGGGCGACGAGATCGCCTGCCGCGACGTCATCTTCACCGAGACCACGACGCTGGGCATGCGCCGCAACCCGGTGGAGAAATGGACCCTGCCTCGTGAGATCATCACCGTGGAGCTCGACGGCGGCAGCGTGCGCGTGAAGATCGCACGGTCGGCCGGCGGCAGCGTGACGGGCATCGCACCCGAGTACGCCGACTGCGCCACGCTCGCGCGCGAGACGGGCCGGCCGCTGAAGCAGATCTTCTCCGAAGCACACGCCGCAGCGAGCGCCTCACTCGATCGCCGACGCTAGAACACGCAAGCTTCGCTTCCTCCATCCCCTCCGCGTTGTGCCTCACTTTCCCGCAAAGGACGTAGCAGGACTGGTCATCCCAGCGGTATCCGGCACCCGTCGGCGCAGATAGCGTGCAAGGCTTCCCCCGAACGAGCAGAAGGAGCAGGTCGAGGTGCGGGTACCTGAAGGTCCCTTCGCGAGCCGAATGAATCGCAGGGCTCTCGGCGCTTCAGCGGGCGCGCTCCTGCTTGCGCTCGCCGTCCTGCCTGGCCCGGCACGCGCGGCGACGCAGGTGGGGTTCAAGGGACCCTCGTACGCGGGGTTCGGAGCCGAAAACACGGGCGGCGCCGCCACCGGAGAGAAACCGGAGTCGAAGCTCTGGCACCACGCGGGCTCGTGGTGGGCGGTCATGGTGAGCGCGTCTTCGTCCGGGGCCAAGACGATCTGGCGCCTCGGGACAACGGCGTGGATCGACACCCACGTGGTGGTAGATGCCCGGCCGTGGACGAAAGAGGATGCGCTTTCGGATGGGAACACTCTGTACGTGGCCTCTCGCGGCGGCACCGAGGGAAGCCTGCTGCGCCGATTCACCTACGCGAACGGGACCTATGCGATCGCCGCCGGCTTCCCGAAGTCGATCCCCGGGGCCGACCAGGAGACGCTGACGCTCGCGAGGGACTCCGCGAAGAGGCTTTGGATCACGTACGAGAAGAACGGCGCGATCTACGTCAGTCACAGCCTGGCGACGGACACGTCGTGGACACCCGAATTCGTGCTCCCGGTCACTCAGGCGTCGTCGGTGGGCGACGACGACATCTCGTCGGTGATCGCTTTCACGGACGCCGCGGGGCCGGCTGTTGGAGTCATGTTCTCGGACCAGCCGGCCGGCACCGATTACTTCGCAGTCCACCGTGACGCGTCGCCGGACTCCCAGTGGACCGTGGAGACCCCCTTGACCGGAGGCGGCCCGGCCGACGACCACATCAACCTCAAGACCGTCGAAGGCCGCGTCTACGCCGCCGTGAAGACCGAGGATCCCAGCGGGAGTGAGACGCAGATCTGGCTGCTGGTGCGCTCCAAGAGCGGCGTGTGGCAGAAGCACTCAGTGGCGACCGCCGAGGAGGCGAACACGCGACCGATCACCGTGTTGCATCTGGACGCGAATGCCCGTCGGATCCACGTCTTCATGAGCGTCGGAGAAGGGACCGCAGCTCACGGGATCGTTTCGAAAACCTCCGACATGGATTCCGTCGATTTTCCGGCCGAGGGATCGTTCGTTCTGAGCGGCCCGAACAACGAGACGATCAACAACGTCACCGCGACGAAGCAGGCGACGAACACGGCGACGGGGATCGTCATTCTCGCTTCGGACGGCGCCAACTACTGGTGGAACAGGCTGGCCGGCGTGCAGGTCGCGCCGGTCGGCGTCGTGCGGGGCAACTCGTGGTTCCTCAGCGACGAGAACCTGATCGTCGCGAAGACGTTCAAGTTCGGCAGCGCGAACGACACTCCGATCGCCGGCGACTGGGACGGCGACGGAGACGACGAGCCCGGCGTCCACCGAGGCAACGTCTGGTACCTCTCCAACAACGCGCCACCCACGAGCGTCACAACTTTCACGTTCGCCGGCGCCACCGACACCCCGATCGCCGGCGACTGGGACGGCGACGGGGACGACGAGCCCGGCGTCCGCCGAGGCAACGTCTGGTACGTCGCCGACGAAGCCCCGCCGACAAGCGTCATCGCTTTCGCATTCGGCCTCGCCACCGACACGCCGATCGCCGGCGACTGGGACGGGTCGTGACGTCCTACGGCACCAGCAGGATCCTTACCGGGTCTCCGGCTTTCGTCTCGAGCGTCTCGACACCGTCGACGGCTCGCTCGAGCGGTAGCGTCGCGGAGATGGACTTCGACAGATCAAGGCGACCCGTCTCGACGAGACGCGTCAACAGCTCGAGATGGTCGCGCCGGTAGCCGTAGGAGCCGATCAGCCTGGACTTGCGCACGGCGAACAAGATCGACGGCCCGAGCTCGATGCGCTCGCCGCTGACGCCGACGAGAACGCACCGCCCGAAGGGCGCGAGCGAAGCGGTCGCCAGCTTCAACACCGCGTTCTTGCCGACGAAGTCGAACGACACGTCAACGCCCTCCCCGCCGGTCGCCGCACGGATCGCGGCTACAGCGCCGTCCGGCTCGGCCGTCAGGTCGGCACCGAGCGCGCGCGCCCGCTCGCGTGCCCCTCGGGAAGGATCGATCGCCGCGATGAAGCCGGCGCCGGCCATACGCGCGATCTGTACCGCGTGCGTCCCGAGGCCGCCGATGCCGAACACGGCGACCCGCTCGCCCGCTTTAACCTGCGCCACGTCCACCACCGCGTTGAACGGCGTCGCGACGCAGTCGGCCAGGATCGCGCCGACCTCGAACGAAACCGCGTCGGGCAAACGCACACACGCCTCGGCGGGAACCGCCACGTAATCGGCCCACGCGCCGTCGTAGTCCACCCCGAGCGTCAGCGGGGCCAGGCATTGCTCGACACGGCCGGCGCGACACGCGGCGCATTCCCTGCACGGCTTGCCGGCGTACATCGTCACGCGGTCGCCCTCGCTCCACCCGGTGACGCCGTCTCCGAGCGCCGCGATCACGCCGCTGGCCTCGTGGCCCGGCGTGACCGGCGGGGGCGTCCGCACGGGCAGCGTGCCGTCCATCATGTGGAGATCCGAGGCACAGATCCCGCACGCGGCGACCTTCACGACGACCTCGCCGGGCGCGGGCGAAGGGTCCGCAACGTCGATGATCTCGAGCGGCTTACCGATGCCGACGAAGCGCACCGCGCGCATGTCAGCCCGCGACGCGCGCGACGGCCTCGAGCGTCTCTTCGACGCCCGCGAATCCGTCGCCTGCGTTGAACAATCCGGCAGCGGGGAGTGTCACGCCGGCCTCGCGATACTCGGCGTACTTGTCCGCGATCTGGCGTTCGTCGCCGACCGCGCCGAACTCGTCGAGCATCCGGTCGCTGATCGCAGCGAGCTGTCCGGCGAAGTCGCCGGCCGAACCCGCATCATCGAAGGCCTTCAGCTCGCCCTCGTAGCCTGCGCCGGCGATCGCACGACGGTAGAACGGCAGGGTCATGTAGACGAAGAAGTCCTTGCGGAACGCCTGGAAGGCGGCCTCGCGGTTCGACGTCAGTGCGGTGGGCACGGCGGCGACGATCGTAACGGCCGACGGATCACGGCCTGCCGCCGTCGCGGCCCCGTGGATCGACGGGGTAACGGTCTCGCGGATGTACGTCGGCAGGCAGCCCCACAAGATGTCACCGTCGCACGCCTCGCCACAGAACTTCAGCATGCCCGGCGCGAGCGCCGAGATGTAGATGGGCAGATCCTTTCGGGCGCTGTAGGCGAGGAACGCGAATTGGGTCTTGTAGAACTCACCTTCGAAAGACACACCGTTCGTGGTGAAGATGGAACGCAGGATCGTGACGTACTCCTGGATCCGCTTCAGCGGCTTCCGCATCTCGATGCCGTACCAGGTCTCCATCGTGATCTGGTGGGAGGGACCGATCCCGAGGATCAGCCGTCCGCCCGTGATCTCGTCGAGCGTCGCGGCCTCGATGCCGAGCGAAACGGGGTGGCGGGGGAAGGCCGGCAGGACGCCGGTCGCCAGCTTGATCGTTTCCGTTCCGGCCGCGTATGCCGCGAGGGTCATCAGCGCGTCGCGGCCGCCGACCTGTGTCGAGAAGACCGCTTCGTAGCCCAGTCGCTCGGCGTGCTGCACCCGCGCGACGGCCGTCGCGATGTCCTTACCCGGCGAGATGAACGCGGCGACGGCCACGACTAGAGCCCGAGCGTCTTCGCGATGTTGTTCCGGAGGATCTCGCTGGTTCCCTCGTACAGGCGCTGCGCGCGAACCTCGCGCCAGAAGCGCTCGATGCCGGTCTCGGTCATGAAGCCGTTGCCGCCGTAGACCTGGATCGCGCGGTCGGCGACGCGGCCGACCATCTCGGTCGCATACAGCTTGGCGGCCGCGGCTTCCCGCCGGCCATCCGCGCCGTCGTCCACACGCGAGGCCATCTCGTAGGTGAACGCTCGCGCGGCCTCGAGCTCGACCCACGAGTCCACGATGTAGCCCTGGATGTACTGGTTCTTGCCGATCGGGTGCCCGAAAGCGACGCGGGTCTTCGCGTACTCCGTCATCTGGGTCAGCAGGTGGTCCGCGATGCCGAGCGCGCTCGACGCGATGTTGAAACGTCCGCCGTTGATCCAGCTCATCGCGGAATAGAAGCCGTGCCCAACCTTGCCGAGCACGTTCTCGGCCGGTACCTCGACGTTGTCGAAGGTCAGCTCGGCGGGCCGGTCGGTGGTCGAGGCGGTGACCTGGATACGCGAAACCTCGAACCCCGGCGTCCCCTTGTCGACGAAGAACGCGGTGATCCCGCCGCGCGCGCGCTTCTCCGGATCGGTCACGGCGAACACGACGGCGAAGTCGGCCTCGGCGCCGTGGGTGATGAAGTGCTTCCGCCCGTTGAGGAGGTACGTTCCGTTCTTCTGCTCGGCGCGCGTGCGGATCTTCGTCGCGTCGGAGCCGGCTTCCGGCTCGGTGAGCGCGAAGCACATCTCCTTCTCGGCGCGCATGAGCGGCTCGAGGTAGCGCTTCTTCTGGTCGTCGTTGCAGTCGGCAAGGATGATCGTCGGGCCCTCGACGGACGGGAGCACCCCCCCGCGGCCGGCGAGTATCAGCCCGGAGCGCGCGACTTCTTCGTGCACGAGCACCTGGCCGAGATACGAGAGCCCGCTGCCGCCGAGGTTCTCCGGCATGTGCAGCGTGTAGAAGCCGAGCTCGACCGAGCGCTTTCGGAGCTTGCGGCGCTCCTCTTCCGCGTTGGCGATCGTTCCGGTCTCCTGCACCTCTTGCGCGTACTTCTGCTCGACGGGTCGGATCTCTCGCTCGATGAAGTCGCGGACGGAGTTGCGCAGCTCGAGCAGTTCCGACGGGATCTGGATCACGCTCACGTGAAAGCCCCCTCGCTGGGACACCTACCGGTGGGTAACAAGCATTTTCCCCATGCTACCTCGGCTCTCCTGCCACTCGAAAGGCCGGTCGTCCCGCTCGAGACTTATCGTGGGCGCGTGAGCCTCGAGAAGCGAACTCGACACAGAGAGGCTGAAGGTCAGGCGGTTCCCAGGAACGCCTCGATGTGCTCGGCCAGCTCCTCGGGTGCATGCAGCGGAACCTCGCGGCCGGCCTCGAAGAGCTCGAGCGTCCCGTTCGGCAAGCTCTCGGCGAGCCACCGAGCGGCGTCGAACGGCACCAGCGGGTCCCCCGAGAGCTGGATGACGAGCGTCGGCGGTGTGACCTTGCGAAGGAACGGCCGCAGGTCCTCCTCTCGCGTGTGCGCCAGGATGTCGATCGCTGCCTCTCGCCCGGCGGCCGTCCAGTCGTCGCGCATCGCGAACGACGCACCGGGCGGCGGATCCTCGCGCGTCTCGAGATCGCCGAACGCGCGCGCCCACGCGGCCTCGCCGACGCCGTAGGGCCACTCGGGTCCGGCGGCGAGACGCGGCGTGCCGCCGACGCACACCACCGCCGTCACGAGCTGCGGGAAATGGCCGGTGAAGTGCAGCGCGACCTGACTCCCGCGGATGCCCATGCCGAGCACGACGACCTCTTCGAGCCCGAGCGCATCCACCATCGCGCCCAGGTCCCGCGAGTCGCGCGCCGTCGTGTACGGCGGCCCCGGCTTGTCGGAGGCACCCGTGCCGCGCCGGTCGTAGAGAAGGACGCGGTGCCGCTCGGCGAGCCGCCGGACGAGCGCCGACGCGCGCATCGAGCGCGATGAAAGGAACCACTGCGGGATCACGATCACCGTAGGTTCGCCTTCGCCGATGAGCTCGTACGCCAATTCGATGTTGTGGACTTTGACGCGCTCCATCCCGCTCATCGAGCGTTGAAGACGACCACGCCGTCCTGCACGACCAGCGATACCTCACGATAGGCGGCCGGATCGGTCAACGGATCGCCCGCGAGTACGACGGCGTCGGCGAGCAGCCCCGTTTCGAGCGCGCCGGCCTGGACGTTGAGCAGCGCTGCCGCCTCGGATGTGGCCGCGACGAGCACGCGCTCGAGCGGCATCCCGGCAGAGTGCATCAGCGCCAGCTCGCGCCAGAGTCCGCCGTGGGTGTTGAACGGGGTGCCAGCGTCGGTGCCGGCCGCGATGCGGACGCCGGCCTCGACCGCCTTGCGGAACGAGTCGCGATGGACGGCTCCGACCTCCTCGGATTTCCGGATCGCGTAGTCGGGAACCCCCTCGCCGCCGTGAAGGATCCGGTCGGGTGCGACCAGGGTCGCAACGAGCCATGATCCGTTCTCGGCGAGAAGCTTCAGCGCTTCGTCGCCGAGATAGCAGCCGTGCTCGACCGAATCGACGCCGGCTCGGAGCGCGCGCACGATCCCTTCGGCGCCGATCGCGTGGGTCGCGACTCGGATCCCGGCCTCGTGCGCTTCGTCGATCGCCGCCGCGAGCTGCTCGACGGTGAACGCGGACCGCTGCGCACCGATGCCCGGCGTGAGCACGCCGCCGGTCGACATGATCTTGATCCACTCGGCACCGGCTTTAACGAGCCTGCGCACGCCCTTGATGAGCTCCTCGGCGGAGTCCACCTCCCAGCCGATGAAGTGGCCGTGCCCGCCGGTCACCGTCAACACGGCCGGCGCGCTGAAGATCCGAGAGCCCGAGATGATGCCGTCACGTTGCGCACGCGCCACATCGACCATCACGAGCTCGATCCCGCCGAGGTCTCGAACCGTTGTGATGCCCGCCTCCAGCGCGCGCCGGGCGTTCCGAGCCGCCTTGAGCGCCGCGGAGGCAGGGGTCATCGCGCGCGCCTCGCCGGCGAAGTCCGCGACCCCGTCGAAACAGAGGTGGACGTGGCAGTCGATCAGGCCGGGGATGAGCGTGCCGTCATTGGCGTCGACCAGGACATCGTCGGGCTTCGCTACGGGTGCGCCGCCGGCCGGGCCGGCGTACACGATCTTCCCCTCATCGCAGAC
>JBKKCR010000236.1:0-14175 GCA_046712825.1 Actinomycetota bacterium | reverse complement strand
TGTCGAGCGGGCGCACGACCTTGTACTCGTCGGTGCATGCGACGATTGGCACGACCGTGCCACACGGGTTGTGGTCCATGATCGTTACGCCGACCTGTGTGTCCTTCGGCCCGTCGTTGCAGTACTTGCTCTCGGGGTTGGGCTGCAGGCAGACATCCACGTAGAGCGCGCCGCCGTGCGCGTCGTGGACCCCTTCGCCCTGGACGGATCCGTCGTGGCCGTCGGAGCACTGGTGCGCGAACTCGAACAGGAAGCAGTGCGTCGCCGCGAAGCCGGCGTGGGCCTCGTTCGGTGCCAGCCCGCCGTCATCATCCGCGAAACCGCTCGTCCCGCCGTAGAACCAGGCGCACTGCTGGCGGCTCTGGTAGCTCGGGGAGTTGGGGTCACCGTTGCTGCACTCGTCGCGCCAGCGCTGCGCGTCGTAGCGCTGGGCTTCGTCCTCGCGGTCCTCGATGTCGAACAGCGGTATGTAGGTGCCCCGCCAGTTCGGCATCACCGGCGTCTCGTGGCACTCCTCTGGGTTCGGTTCTGTCTGCGGATCGCTGTCCGTGCATTCGTGGGCGCTCGCCGAGCCCCCGAGGAGAAGCGTGCCCATCACGACGGTCGCGGCGAGCATGAAAAGCATCCAGCGCTGACGATCGATACGCATCCCCGGCTCCTTTTCCCCTGGTTGTTCGGCTAGCATTCGGCGCCCGGTGGGTGGTTCCTACCGAAGTGTCGGATTTTCAAGGATTCTCTGAGGGGGTCCAATGCTGTTGATCGGTATCGTGCCGGCGCCGTCCGATCCCGCGCTCGCCTCGATGGCGTACGGCGGGATGCTCGGCGAGGGGTGGGAGGTCAAGGCTTTCAACGCTCCGAGCGAGATGCCCGACGACGTCGCGGCGGAAGCGGAGTTCTTGGTGGTGCCGCCCCCGGCCCCGGTCGACGCCGCGACGCTGGCGCGGATGCCCAAGCTCCGGTTGGTACAGGTGCCCGGTCACGGCTTCGATCACATCGACGTAGCAGCTGCCGCAGCGGCGGGTATCCCGGTCGCGACCATCGCTTCCTCGGGCGCCGAGGCGCACACGGTCGCGGAGATGGCGATCCTGCTCGCCGGCGCGGCGAGCCGCCGCATCCTCCCCGGCGATCGGGCGGTGCGCGAGGGCCGCTGGGGGACCTTGCTGATGCTTCAGGGCGGCGTCTTCGAGCTCGCAGGGAAGACGATCGGGCTCGTCGGGCTCGGCCGTATCGGGCGCGAGGTCGCCAAGCGTGCGAACGCCTTCGACATGCGGGTGATCTACCACGACGTGTTCCGGCTCGCGCCCGCACAAGAGCGCGAGATCGGTGTGGAGTACCGCGAGCTCGACGTGCTGTTCGGCGAGGCCGACATCGTGTCGCTCCACGCGCCGCTCACGCCCGAGACCCGCGGGTTGATCAACGATCGCACGCTCGCGCTGATGAAGCCCATGGCCGTCCTGGTCAACACGGCGCGTGGGCCGCTCGTCGACGCCTCGGCGCTCGCCCGAGCGTTGCGGGACGGCACGATCCGTGCCGCGGCCATCGACGTGTTCGATCCCGAGCCGCCGCCGCCCGATCTGCCGCTCTACGACCTCGACAACGTCGTGCTCCAGCCGCACATGGCCGGAGTCACGGGCGAGTCGATCTTGCGGATCATCGCCGCGGCCATGGAGAACTGCCGCCGGGTTGCGCGCGGAGAGGATCCGTTGGACGTGGTGGCCGAAGGCTCGTCACACTGACTACACACAACCTTTAGGAGGCACACATGCTGGGTGGACGCATCGTTGCTGCGTGGCTCAAGGCGCAAGGGGTCGAGAAGCTATTCGCGCTCTCCGGCGAGCACGTTCTTCCGGTGTTCGACGGGTGTGCCGAGGAAGGGATCGAGGTCATCGCCACCCGGCACGAGCAGGGCGCGGTGCTCGCCGCTGAGGCGTACGCGCGTGTGACCGGGAAGCCCGGCGTGGCGGTCGTCACCGCCGGACCGGGGGTCACCAACGCGGTGACCGGGCTGGCGGTCGCGAACACATGTGGGAGCCCGGTGATGCTGCTCTCCGGGCGCACCTCGACGAAGAAGCGTCTGTCGGGAACGTTCCAGGACGTCGACGGCCGTCCGATCACGGCGCCGGTTACCAAGTGGAGCGACACCGTTTTCGACACCGAGCGGATCCCGACCTACCTCGAGGCCGCGTGGCGTCGCATGGTCGGCGGCCGGCCGGGCGCAGTGTTCCTCGAGCTGCCCCACGACGTCCTCAAAAGCGATGCGGAAGTCTCCGTGTCAACGGTGCGGTTCGCGGAGCCTCCCGGCGCGTCCCCCGACGCTCTCGCAGCTGCGTTGAAGATGCTCGGCGAAGCCGAGCGCCCGATGGTCCTCTGCGGCAGCGGCGCCTTCTGGTCGGGCGCGGGCGAGGCGCTGCGCGCCTTCGCGGAACGCACGATGATCCCGGTCGCGACGCTCAACGCGGCGCGTGGCTTGCTCCCCGATGGGCACGAGGCGTGCGTGGGATCGCTCGCCGATGCCGGGCTCTCGCTCGTCCAGGCCGACGTGGTCCTGATCGTGGGCTCGAAGTTCGATACGAGCATCACGTTCGCCGGACCGCCGCTGCTGACCGGCAACGAGAAGGTCATCCAGGTCGACGTCGAGGCCACGAACATCGGGCTGAACCGGATGCCGGACCTCGCGTTGATCGGAGATGCGCGCGTCGTGTTCGAGCAACTGGCCGACGGCTGGGACGGCAAGCCCAAGGACGCCTGGTGCCGTCAGGCCAAGGAGTTCGGCGCTCAGATGCACGAGGCGTGGGCGGGGATGACGATGGGCGAGGGATCGCCGGTGCCGCCGGGTCGCGTGGCTCGTGAGGTTCCTGCCGAGGCCGGGCGCGACGCTATCTTGATATCCGACGGCGGCGACTCGCACACCTGGTGCATCACGACGTTCCCCGCCTACCGGCCCGGCTCGTACCTGCACACGCACGACTCGCTCGGAACGATCGGCGTTGGCGTCCCCTACGCGCTCGGTGCCAAGGCCGGCGCCCCCGACCGCCCGGTCGTGCTCTGCATCGGCGACGGCTCGTTCGGATTCGGCGCGATGGAGCTCGAGACGGCCGTGCGGCACAACCTCCCGTTCACCGCCGTCATCATGAACAACGGCGCCTGGGGGAACATCCGTCACGAGCAGGGACGCCAGTTCAAGCAGACCGGCGCGACGCATCTCTCGGTCGCCTCCTACGAGAAGATGGCCGAGGCGTTCGGCGGCCACGGGGAGCGGGTCGAGGATGCCGAGCAGGTCGGCCCGGCGATCCGGCGCGCGATCGACTCCGGGAAGCCGGCCGTCGTGAACGTGATCACGCAGCCCGGCGTGGTGAGCGAGATCACGAAGATGGTCGGCGACATGATGTCGATGTTGTGAGCCTCGCCCCGTGAGCCCTGCGCGGCGCTGGGACGCGATCGTGGTCGGCGCCGGCTCGGCTGGCGCGATCGTTGCGACTCGGCTGGCCGAGCGAGGCCGGCGGGTGCTGCTGCTCGAAGCCGGTCCCGACTTCGCCGACCCGTCTGCGATCCCGCCGATCTACACGACCGAGCACAGCGCGACGTCGGTCCCGCTCGACTGGGGCTACGTAAGCGAGGGCGATCGGCAGATCCCGCTGCCTCGTGGCCGGCTTGTGGGCGGCTCTTCCGCGGTCAATTCGATCGCCGCGGTTCGTCCGCAGCCGGCGGACCTCGACGCCTGGGGCTTCCCCGAATGGACCTGGGACGCGTGCCTTCCGGCGCAATGCCGTTTCGAGGACGACGCCGAGTACGGAGACGAGCCGTTCCACGGCGCGGGCGGTCCGATCCGCGTCGAGCGCGGCGACATGGCATCCGCGGCGGTGACGACCGCCGCGCTCGAGGCGTGCTTCTCTGCCGGGTACGCGTCCTGCCCCGACCAGAACGCGCCGGGAGCGACCGGCGCCGGCGCCCAGCCGGCGAACGTCGCGGACGGCGTGCGGCAGTCGACGCTCGTGACATACCTGCGTGAGGCGCGCGCGCTGGACGGCTTCGAGGTCCGAGGCGACGTGGTCGTGGACCGCGTCGCGCTCGCCGCGGGACGAGCCGTCGGGGTGATCGCCGGGGGAGAGGACCTGCGCGCAGACCTCGTCGTCATCGCGGCCGGGGCGTACGGTTCGCCGGCGCTGTTGATGCGCTCGGGGGTCGGCCCGGCGGCACACCTGCGCGATGTCGGAGTCGACGTAGTTATGGATCTGCCCGTCGGCGAAGGACTCATGGATCATCCGGCGTTGCCGGGCGTGTTCTGCATCGCGCGCGACGCGCGGGACACCTCGGTTCCGCTGACGCAGCGGTTCATGCTCCGGGCATCGTTCGACGGCCGGGACGGTGAGGAGGACGCGCATATCTTCGGGCCGTTCACTCGCACCTCGGTCGGTGAGGCGATGCCGCCGGAGGGGTTCGTGATCGCCGGGTTCGGCGCCAAGCCGCGATCGAAGGGAACTGTGCGGCTGCGCTCGGGCGACCCCGACGACCCGCCGAGGATCACGCTGAACTACTTCGCGGAGCCCGGCGACGCCGAGATCATGCTCGGCACCGTGCGCGCGATCCACGAGCTGCTGGCGCAGCCGTCGCTGGCCAAAGTCACCGAGCAAGTGGTGTTCCCGGCGCCGGAGGCGACCGACGACGAGATCCGGGAGATGATCCGGATGGGATCGCTCACCGACCACCATCCGGTGGGGACGTGCGCGATGGGATCGGTCGTCGACGCCCATCTGCGCGTCCTCGGCGTGGAGGGTCTCCGCGTCTGCGACGCCTCGGTGATGCCCGACATCCCGCGGGCCAACACCAACTTCCCCACGATGATGGTCGCGGAGCGATTCGTGGAACTGCTGGACTCGGAGCGCGGCTAGTCGAACGTGCCGTCGGCGCTCAGCCGGTCGTACTCCTCGTCGCCCAAGCCGAGGATGCGCTTGTAGACCTCCTCGTTGTCCCGGCCGAGCGTGGGGCCGGGCCGGGTGAAGGTCGGCGGCGAGTCCGAGAGGCGGAAGCCGAGCGCTTCGTGGTCGTGCCGCCCAAGAACTGGATGATCCATCGAACGGAAGTGCTCGCGGTGCGCGAGCTGCGGGTCGCGGTAGCAGTCCTCGAGATCTTGGACAGGACAGGCTTCGAGACCGGCTTCCTGGAGTCGCGCGGCGAGCTGGTCGCGATCCTGCGTGGCCGTCCACGAGTCGATGTGCTTCTCGAGTGCGTCGACGTTCGCCAAGCGGCCTGCCGCGGTCGAGAACCGTTCATCCGCCCACGCCGGCTTCCCCATAACGTCGATGAGCGTGCCCCACTCGTCGTCGTTCCAGCCGGCGATCGCGATCCAGCGGTCGTCGCCGGCACACTGGAAGGCGCCGTGCGGCGCGGCTTCGCGGGAACGGTTGCCGAGACGGCCGGGCGGCTCTCCGGTCACCGCGTGCTCGACGATCGTCTCGCCGAGCGCGTACACCGCGCACTCGACCTGCGAGATGTCGAGGTACGCGCCGAGGCCGGTGCGTCTGCGACGAAGGAGCGCGGCGGCGACCGCGGCGGCGGCGAATCGAGGCGCGAGCGAGTCGGTGATGGTTCCGTAGGGGCCGAGCGGCTCGCGGTCGGGCCAGCCCGTGAGATGGTTGAACCCCGACAACGCCGAGCCTTGCCCGCCGAACCCCGGATAGTTGCGTTCGGGGCCGGTCTGGCCGTGCAAACAGGTCGAGATCATCACGAGATCCGGCTTCACCTTCGCGAGGTCCTCGAAGGCCAGTCTCCAGCGTCCCATCGCGCCGGGCGCGAAGTTCTCGGCGACGACATCGGCCCAGCGCACGAGCCGAAGCGCGATGTCGCGCGCCTCGGGATGCTTCATGTTGAGCGTGATCCCGAGCTTGTTGGCGTTGAAGGTCGCGAACATCGGGCTGGCGTCGAGACTCTTCTGGTCTGCCGTGAGCGCATAGAGGCGGAGGAAGTCCGGCCGGACCTTGGACTCGATGCGGATCACGGTAGCGCCGTGGTCGGCGAAGTAGCGGGTCGCGAGCGGTCCGGCGGCGCCGGCGCCGAACTCCAGGACCTTCAGGCCGAGGAACGCTTGCGCGCTCGTGGCGGTATTCGTTCCGGCGAAGACGCGCCAGCGGTCGGGCGGGTCGTACTCCCCGGGCTGTGGTGCGGGACGGTTCGCGCCGGGCGCGCCGTCGGCAACGACGAACCGCCGCGGGATCGAGATACGGCCGAGCTCGGGATCGTCGACCTGCGTGAAGAGTTTCCGCGAGTTGTACTGCCGACTCGCGAGGATCTCGCGGGCGGTATTCGCCGGCGCGAGCATGAGCCCGCGTTCGAGGGAGTTGTCGTAAAGGTCGGTCATCGTCTTGGTCGCGAAAAACGCCGCGATCGGCTCCGAGATCGCGTCCACGTCCTCATTCGTCAACGTCGTGTGCGTGTAGGAGTCCCAGTCGCGCTCGGTGAGCGCCGGTGTCGCAAAGCCCTCCTCGTACATCCACGCGACGAGACGCTTCAGGCCGGGGATGCGGGCCGGGCCGCCGCGCAGCCCGAACGACACGAACCCGTCGGCGCACGGCCAGATCTCCCGCTGGGTCGTGCGACCGACGCGCATCAGCGCACCGGCGCGGGCGCCTCGTTGCTGCGTCAGCGAGTACGCGCCGACGCGGCCCATCGTGGCCATAAGGAGTGTCTCTTGGAGCGAGACGTCGACGACCTGCCCGCGTCCGTTCGAGTCTCGCTGGTGCAGCGCCGCGAGGGTCGCGGCCGCCGCCTCGGCGCCGCCGTGGTACCAGGACGTGGGGAACGAGCAGCGCAGCGGGGCGCGGTCGGGCTCGCCGGTCATGAACATCGTCCCCGCCTGCGCGAGCACGCTGAGGTCAGACGCCCGCCAAGCCGCTTTCGGACCGGTCAGCCCGAACGGCGTGATCGCGCACCAGATCAGCTTCGGATTGTCGGACGTGTCGACGCCGCGCGCCCCCGCGGAGCCGGCATCGATCACGACATCGGCGCCTCGGATGAGTTCCGCTGGGTCGGCCGATATCACGCTGCGCTTGCCGGCGTTGAGGGCGGCGAACGCGTACCGGCGAGCGCGGTCTGGATGCCCGCCTTCCGGCTCGACCAGCGCCACGTCGGCGCCGAGATCGGCGAGGATCCGTCCACAGAGCCAGCCCGGGGCACCGCACAGATCGACGACCTTGATTCCCTCGAGGAACGGCGTGCTCATGTGGGAAGCGCGCCCTCGACCTCCGACGCCGGGACGACGTCGGCGAGCAGCGGCAGCACGTTGTCGGCGGAGAACCGGTGCCAACTCTCCGGAAACGATGCGCAGCAATCCTCGGCGACGACGACCCGCAGGCCGCGGTTGGCGGCGGCGCGGACCACCCCCTCGACCGCGATCGTGGTCGAGATCCCGGCGACGATGAGCGTGGAAGCGCCGATGTTACGGAGCACGTTCCAGATCTCCGAGCCGTGCGAAGGATCGAGAGACGTGTACCGCGCGAGTACGACGTCGCCTTCCTGCGGCGCGAGCTCGTCGAGCACCTGCGCGCCCCACGTGCCGGCGACGAGCTTCGGTTCGACGCTGCGCGCGGCCCGGTAGATGGCGGGGAAATCTGGCACGGGAAGCGACCGGTGCCGCTCCTTGGTCGCGTAGAGAACGGGGATGCCGGCGGCTCGGCAGCGCGCGAGCAGCGACGCGAGTCTGGGAAGGAGTCCGCGGCTCTGCACGGCCTCGGCCAGCTTCCCGGACAGGCCCTTCGCTCCGACGAGCGAAGGGTGCACCAGGTCGTTCTGAAGCTCGACGACGAGCATCGCGGTCGCGCCCCGGGGGAGGGGCTCGAGGCTCACGTCTGGATTGGCGCGTCGTCCTGAGAGGACGGGGCGCCCTCGCCCTCGATGATCGCGAGGATCTGCTCGCGCACCTCCATCCGCTTCGGCTTCATGCTGAACGTGTACGGCAGCGCGTCGAGCACGAATATCCGGCGCGGGCATTTGTAGGGCGCGATCTGGTCCTGCGCCCAGGCGAGGACGTCCTTGGCCGTGGACGACGAGCCCGGCCGCAGCACGATCGCGGCCATCGGGCGCTCGCCCTTGCGGGCGTCGGGCACGCCGACTGCGGCGACCTGCTCGATGTCGGGGTGTCCGCGGAGGATCTGGTCGATCTCGGATGCGGCCACCTTGTAGCCGCCGGTCTTGATGATCTCCTTCGAGCGCGCGACGAAATAGAGCATCCGCCATTTCCCCTGGCGCAGGACGTCGCCGGTACGCAGCCAGCCGTTCTCCATCCCGGCGGCCGTGGCCTCGGGATCGTTCCAGTACTCGCGCGTGATCGTCGGGCCGGACAACAGCAGCTCGCCGGGTTGTCCACGGGGAACGTCGCGACCCTCCTCGTCGACGAGCCGGAACTTCACCGGCGGCATCACCCAGCCGACGCAGCCGTCACCGCACTCGAACGGCGGCGTCATCGTGACGTACGAATTCGCCTCGGCCATGCCGTAGCCGCGCATGAACATCGGTTTGCGCGCGCGCCCGAGCGGTCCCGTCCGCGCCGCGAGGTCGCGGAATGTGGCGATGAGATCGTCGGGGAACAGGTCCGCTCCTCCGCCCCACATACGGATCGACGAGAAGTCGGCCTCGCGCGCGCCGGCGTCGAGCAGCATCCGGAACATCGCCGGGGTCCCGGCGAAGAGCGTGATCCTCTGCCGGGCGATCGTCTCGAGGATCGACGCCGGGTCGAAGCGGGACATGAAGAACGACGGCGTGCCGAGCGCCAGATGCAGCAGCATCGCGGCGTAGCCGCCGGCGTGCGCGACCGGCATGACGAGCAGCGAGAGCTCCGGCTTGAGGCGTGGCTTCATCGCATAAACGCGGCCGTGGTTCCGCACGCCGACCATCGCCGCGGTGTGGGTGAGCGTCGCGCCTTTCGGGAATCCCGTCGTGCCCGAGGTGAAGAACAGGAGCGCTATCTCGTCCTCCGATCGCGGCTCGACGGGGTCGATGTGCTCGGGAGCCGAGGCCATCAGCTCACGGAACGAGACGCACGGCTCCGGGGCGTCCTCTTCGCCGATCATCGCCCAGCGCTTCACGGCGGGGACCTCGGCCGCGTTCCGGATCGTGTTGTCGAACACCGTGCGATCGCAGACGAGGAGCTCGGCGCCGGACTTCCTCATGATGTAGTCGATCTCCGACGGACGAAGCATGAAGTTCATCGGCACCGGGATGGCGCCGATCTTGCCGGCGGCGAAGTTCACGAACGCCATCTCGATCCGGTTGACGGTGATGAGGCCGACGCGGTCGCCCTTGCGGACGCCGAGCTCGCGGAGCACGTGCGCCATCCGGTTCACGAGACGTCCGACGTCGCGGTACGAAAGGACGTCGCCGGAGAACCCGGGGTAGTCGATGGTGTGGTCGAGGGCGAACGCCGTGCGATCGCCGTAGAGATCGACGAGACGGTCGAGCCAGGTGGCGAAGTTGAAGCGGTTCCGCTCTCGGATGAAGACCCTGCGCCGGTCTGCCCACGTGGGCTCGGTGTAGTCGAGCGTGAGCGGGCCCCCGGGCGGATCGTCTATCTGCCTTGCCATACGGGCTTTCTCTTCTCCGCGAACGCGCGCGGACCTTCCTTGGCGTCCTCGCTCATGAAGACCTCGGCGGCGAGCGCGAGCTCTTGCTCGAACGCTTCCTTCAGGTTCAGGCGCAGCCCGGTCAGGACCGAACGTTTCACCGCCCGGATCGCGAGCGGCGCGTTCACGAGGATCCGTTCGGCGTAGGAGCGTGCGGTCTTCATGAGGTCGCCGGGGGCGACGACCGCATTCACGAGGCCCATCCGCAGAGCGGTTTCCGGTTCGACCTGCTCGGCGGTGAGAAGGATCTCCATCGCCCACGGGAACGGGATCTGCCGCGGCAGGCGAACGGTCGTGCCACCGCCGGGAAAGAGACCCCGTTTCGGCTCGGCGATCCCGAACGTCGCATCCGTGGAGGCGACGCGCAGATCGGTACCGAGCAGCATCTCCATCCCGCCGGCGGTGCAGATGCCGTTGACCGCCGCGATCACCGGCTTGAAGAGGTCGAACTCGCGGAGGACGGCGATCAAGCCGGCGTCGGCAGGGATGTCGGACTCGCCTTTGGCGAGCGCCTCGATGTTCTCGGTGACCGTCGGGACGAAGCTCTTCAGATCCGCACCGACGCAGAAGGAGTTCCCAGTGCCGGTGATGATCGCGACGCTCGCGTCGGGGTCGTCGCGGAAGTCGATCCACGCTTTGGCGAGCAGGCTGAAGTGCTCCATGTCGAGCGCGTTGCGTCGTTCGGGGCGGTTGATCGTGATGGTGGTGATGCCGGCGTCCTTGACGACCTCGATGGTCACGGTTCGATCCTTTCCGGTTTCGGGGTCCGGTGAAGGCACCGGTATGCTGACTCTCGCGTCAGCCTACATCTTCAGGAGGGTTGCTCATGGTCGACAAATCCATCGTAGGAACCGAGATGGGCGGGTCGTGGATGATGGTCGAGCGCGGCAAGATCCGCGAGTTCGCGAAGGCGATCCTCGACGACAACCCGGCCTACGAGGGCGACGATCCGCCGGTGCCGCCCACGTTCACGATGGCGATGGCGCACTGGCCGGCCCCCTCGGGCGGGCAGGGCTCGGGACTGTCGAAGCTCGGACTCGACCTGCTGCGTGTTCTGCACGGCGGGCAGGAGTACGAGTATCTCGGCGAGATCAAGGAAGGCGACAAGCTGTCGACGCGCTCGCGCATCTCCGACGTGTACGAGAAAGAGGGCAAGCGCGGCGGCACCCTTACGTTCGTAACCTCCGAGACGACGTTCACGAACCAGCGCGGTGAGGACGTTCTGATCGCCCGCACGATCCTCGTGCAGACGTCCAAAGCCGCGAGCTAGGAGAGTCGATCATGGATCCCATCAATATCCACTTCGAAGACGTTCAGGAGGGCGACGAGATCGTCAACTGGCCGCCGGTCGAGAACGTGTCGCGTTCGCATTTCGTGCGCTACGCCGGCGCCTCGGGTGACTTCAATCCGATGCACCACGACGACACGGTCGCGACCAAGGTCGGCTACCCGAGCGTGTTCGGGCACGGCATGTTCACGGCCGGCGTGCTCGGTCACTACCTGACCGACTGGGTCGGCGTCGGGAACGTCCGCAAGTACGGCGTTCAGTTCAAGGGGCAGCTCTACCCGGGACGAACGCTGACGCTGACGGCGAAGGTCACGCGAAAGTACAAGGAGAAGGACGAGAAGCGCATCGACGCCGAGCTCAAGGTCACCGACGACCAGGGCGCCGTCATCGTCACCGGCACCGCGACGGCAGCGCTCCCGAGCCGAGGCTGATCGATCCGCTCCTCATCCGAGCCCGCCGTCCGGCGGGCTCGAGCTTGTGTAACGGCCTTTACAACCTGAACGTCGTGACGGAGGCGGAAGCCCCCCTCGGATCCTGGTTGGATCGTGTTAGTCGAGAGGGGGTGAACAAGATGAAGGCGATCAGGCGGATGTGGGTGAGCGTGGCGCTGGCGATGGGGATGCTGTCGGTCTTTGCGGGAGTGGCGGAAGCCAGGCTCGCGACGAATCACAACGAGACGATCCGATAGGAGCATACGTGCGGCTGTTCCGCGGACCGACGGTCCGGACGGCGAGGAGGCTCGACGGCCTCGCCGTCCGCCGCCGCGTCCAGGGACGGTACGACGAGGCGTACGAGTTCCAACGCCGGGCCTTCGAAGCGGCCGAGAAGGTTCTCGGACCGTCGCACCCGGACATGATTACGTTCCTCAACAACCTGGGCGTCGCATGCAAGTACACCGCGCGCTTCGATGAAGGGGAGCAGGTCTACAGCCGCGCGCTGGCCCTGGCCGTCGAAGGAGGCGCCGATCGGTCCACCCTCGCTGCGCTCCACCACAACCTCGCCGGCCTCGAGCATGCGCGCGGGCGGTTCGAGGCGGCCGAGCCGATCGCGCGGGACGGGATCGAGCACCGGCGAGCGGAAGTCGGTCCTGACCATCCGGAGGTCGCTGCCGACCTTGCGGGGCTCGGCGCGATCCTGGACGGGCTCGAGCGGTACGGCGAGGCTGAGGTGCTGTTTCGGCAAGCGCTCGCGATCTTCGAGCGCGAGTATGGACCAGACCACTACGAGGTCGGAGCGGTGCTCGGCAACCTCGCGGCGGTCCTGCACGCAACCGGCCACGGCAGCGATGCCGAGCAGATGTACCTGCGAGCGCTGGAGATCAAGGAGTCGCAGCTCGGGGGCGGCCACCCCGAGGTTGCAACGGTCCTGAACAATCTTGCGTCGCTCTACAAGCGATGTAAGCGTCTCGGCGAAGCCGAACACCTCTACCGGCGCGCCCTTACGATCTTCGAGCGTGTCCTCGGCACCCACCACCCGAGCACGATCGCGTGCCGCGATAACCTCGGCGAGATCTCATGACTCGAGGGCGCACCCCGCGCGAGCATCGATACACTCCAAGCCGCCATGGGGATGTTGCTTCGTCCCGACGTCCAAGCACTGCCGCGCGAGGAGCTGGTGCTCCTCCAGGGCCAGCGACTGCGCGACCTGTTCGGCCGCGCGTTCGAGGTGCCGTTCTTCAAGCGTCTCCTCGAGGGCGCCGGGATCGGGGCCGACGACATCAAAACCGCGGACGACCTGCTCCGCGTCCCGCGGATCACCAAGCAGGACCTCCGCGATTCTGAGGATGGTTCGCCGCCGCTCGGCGACTACCGCGGCGCGGCCGTCGAGCGGTGCATCCGGCTCTCGACGTCGACCGGCACCACAGGGCGGCCGACAGTTAGCCTGTTCACGCCGCACGATCTCGCCGTCGAGTATGACGCAGCCGGCCGTTCGTTCGCGCGTCAGGGCTACCTGCCGGGCGAGATCGTCACGCACGCCCATCCCGGCGGGTTGAACGGGGGACAGGCGCTGCTCGGCGGTGCGCTCGAGGCCTACGGATGCCTCAACGTGCCGGTCGGCCCGCCGATGTCGAAGGCCGACGCCGAGCGCGCGATCGCGTTGTGGCGCGAGCTCCGGCCGCATCGATACGAGATGTTCGGCCCGGCGCTCCATACGTTCTGGGAAACCGCCAGGGAGATGGGGCTCGACCCGGCGGCCGATCTTGGGATGCCTCCCCCCGGCGAGCTGCCGCCGTGGCGCACAGTGTCGGCCGGACTCGAGTGCTTCGCGTTCCTCGGCTCGGCGTGCGCCGAGATGAACGGCGCGCACGTGTGCGAGGACGAGGCGATCGTCGAGGCCGTCGATCCGGTGGCCGGCGAGCCCGTCCCCGAGGGCGAGCGCGGGTCTTTGGTCGTCACCACGCTCACGAAAGACAACTTCTTGTTGCGCTACGACCTCGAGGACCTGGTCCGCATCGAGGGCTCGCCGTGTCCCTGCGGAGAGACGACCGTGCGGGCGTTCTGGGACGGCCGCGCGAAGGACGTCGTTCGAGCAGGGGAGCGAGAGCTGCTTCCGATGGACGTCTGGCTCGTGCTCCGTGGGATCGAGGAGGTCGCCCGGCCGGCCGTCGAGTACCAGCTCGTGCGGACGGCCGACACGTCGGTCCTTCGGGTGCGGGTGGAAACGTCGCGACGCGGCCCTGGACTTGAGCACCGCGTCGCCTCGACGCTGGAGGAAGGGCTCGGCGTCCCGGTGCGGCTGGAGCTCCTCGATGCCGGTGCACTGCCCCGCCCGGCGTACAAGCCCGCGCCCGTGGTGGACGAGTAGGGTTGGCCGCGATGGCATATGAGACGCTGACGTACGAGGAACGCGACGCTGTCGCGTGGGTGACGCTCAACCGGCCCGACAAGCTCAACGCGTTCAACGGGGCGATGATGCGAGAGCTGTCGGAGGTGTGGCGCTCGCTGCGCGGGAACGATGCCATCCGGGTTGCGGTGCTCACCGGCGCCGGCGAGAAGGCATTCTGCACCGGCATCGACCGGATGGAGGCCGTGACCGACCGTGACGACAAGCCGGTCGGGTCGCCCGGCGAATCGCCGTTCATGTTCGACGATCCCGGCGAAGCCGTCGGCCCGAAGACGAACGATCTGTGGAAGCCGGTGATCGCTGCCGTCAACGGCATCGCGTGCGGCGGCGCCTTCTACATGCTCGGCGAGTGCGACATCATCGTGGCGTCCGAGAACGCGACCTTCTTCGACCCGCACGTCACCTACGGGATGACGTCGTCCTTCGAGTCGA
>JBKKCR010000235.1:0-2942 GCA_046712825.1 Actinomycetota bacterium | reverse complement strand
GTGCCGATCAGCTACAAGGCGCGCACCCGGGCCCAGGGGAAAAAGATCGCCTGGCAGGACGGCGTCATCGCGCTCTGGGTGATCGCGAAGGTCCGCTTCGGTGGACGCTGAACGCGGTCGCCGTCCTTTCGGGCAGAACGGGCGCAACTCCTAGCAGGTAAACTTGGTTGGTTGGTTCGTTCGCAGCTCTCTTTTGCTGAGGTGGGGTTGATCCGCGCGTGAAACAACAGGAACGCCCGACGATCGAGTTCCGCAGCTTCCGGGAGAAACCTCGCGGCAAGCGTAAGGCGTTGAAGATCGGGCTGATCGGCGTACTGATTCTCGGGCTCCTCCTCGCGGGCACCGCCGTATTCCTCTGGAAGTACGTGAACGACAAGTTCAACGAAACCCATCGGGTTCTCAAGGTGGATCCGCTCCCACCGAACACCGCCCAGAACATCCTGGTGTTGGGTTCCGACCGGCGCGACGTCGTCGACAAGGCGCAGCAGGACGACCGGCAATTCCGCGGCGGTGGCGGACAGCGTGCCGACACGATCCTCGTCGTCCATGTGCCGGCCGACCACAAGTCGGCCACGATCCTCTCGTTCCCCCGCGACCTGCGCGTGAGAATCCCAGGCAAGAGCGGGTTCTCGAAAATCAACGCCGCGTACAGCGGCGGCACGGTCGACGGGAAGAAGCTCACCGGGCCGGACCTGATGATGGAGACGATCCGGCTCCAGACCGGACTGAAGATCCACCACTACGTCGAGATCAATTTCGGCTCCTTCCAGAAGATCGTTGATGCCGTTGGCGGCGTTGACCTCTGTGTCGACCGGCCTTACGATGACAAAGAATCCGGCCTCATCATCAAGAAGGCCGGGTGTCAGACCTTCGGCGGCAAGCTCGCCCTCGCATACGTCAGGATGCGGAAGCAGGATCCTCGTGGCGACTTCGGGCGGATCGAGCGTCAGCAGCAGTTCATGCGCGTCTTGATGCGCAAGGTAACCAGCGTCGGCGTGCTGACAGATCCGTTCGCGATCACGGCACTGGCCAACGCCGTAGCGAAAGGCGTCATCACCGATCAGGAGCTCGATCTCGGAGATGTCAAGGGCATCGCGAACAAGCTCGCGGACTTCAAGGACTCGAACGTCGACTTCCGGGTCGTCCCGTCCTTCCCCGACTACATCGGGGGAGTCTCATATGTCATCCAGAAGGACAAGGAGGCGAAGCCGCTCTACAAGGCGCTCCGGGAGGACACCAAACTTCCCGACTTCGGGAAGACCGGTGCTTCGATCCCGAAGCCGGAGGACGTCACGATCACGATCCTCAATGGGACGGGCACCGCCGGCCTCGCCGGCAAGATACGGGACATGCTCGAGGCGAAAGGCTTCGACGTCCGCGAGATCGGTAACGCCGACCGCCGAGATTTCGCCACGACCACGATCTTCTTCAAGTTCGGAGCCCAGCCCAAGGCGGCGCTCGTGAACGAGGAGATCAAGCCGGCGGCCGTCAAGCAAGGCTCCGCGAACCAGGACACCGACATCCTCATCGTCCTGGGGGCCGACCAGGCGCCGTCGGCGAGTCCCAGCCCTGGATAACCCGGCCGACCGGGTACTCTTTCGCTCGAGATGAAAGCGCTTATCCCCTCCGGCGGGGCCGGAACCCGGCTGCGGCCCATCACGCACACCTCGGCCAAGCAGCTCGTTCCCATCGCCAACAAGCCGATCCTGTTCTACGGCCTGGAAGCCCTGGCCGCCGCCGGCGTGCGCGAGGTCGGATTGGTGGTCGGGGACACGGCTCCCGAGATCGAGGAAGCCGTCGGCGACGGGTCGCCGTGGGGGATCGAGGTCACCTACATCCCTCAGGAGGCGCCGCTCGGCCTGGCGCACACGGTGCTGATCTCGCGTGAGTTCCTCGGCGAGGACGACTTCGTCATGTACCTCGGCGACAACGTGCTCAAGGGCGGGATCACGAACCTCGTCCGCGCGTTCACCGATCGTCCATGCGCGGCGCAGATCCTGCTCGCCCACGTCTTGGACCCACAACGCTTCGGCGTCGCCGAGCTGGACGGGGATCGGATCGTGCGTCTGATCGAGAAGCCCGAGAACCCTCCGTCGGATCTCGCGCTCGTCGGCGTTTACCTGTTCACGTCGCTGATCCACGAAGCCGTGCGCGCCATCCACCCGTCGGGCCGCGGCGAGCTCGAGATCACCGACGCGATCCAGTGGCTCATCGACAACGGACACGAGGTCCGGCCGCATCTCGTCGAGGGCTGGTGGAAGGACACCGGGAAGCTGAACGACCTGCTCGACGCGAACCGGCTGATCATGGAAGACCTGAAGCCCGAACGGTCGGGGACCGTCGACGAGGCCTCGAGCTTGGTAGGCGCCGTCGTCCTGCAAGAGGGCTCGGTCGTCGAGAACTCGACGATCCGCGGCCCGGCCGTCGTGGGTCGGGGCACGCGCGTGATCGACACGTTCATCGGCCCGTACACGGCGATCGGCGACGCCTGCGTCATCGAGGATTCCGAGATCGAGCATTCGGTGATCATGGAGCGCTGCGTCGTTCGCGGGATGCACCGGCTCGAGGACTCGCTTCTTGGGAAAGAAGTCACCGTGGAGCGATCCGACGACAAGCCTAAGGCGTACCGGCTGATGGTAGGGGACCACGGCCGCGTCGGGGTGATCTGACGTGCGCCTCCTGGTCACCGGCGGCGCCGGGTTCATCGGCTCCAATCTGGCTGATGCCTTTCTCCGGGAAGGTCATGAGGTCCGGGTACTCGACGACCTGTCGACGGGCTTCCTCGAGAACGTCCCTGGTGACGCCGAACTGATCGAGGGCGAGGTCTCCGACGGACTCGCCGTCGCCAAGGCGGTGGACGGCGTGGAGCTGGTGGTTCATCTGGCGGCGCACCGGGCGGTCCTGAGGTCGGTCGAGGACCCGCTGGCCACTGATACCGCCAA
>JBKKCR010000234.1:0-10393 GCA_046712825.1 Actinomycetota bacterium | reverse complement strand
GCCCACACGGCGTCGCGCTCGTCGTTCGAGCCGGGGAACTGGACGACACCGATCCTCATCCGCATCCCTCCAAGCCCCCGCGGCAGATCACGTCGGTTCCTTCCTCGAACGAGTAGACGACGTTCGGCAGCGCGAGGATCTCGCTGCCGTCGAGCTTCACCATCTGGAATCCGGCCGGCCGCGACACGACTTTGACGTGCACCGTCCCTTGCCCGAGGTCGGCCCGCTCGAATCGGGCCCCGACCAGGTACAGGACCAGCTCGACTGTGTGATCGACGGCGAGGTCGGCGCTCTCGGGGATCGCCGCGCCGGGGTAGAAGTCGCCTACGCCTTCCGCGCTTCGAGCGCACCCCGACAGGCCGTGGCAAGGAACGAAGCGCGGGCGCTTCGCCGCGGCGGGGTCGAATGCCGGGTCGTCTACCAAGACGCGGGCGGCGACGGCGCTGGAGCGGTTCGCGGGGACATCGGCTTCGGGAGCCGCCGATCCCGAGCATGCGGCCAAGGCGCTTCCGGCCGCCAGAACCGCTGCCACCAGCCTCCTCACCGTGGGAATCCGGCGCGCACGAGCAGTTCGATCGCGCGCGACTCGCCTAACGTCACTATAGCTTGCGCGTCGACGCACCCGCGGCTGGGTTCGTCCGCGTCGCGGTAGACGACACGGCATGCTTGGAGCTCCGCGACCCGCGCTTCGAACTCTTGCTCGGCGGTCACCGGTTCCCCGACCGAGAGGTGCCATCCTTCGTGAACGAGGAGCGGAGCGATCAGCGTCGGATCGACGCTCGTGCGCGCCAGGTCCACGTTGATCAGGATCCGTTTCGCGGTCAGGTCGGTCGTCGACTGCTCACCCGTGCGGGTGAGGATCCCGAACCGGATGGTGGCACCCGAGAGAGCGCGGATCGCCTGCTTGACCTCCGGCGGCTGGGTCTCGTCCCCGACTATCCGGCACAGATTCAGCCGGAGGATGGAGCGGATCCGGCCCTGCGCGGCCTCGCCGCCCTCGATCTCGATCCCCTCAACGGCATCGCACGGCGGGTCGAAGGCCGGCAACGGCGTCGGGATGTCGACCGGGATCGCGCGCACGACGTTGTGGGTGAACGTTCCGGTCGGCGGGCTGCGGCGCGAGCCGAGGTCGAGGTTCTTCGGGACCGGCGGGCTGACCATCAGCCACACCACGAGCCCGATGGCCGCCGCCGCCGTTCCCAGGAACACGATAAGCAACGGCTTGGGCATCGACTCGCGGAACTTGATCCCGCGGCCGGGAGCTTCCTCGGTCATCTACCCGTTGCCGTCCTCGATGCGATAGCTGAAGTCTTCGATGACCGGGTTGGAGAGGAACCGGCGGGTCATCTCCTCGACGCGTGAGGCGATCTCTTTGGGATCGTCGCCCTCAACCTCGAGCTCGATGTGCTTGCCGATCCGCACCCCGTCCACGCCCTCGAACCCGAGCGACGGCAGGCTCTCCTGCACGGTCTTGCCTTGCGGGTCGAGGATCCCGTCCTTCAGCATCACGTCGATCGCGACGCGCGCCTTCATCGACGCAGCCATTCGTCGAATGACCGTCCGGTGATGCGCTCGTACGCCTCGACGTACTTCGCGCGCGTGTTCGCGACGACCTCGTCGGGCAGGTCGGGGCCCGGCGGCGAGTGATCCCAGCCGGTCTCGTCGAGCCAGTCGCGGACGTACTGCTTGTCGAACGAGGGCTGACCGCGACCGGGCTCGTACTCTGACGCCGGCCAGAAGCGGCTGGAGTCCGGGGTCATCACCTCGTCGATGAGGATGACGTCGCCGTCGATCACGCCGAACTCGAACTTCGTGTCGGCGATGATCACGCCGTGCTCGGCGGCGTGCTCGGCGCCCGACGTGTAGATCTTGAGCGTCAGGTCGCGCAACGCTTCCATCGTCTCGCGGCCGGCGATCTCGGCGGCGCGTTCGAAGGTGATGTTCTCGTCGTGGCCGGTCTCGGCTTTGGTGGCCGGCGTGAAGATCGGCTCGGGCAGCTTGTCGCTCTCGCGCAGGCCCTCCGGCAACGCGATGCCGCAGACCTCGCCGCTCTGCTGGTACTCCTTCCAGCCCGAGCCGGAGAGGTAGCCGCGCGCGACGCATTCGATCGGCACCGGCTCCGCTTCCAGCACGAGCATCGAGCGGCCGCGCAGGTAGTCGGCGTGGTCCTTGGCTTCGGGCGGGTAGTCGTCGACCTGCGTGGTGATCTCGTGGTTGCGCACGAGCCCGGCCGTGCGCTCGAACCAGTAGGCCGACAGGCCGGTCAGCACGGCGCCCTTGTCGGGGATCGGCGTCGGCAGGACGACGTCGTACGCCGAGATCCGGTCGGAGGCGACCATGACGATCCCCGCCGACGTGCGATACATGTCGCGCACTTTCCCTTGCTTGATGAGCTCGAGCCCTTCCAATTTGGACTTCACTTCGCCCCCCTAGATCCGTTCCAGCCGTTCGAAGATGACGCCGGCGTGGGTTAAGTACCGGCGCGGGTCCATGATCTCATCCAGCTTCTTCTCTCCCAAGCGCTCGCGAACCGGCTCGTGCTCGAGCAGATGCTCGCGGAACGATCCGCCTTCCTCCCAGGTTTTCATGCCGGCCTGTTGGGTGATCGCGTACGCGTCCTCGCGCGACAGGCCGGCTTCCACGAGCGCGAGCAAGACCGCGGCCGAGTACACCAGACCCCCGCTGGCGTTCAGGTTCGCGAGCATGCGCTCCGGGTACACCCGCAGACCGTCCAGGACGCGCGTCGCGGTGTGGAGGATGTAGTCGAGCGCGATCGAGGCATCGGGCAGGATCACGCGCTCGGTCGAGGAGTGCGAAATGTCGCGTTCGTGCCAGAGCGGAACGTTCTCGAGCCCGGGGGTCACCGCCGCGCGCACGACGCGGGCGAGCCCGCAGATCCGTTCGGACAGCTCGGGGTTGCGCTTGTGCGGCATCGCGCTCGAGCCCTTCTGCCCCTGGGTGAAAGGCTCCTCCGCCTCGCGGACCTCTGTGCGCTGCAGATGGCGGATCTCGGTCGCGATCTTCTCGCAGGTTGCGGCGGTAATCGCGCACGCCGTCAGGTACTCGGCGTGACGATCGCGCTGGATGACCTGCGTCGCCGCGTCCTCGGCCTTGAGGCCGAGCTCGCCGCACACGTACTCCTCGATGAACGGGTCGACGGTCGCGTACGTGCCGACCGGCCCGGCGATCTTGCCGACGCCGATCGCGTCGCGCGCGCGCACGAGACGCTCGCGGTCGCGCGCGACCTCGAACGCCCAGACGGCGAGCTTCAGGCCGAAGCTCGTCGGCTCGGCGTGGACGCCGTGCGAGCGTCCGACGCAGATCGTGTCGCGGAACTCGAAGGCGCGGCGCTTGAGCACGGCGAGCAACGCCTCGGTCTTGGCGACGAGCAGGTCGGCCGCCTCGCGCAGCTGCAGCGCGAGCGCGGTGTCGAGCAGGTCGGACGAGGTCATCCCGTAGTGGATCCAGCGGCTCGCCGGTCCGACCTTCTCGCCGAGCGCGGTCAGGAACGAGATCACGTCGTGCTTGAGCGTCGCCTCGAGCTCCTCCACGCGGGCGGGATCGACCTCGGCGGCATGCTCGCGGATCGCCGCCATGTCGGTCTCGGGCACGACGCCGAGCTTCGTCCACGCCTCGGCGGCGAGGACCTCGACGCGGAGCCAGTGACGGAACTTCGCGCGCTCTTCCCAGACCGCGCCCATCTCCGGACGCGTGTAGCGAGGGATCAAACGCCTCCCTCCGAAGTGGCTCGCAGATAGGACTCGGAGACGACGATCGAAGCGGCTTCCTCGTCGTCCCAGCCGGCGGTCACCGTCTCTTTCCCTTCCAGCGTCTTGTAGACGTTGAAGAAGTGCTCGATCTCGACGAGCAGGTGCGGCGGTACCTGTTTGAGCGCGACGATCGGGCTCCACAGTGGATCCGAGACCGGCACGCAGAGGATCTTGTGATCGATCCCCTTGTCGTCGCGCATCCGGAACACCCCGACTGGCCGCGCGTCGATCTCGCAGCCGGGGAACGTCGGCTCGGCCACGAGCACGAGCGCGTCGAGCGGATCGCCGTCCTCGCCGAGTGACTGATCGATGAACCCGTAGTCGGCCGGGTAGTGCACGCTCGCGAACAGCGTGCGGTCGAGCCGGATCCGCCCGGTCTCGTGGTCCATCTCGTACTTGTTCCGCGACCCTTTCGGGATCTCGACGATGACCGTGACCGACTCGTCCATCACGCGTTCCCCGCGATCCGGCCGATCCGGCCGGATCCTCCGGGACCACGCTCCAGCGTTGTCTGACAAGTTGACGTCAACTTGTCACTCACGCTCAAACGGGGACGCCCGGCCGGCTCGGTCACAGACGAAGGCCCTCCGCCAGCTGGTCCTTGAACTCGCCGAGCTTCTTGCGCAGATCGTCGTCGCCGGCCGCGAGAATCTGCACCGCCAGCAGGCCCGCGTTCGCGCCGCCGTCGATCCCGACCGTCGCGACCGGGACGCCGGAAGGCATCTGAACCGTCGACAGCAGCGCGTCCATCCCGTCCATGACCCCGCCCGACAGCGGAACGCCGATCACCGGAAGCGCGGTGTGCGCCGCCACGACCCCGGCGAGGTGTGCGGCGCGACCGGCCCCGGCGATCAGCACGCGCAACCCTCGCTCCTCCGCCGTCGACGCATAATCGCGGACGCGTTCGGGCGAACGGTGGGCACTCATCGAATCCATCTCATAGGCGACGCCGAACCGCTCGAGCAACGCGGCCGCGTGCCCCATCTTGTCCTTGTCCGACGGGCTTCCGTAAACGATGCCGACCAGCGGTGCCATCAGCTGCTCCTCCCTATAGTCGCGGCGCGCTCTGCGATGTCGGTGCGGTAGTGCGTCCCTTCGAAGCTGATCGCGGCGACGGCTTCGTACGCGCGGTCCCGCGCCGCGGCGAGGTCGCTGCCCAGCGCGCTCACCGCCAGGACGCGTCCCCCGGCCGTGACCACGCGACCCTTCCGCCGGTCCGTCCCGGCGTGGAAGACCTGAACGCCGCGCATGCGCTCGACCGCATCGAGGCCGTCGATTGGAACCCCCGTTTTGTACCGGCCCGGATAGCCGTCGCTCGCGAGGACGACCACGACGCACGCGTCGTCGGTCCACCTGGGCTGGTAGAGGCTCAGGTTCCCCTCGACGCAGGCCAGCAGCAGTTCGGCCAGGTCGCTCGTCAGCCGGGGGATGATCGCTTGGGTCTCAGGATCGCCGAGGCGACAGTTGAACTCGATCACTTTCGGGCCGTCCGCGGTGATCATCAGTCCGCCGTACAGGCACCCGACGAACCGCGAGCCGGCCTCGTCCAACGCTCGCACGGTCGGCGTGAAGATCTCGCGCACGGCTCGGGCGACGATGTCGGCGGGCATCTGCGGCACCGGGCTGTACGACCCCATCCCGCCGGTGTTCGGCCCGGTATCGCCGTCGAGGGCGCGCTTGAAGTCCTGCGCGGGCACGAGCGGGACAACGCTACGTCCGTCGGTGAGGCAGAGGATCGACAGCTCCTCTCCTTCCAGGAACTCCTCGATCACGACGGTCGTTCCGGCGTCGCCGAAGGCCAGATCGACCAGACAGATACGTAGCGCTTCTTCCGCCGCTTCGCGGCTTTCGGCCACGGTGACTCCTTTGCCGGCCGCGAGCCCATCGGCCTTCACGACGACCGGCGAGCCGAACCGGTCGAGCGCTTCGAGCCCTTCCTCCATCGTCGCGATCGTTTCGCTACGCGCGGTGGGGACGCCGGCCTCGGCCATGAGCTGCTTCGCCCACGCCTTCGAGCCTTCGATGCGCGCGGCCGCCTTGCTCGGCCCGAAGACGGCGTGGCCTCGGGTCGCGAGCTCGTCGGCGAGCCCGGCGACGAGCGGCGCTTCCGGTCCCACGATCGTCAGATCGATGCCGTTCGCGTCGACGAAGTCGGCGAGCCCGTCGACATCGGCGATATCGAGCGGCTCGCACTGCGCAATCTCGCCGATCCCCGGGTTGCCCGGCACGGCGAAGATCTTGTCGACGGTCGGGTTCTGTCCCAGCTTCCAAGTGAGCGCGTGCTCGCGACCGCCGCCCCCCACGACGAGGATCCTCATGCGACCGGCACCGGCTCGCGACGCACCGTCTGATCGCGCGACGGCCCAACCGAGACCAGGGTCACCGGCACGCCGGAGACCTCCTCGATCCGCCGGACGTACTCCCGTGCCTCGACCGGCAGGTCCTCGAACGAACGAGCCCCGGAGATGTCGTCGCTCCAGCCGGCGAGCTCCTCGTAGATCGGCTCGCACTTGTGGAAGATCGTCTGATGCGGCGGGAACTCGTCGTAGGTCTCGCCCTGATAGCGGTACGCCGTGCACAGCTTCAGACGCTCGAACCCCGAGAGGACGTCGAGCTTGGTGATGAACAGGTCGCTCAGGCTGTTCAGGCGCGCCGCGTAGCGGAGCAGCACCGCGTCCTGCCAGCCGCACCGACGTTTGCGGCCCGTCGTGGTACCGAACTCCATGCCGCGCTCGCCGATCCGGTCGCCGTCGGGCCCGGTGTCCTCGGTCGGGAACGGGCCCGCGCCGACGCGGGTCACGTACGCCTTCGCGATGCCGATCACGCGTCCGATCTCGCGCGGGCCGATCCCGGCGCCGGTCGTGGCGCCGCCGGCGATCGGGCTCGAGGACGTCACGAACGGATAGGTGCCGTGGTCGACGTCGAGCAACGTCCCTTGCGCGCCCTCGAACAGCACCCGCCGGCCGCCGCGGAGCGCCTTCCAGACGACCAGCGAGGTGTCTGTGATGTAGGGAGCGAGCCGGGCGGCGTAGCCCTCGTACTCGTCGATGATCTTCTTCGAATCCAGGGGCAGCCGGTTGTAGATCTTGGTCAGGATCGCGTTCTTCTCTTTCAGGGCGACCTCGAGCTTCTGCGCGAAGATCTTCATGTCGAGCAGGTCCTGGACCCGCAGCCCGATCCGGGCGGCCTTGTCGGCGTAGGCGGGGCCGATCCCGCGGCGCGTGGTGCCGAGCTTGGAGCGCCCGAGGTACCGCTCGGTGACCTTATCGATCTCGAGGTGGTAGGGCATGATCAGGTGGGCGTTGCCCGAGACCAGCAGCCGCTCGCAGGAGATGCCCTGCGCGGTGAGCGCGTCCATCTCCTCGAGCAGGGTCTGCGGGTCGACCACGACGCCGTCGCCGATCACCGGCGTCACATTGGGGTGCAGGATCCCGCTCGGGATGAGGTGCAGCGCGAGACGGACGTCCCCGGCTACCACCGTGTGCCCTGCGTTGTTCCCGCCCTGGTAGCGGACGATCAGATCCATCTCGCGGGCGAGGATGTCGGTGATCTTGCCCTTGCCCTCGTCCCCCCACTGCGCGCCGACGAGCACGGTCGCGGACATGGTCAGCGCTCCTCGGTTTGGTGGGGGTAAGGCTCGGCGGCCCGGACGCGGCGGCCCGGGCTACGGGGCCGAGGTGGGACGAGTCTCAACGCATCTAAAAGACGGGGTCGCTTCGCGGGAGAGTATATCCCGGGAGCGGCGAGCGGGGCCGTCTCCTGCCCCGCGGCTTACTCGGGTCGGTTAGCGCTCGAGGCGGAAACGGATCCGTACGTGTGTGTGGTACTCCTTGACCTTGTCGCCCTCGACGATGGCGGAGGTCTCCATGACCTCCATGCCCTCGATCCCGCGAAGGGTCTTGGCCGCTTCCTGCAACGCGGCGTTCGCGGCATCGCGCCAGGACTCAGACGACACGCCCACGAGGTCGATGCTCTTGATGACCGACACTGCTACCCCCTCGCTCGCGGCCACACCCGTGGCCGCCACGGCAACGGGGCTCATCCTAACGAGCGCCGCGCGTTGACCGCACCTCCGCCCGCGGGTTGACTGGCCGAATGACCTTCTCGATCGTGGCTCGCGACGGCGACGCCTTCGGCGTGGCGGTGGCGTCGAAGTTCCTCGCCGTGGGCGCGCTCGTTCCGTGGGCCCGGCCGGGCGCCGGCGCGGTCGCCACGCAGGCGTACGCGAACATCTCCTACGGCCCGCAGGGGCTCGAGCTGCTCGGGCTGGGGCGCTCGGCCGAGGAAGTCGTCCAGATCCTCACCGGCGCGGACGCCGAGCGCGAGCAGCGTCAGCTCGGCGTCGTCGACGCGGCCGGGAACGCGGCGTCGTTCACGGGAAGCGAATGCATCGCGTGGGCGGGCGGAACGATCGGCGAGGGCTATGCGGTGCAGGGGAACGTCCTGGCAGGATCATCGGTCGTCGAATCCATGGCGGAGGCGTACGAGCGAACCGAGGGCGACCTCGCCGCGCGGCTGATCGCGGCGCTGGCCGCCGGGGACGGGGTCGGCGGCGACCGCCGCGGCCGGCAGTCGGCGGCGCTCCTGGTCGTCTCGCCGAACGGCGGCTACGGGGGAACCACCGACATCGTCGCCGACCTGCGGGTCGACGACCACGCCAAGCCGGTGCGCGAGCTGGCGCGGCTTCTGGAGATCCACCGGATGCTGTTCACGAAGCCGACCGAGGAGGACCTGCTGCCGCTGAAGGGCGCGCTCGAAAAGGAGGTCACCGCGGCGCTGGTGGCCACGGGCTACGTCGCCAAGCGGGCGTCGGCCGAGGAACGCCGGAAGGCCCTCGAGCGTTTCGCCGGGTGGGAGAACCTCGAGGAGCGGATCGTCGAGGGACACCGGATCGACAGGCACGTCCTCGAGGCGCTCCGCACAGCGGCACGAGCTCGCCGATGATAACTCGAACGCGTCCACGGTTCGAGGCTTGCGGCCTGACGGAGCTGTCTTCGCGGAAGTTGACATCCAGGGCGCCGCTGCCTACCAATCTGGGGAAACACCTCGACCGAGGGGGCTTCCCATGACCACGAACCAAGACCTCAACAAGGTGGCGCTCGCGCTCGTGGCGCCCGGCAAAGGCATCCTCGCCGCCGACGAGTCCACCGGCTCGATCCTGAAACGGCTTGAGTCGATCGGCGTTGAGTCCACCGAAGAGACGCGGCGGGCCTACCGCGACGTGCTCCTCACCACCAAAGGGATGGGCGAATTCATCTCCGGCGTCATCCTCTTCGACGAGACCATCCGCCAATCGTCTGCGGACGGCCCCTCGTTCGTGAAGGCGCTCCAGGACGCCGGCGTGATCCCCGGCATCAAGGTCGACACCGGCGCCAAGCCGCTGTCCAAGTCGCCGGGCGAGACGGTGACCGAGGGCCTCGACGGGCTGCGCGACCGGCTGATCGAATACCGCGGGATCGGCGCCAAGTTCACCAAGTGGCGCGCCGTGATCGACATCGCAGGCGACGACATCCCATCGGGCTATTGCATCAACGTGAACGCGCACGCGCTCGCGCGCTACGCGTCCCTGTGCCAGGACGAGGGGCTCGTTCCCATCGTTGAGCCCGAGGTGCTGATGGATGGGGACCACACGATCGAACGCTGCGATCAAGCCACTCGCGAAACGCTGTCGGTCGTTTTCGCCGAGCTCGAAGCGCAGCGGGTCGACTTGGCAGGGATGTTGCTCAAGCCGAACATGGTGGTGCCCGGCAAGAAGTCGTCCGCCCAAGTCGACCACCAGAAGGTCGCCGAGATGACGGTCGCCGCGCTCAAGGCGTCGGTGCCCGAAGCAGTGCCCGGCATCGTCTTCCTGTCCGGCGGGATGTCGGACGAGGACGCGACCGCGCGCCTCAACGAGATGAACAAGCTCGGGCCGCATCCGTGGCAGCTGTCGTTCTCGTACGGCCGGGCGTTGCAAGCGCCGGCGCTGAAGACGTGGAAGGGCGAATCGAGCAACGTCGAAGCGGCGCAGCGCGCCTTCTACCACCGGGCGAAGATGAACTCGCTCGCGCGGACCGGCGAGTACAAAGCGGAGATGGAGAGCGCCGCCTAGCTATTCCGTCGGACGTTCTCGAACCGCCAGCGTCACGCGGCCCGAGGCGGTGAGCTTTCCGCTCTCGACGTGCGTGACCTCGACCTGCCACACCTGAGTCGTCCTGCCTCTGTGGATCGGCGTGGCCACGCCGCGGACGCTTCCGTCGCGCGCCGCCCGGATGAAGTTGGTCGACTGCTGGAGGCCCATGACGAGCCGCTCGGGCCAGCCCGCCGCAGCGGCGGCGCCCATCGACGCCAGGGACTCGATCAGCGAGCACGTCGCTCCCCCATGGAGGATCCCGTCGGGCTGCGTGTTGCCCTCGACCGGGATCGATCCGACGACCCGCTCCGCGGAGAACTCCTCGATCGTCATGCCGATCCGGCCGCCGAACGAGTTCCGTTCGGCGATCGTCGCCATCTCGGCGGCGTTGGGAGGCAACTCGGCCGGCACGCGCCGATCAGCTTTCGCGTTCGCCGGCGCGACCCGGGACCATCCTGCCCACCCGCTCCATCGCGACCTCATGGATGTCGTCCAGGAGCCGGGCGATGGA
>JBKKCR010000233.1:0-8865 GCA_046712825.1 Actinomycetota bacterium | reverse complement strand
CCCACCACGCCGAGCCAGAACAGCGGCCAGAACCCGCTCGTCACGGCGAGCCACAGCCCGATCCCGATGCCGGCCGCGTAGAAGCCCGCCGCCATCAGCGCCATCGTCTTCCGCGAAACGAGGCCGTACTGGATCACGCGCGAGCCGCCCGAGAATTGCGTGGGTCGCGTGTTTGCCTCGTCGGCGCCGGACGCGTCGTCGAAGACATCGTTGGCCACGTTGAGCCCGAGGTGGATGAGGCACGCCGCCAGCAAGGTCAGCAGCGCCAGCCCCGGCCGGAACGGTCCGCTCCGCGCCGCCGCCGCGACCCCGAGGAAGACCGGCACCGCGGTCGCCGTCAGGAACGGAAGCCTGGTCGCGCGCAGGAACAGCCATCCCGTCGCGAGCTTGGGCTTGACCGTCTCGCCGCGCCGTTCGCTGAGCTCGCCGAGGAAGCGATGCGCTTGCGGAACGGTCTGCTCGGAGTACTGGAAGAACGGCGTCTCCTTCTCGTCCCAGTGGTAAGAGCCGGTCGAGGTGAACTCGACCTTGCCGCCGGCGCGGCGCAAGCGTCCCCACGCCGAGATGTAGCGGCGCTCGTCGTAGCCCTCGCCGGGTCGCGGGCGGATGTGCGAGAAGATCACGTTGACGTCCCGTCCCGAGGGCGGCGAGACGACTTCGCCGATCTCGTGGAGCACCACGCGCTCGTTCTTGACCGAGAAGCGGCTCGCGACGCTCATCGGATAGCCGTCGTCGCCGACCCACGAGAGGACGGCGTGCGAGAAGCTGCGCTCGAGGTCTGGCGGGAAGGTCGCGGTCGCTTGGCTCATGACGCCACCGCCTGGAGCTCGAAGACCTTTGGGGGGAGATCGGTGCGGCCGTTCTCCCAGAGGAACGCGCGGCGCGGAGTGACCTCGATGAGCGCACGCTCCCAGAACAGGGGCAGGGCGACGCGCTTGGCGTAGAAGTCTTTGATGATCGGCTCTTTGTCGATCCACAGCTGCAGAACGGCCGGCTCCCATCCGCGATGGACGTCGTCGTCGATAACGCGCGCGTCGCCCTGGATGGTGACGCGGTGGAAGGGATCGGTCGGCACCGCCCGCGGGTCCGTGATCGCGACCGCGACCTTGGGGTTGGCGCGGACGTGGCCGAGCTTCTTCGAGAACAGGATCGAGGAGTGGAACCAGAGCTTTGAGCCGTCGTAGAGCGGGATCATCGGGTGCGTGACGGGACGGCCCTTGGCGTTCACGACCGTTAGCTCGGAAACGAGGGCCGCGTTTACGATCCGTTCGATCTCATCTGGCAGGATTCCCATGCGTTTCACCTCCACCAGGAATCCTAGCAGCGAGTGTACGCTACGTTCAAAACATTCAGAACGCCCAGCTCAGGACGGGTTACCGATGGGGTCGGCTCTTGCGGCCTTCTGGTGGCTTTCCCTTGGATCGAGGAGGGCCATCGCGGAGGTGTCGATCGCGATCACCTTCGATCGCTTTCTCGATCCATTCATCAAACTCCGTTATGTCGATGCCCCGTGTTAGGCCGGGTGCGCTGCCGATCGAGCGAGGTATAGGCCTCGGCTGATCCGCGAGGTACGGGGTCATGATCTAGCGAACGGAAACCGCCCGGCGGAGCTGCTTGCGAAGCTCACGGGTCTTGGCGAGCGTCTCCTCAAGTTTCCGATCAGTTTCTTGGAAACGCTCGCGCAGCTCTAAGAACCTCCTGAGAAGGTCCTCATGGTCATCGATCTTCCGGCGGGGCTTCGACATGGTCTTCATATTGGATTTAACCACGGAGATGCCCCTCCAACAATCGGTACGTCAGCTCTCGTTCTCGCTTGATTTCTTGATCTACGTCCTCCAGATCGCCGATCATCCGGTTCGTGTCCGAGCCGGAGATCAAGTTCGGCAAGAGTCTCTCGAATAGGCGGGTCGAGAACGCCGGGCTTCAGCTACTACTCCTTGATCCCCGCTTCCAGGCTCTAGACCTTCAAACCAAGCGCCGTATCGTTACGCTCTTGCCCGTCGGAGAGTTTGGCATTCAGACCTTCGATGCAGTCATGACCCCCGAGCCGTGCAACCCCCTCACCATCGACAACATCGATGAGTTCATGCCGAGCATCCGGCTCGTCGAGATGAAGACCACCAAGAAGCCGATCCGGGATGAAGCGCTGAACGGATTCTTTTTCGGTGCGACCGAGCGCGAGTATGCGATGGCCAAGGCACTCGGCGACAAATACCTGTTCGCCTTCGTTGTCTTGAACGAGAACAACACGTACGGCCGGCGGTTCTTCGTTCTGTTGACGTTGGATCAGATCGAGCGTCGTACGCGAGCGAGACGCATCCAGTATCAGGTGAACTTCCGCTCCGACATCGTTGCGGATCCCGACGCTCCGGCGATCCTCGAACCTGGAGTGTTCCGTGCCGCCGAGGATGTAGCGCCGTACGGCGAGGATGCCTAGATCTTCTCGCTGTTCTCGTACGTGACTCGGAACCCTCTCAGGCCTACCGTCGCTCGCGGCGGTGGGGCCCGTGGTGCAACTGGCAGCACGCGCCCCCGAGGAAGGCGAGGCACGAGTTCAAATCTCGTCGGGTCCACCCCTCAACAACGTTGGGGGACCATCGCCGGAGTGGTGAACAGGGATAGCCGCTCTGCCACCCGGCCCTTGCATCTGCGAAGCCGCATGCGACAATGAGAGAACTCAGGGGCGCACCCGTACACCACGGGATATCTCGCACGCGAAGGAGCGAGGCTCAGCCCTCGCTCCTTTCGTTTGCAGGCTCCCGACTCCAGCGCCGCACTTCCCGCTGCAGCAGCAGGCGTCGGATCCGGTCCACCTGCGCAAGCATCGCATCCCGGTTCCGGTCGGTCGCCCGGCCGCCGGCTCGAAGGAGCTCCAGCCCGCGCTCAACGAGATCGTCAAGCGGTTCCGACCTGCTGGACGCGGTCACCGAACCGACTCCTCCGCGACGCCGTCGCGCTCGGTGTTCCGGCGTGAACGTTCCTCGCGTGCCGACAGCAGGATGATCAGCCCGCCCATGACGATCAACGGGACCGGCCAGAGCCACTTCGCGTGCAGATCCTCGACACCGGTTTGCGCGAAGAGGAACAGCCCGCCGAGGATCGCGAACGCGGCGCCGAACACGAGCGACAGAGGATCGAGCCGGTGGCGCCTCACGACCGCACCCCGAACGGCTGGTCGACGCTCTCGAGATCGAAGGCCACCTCGACCTGGCCGAGCGCCGCCTCGAGATCGAGCCGCAGCACGCCCGCCGGCGAACCCGCGACGCGCGGCTCAAAAGTCCGCCGCACGTCTACGCTGAGACCCTCGTCCGTCTGGCCGAAAAGGCTGACCTGACCGGCGCCGGTCTTGGCATGGATCTCGACCCGCACGTTCTCGGGAACGAGCACCAGGATGCGCCCGGCGACGGTCGTCGCCTCGATCGTGTACGTGCCGGGCCCGAACGGCACCTCGTTGAGGTCGAGCAGCATCTGACCCGCGACGATGTGGTACTCGGACTCCACCGCCTCGATACTCGTCGGACGGAACAGGCGATCGCCCACGCCGCCCTCGAACGGAACGTGGATCAGGCTCGCGGCAAGCATGAACGGGATCAGCAAGAGCCCCGGCACGATCAGCCACCGCGCCCGGCCGTACCACGCGCCGACGAGCAGCCCGACGCCGATCGTCGCCACGGCCATCGCGAGGTACTGACCGGCCGTCAGCGTTAGGACGTCCTGGAGGTCGAGCAGCGTCACGACGCCGATCGCGACGAGCAACCCACCGAGCGTCATCCAACCGAGGCCGGAGCGCTCGCGAGGAACCCGTCGGGGCGGCGGGGAAGGCGCCGTCCCGGGCGGTAGCGGCGGCGCCCCTAGCGGCAGAACCGCGGTCCCACCCGGCGCTGCCGGCGGCGGCGCCGGTGAGAGCACCGCCGCTGAAACCGCGGCCGGCTCCTCGGCCGCGCGTTCCTCGCGCTGCCGGAACAGCAGCACGCCGAAGAAGATGAGCGCGAAGCCCCAGACCACGCCCGACCGCCACTCGAAGAGCTGGTTCGCGACGAGGATGGCGCCGAGGATCACGAGACCGGCGCCGATCAACGTCGGCGTGTTCCGCATCGAGCGCGCGGCGCGTTCGGCCAATCGCTCTGCAGTCGACGGCTCGCCGCCGATGCCGGTGGGCATGACCACCAACAGCACGATGTAGGCGAGGATCCCGGTACCGCCCAGGAACACTGCCGCGACGAACCCGAGCCGGACCCACACCGGGTCGATGCCGAAGTAGTCGGCGAGCCCGCCGGCAACCCCGCCGAGCATCTTGTTGTCCGTCCGCCGTATCAGCCGGCGGACCTGTTGCGTGCCCATATCCATGTTCTTCTCCCCCTGGTCGGTCATGGGCTCAGCATCGCGCCGCCGAGGGCCCGGAACCATCGGGTATGACCCTGGAAGAACCCTGAGACCAGGGCGTTGACCTCGGGGTCCACCCCGATTGCCGCCGTCCGTGCCCTGTGCGACCATCGCGAGCATGGAGACCAACCTCTTCTCGCGCAGCCGCAGCGACCGCCTGGTCGCGGGGGTCGCGGGAGGCATCGCCGAGCGCCTCGGCGTCGAAGCCACCCTCATCCGGCTGGTGTTCGTCGTGCTCGCGTTCGCCGGCGGCTTCGGGATCGTCGCCTACCTGATCGCTTGGCTGATCGGCGCCGAGCGGCTCGCCGGGTCGGAGGCGCCCGCGGTCGAGCGTCGCTCCGGCGCGCGCGTCGTGATCTCGATCGCGATGGTGGTCGCGGGCCTCTTGCTGTTGCTGCGCGAGACCGGCCTGTGGCTCGGCGACGCGCTCGTGTTCTCGATCGGGCTGACGGCGTTCGGCTCGGCGATCATCTGGATGCGCGGCGACGACGCGGGACGGGCTCGGTTCGCGCGGCTCGCCTCGCGCTTCACGGCCGGAGACGTCTTCGAAGGGCGGTCGAAGGGACGGGTCGCCGCCGGGGCGCTGCTCGTCACCGCGGGGATGATCACGTTCCTCGTGGCGAACACCTCGCTGCGCTCCATCGGCAGCGTCGCGTTCGCGGTCGCGGTGACGGTGGCCGGGCTGGGGCTGATCCTCGGGCCGTGGGTTCACGGGCTCATCAACCAGCTCGCGACCGAGCGGCGCGAGCGCATCCGCTCCGAGGAGCGCGCCGAGGTCGCCGCGCACCTGCACGACTCGGCGCTTCAGACGCTCGCGATGATCCAGCGCGCGGGATCGCCGCAAGAGATGGTGACGCTGGCGCGCGTGCAGGAGCGCGAGCTACGCGGCTGGCTCTACGGGCGGGAGCGGAACGGCGCGGACGTGCTGAGCCGGGCCGTCGACGAGATGGCCGGCCGGGTCGAGCGGGTGCATCGCGTGAAGGTCGAGACGGTCGTCGTCGGCGACGCCGGCATGGATGATCGGCTGCGGGCGCTGGTGGACGCGCTGGGCGAGGCGACGACGAACGCCGCGAAGCACTCTGGCGCGCCCGGGGTCTCGGTCTACGTCGAGGTTCTCGACGAATCCGTCACAGCGTACGTGCGCGACGAGGGGTCGGGCTTCGACGCGTCGTCCCTGCCGGCGGACCGGCGAGGGATCGCCGAATCGATCGTCGGGCGGATGCAACGCCACGGCGGGACGGCGGTTGTGACTTCCGAGCCGTCGTCGGGCACCGAGGTACGCCTGGTGATCCCGAGATGACCATCAAGGTGTTCCTCGTCGACGATCACCAACTGTTCCTGTCGGGCGTGCGATCGGAGCTCGGCGGCACGTACGAGATCGTCGGCGAGGCCGGCGATGTCGAGCAGGCGGTCGCGGGGATCCGTGCGGTGAAGCCCGATGTGGTGCTGTTGGACGTGCACCTGCCCGGCGGCGGCGGGGCCGCGGTGATCCAGGGATCGACCGACGTCGACACGAAGTTCCTCGCGCTGTCGGTATCCGACGCGGCCGAGGATGTGATCGCGGTGATCCGCGCCGGGGCGCGCGGCTACGTCACGAAGTCGATCGCGCCGGCGGACCTGACGGAAGCGATCGCGCGGGTGCACGACGGCGACGCGGTGTTCTCGCCGCGGTTGGCGGGGTTCGTGCTTGACGCGTTCGCCGGAGAGGAAGCGCCGGTCGCGGATCCCGAGCTGGATCAGCTGACCCCGCGCGAGCGCGAGGTGATGCGGTTCATCGCGCGAGGCTACGCGTACAAACAAGTGGCGCGTCAGCTCTCGATCTCAGTCAAGACCGTTGAGACGCACGTGTCGGCCGTGCTGCGAAAACTGCAGCTCTCGAGCCGGCACGAGCTCAGCCGCTGGGCAAGCGACCGCCGGTTGATCTAGTGATGGTTGCATCTTTGCATGCAGTATTGCTAGCATGAAGGTCTCATGGCCGTCCTCCACGTCCGCGGTGTTCCCGACGATCTCTACCGGGCCCTCGAGAAGCGGGCCCGCGAGCGCGATTCGTCGATAACGGCGGAAGCGATCCGGCTTCTCCGCCGGGCCCTCGCGATCGAGAAACCCGGCCAGGCCCGGCTCATCGAGGCGATCCGCGCCGAACGGGAGCCCGTCGGCGTGAACGGACCGTCCAGCGTCGACCTGATCCGCGCCGATCGCGAGCGCTAGTGCCGGCCGGCTTCGTCGTCGACGCATCGGTCGTCGTCGAGTTCCTAGCACCGGGGCGATACGGATCTGCAGCCGACCGTTTGATCGGCGCTCTGGCCTGGCCCGAGCCAATCGAGCTCTACGCACCGGACCTCTTGCTGCTCGAGGTCGCGAACGCGATACGCGGGCTCGCGCTGGCGAAGGCGATCTCGGACGCGGGGGCCGAGCGAACGATCGAACGACTGCCGAAGCTCGCGATCGTGCTCGTCGCGTCCGGCGTGCTCCTCGAAACGGCCTGGTCGCTCCGGAAGAGGATGACGGTCTACGACGGCGCCTACGCGGGTCTCGCGCGAGGGCTCGGGCGGCCGCTCGTGACCGCCGATGGCAAGCTCGCGCGCGCATGCGCGACGGCCGGGATCGAGGCGTTCCGGGTGGATCAGAAGGAGCTGGGACTGGCCCTCGATGCGCTGGGGCCTTGACGGGCCGTACGTAGTTCGGGCGGGCCACACGGCCCGCCCGAACACCTCAGCGCTGCAGCTGCTACTGAACAGCGGCAGCGGCGTTCACGATGCCGTCGCCGTAGTTGCTGTTGTAGTCCGCGCTACCCTCGCACGTCGCGTTCCACGACGCCGGCCGTCCCTCTTGCGTGTAGTCGAGGAGAGCAGGGTCCGGACACGGCGTGTCGGTAGCCGTCGAGGTCAGGATCTCGAACACCGTCGCCGGGTCGAGATCGAACCCGCCGCTGCCGTCCGGGGTCCCGTGCGCCTGGATGATCAGCGCTGCGACACCCGCAACGTGCGGAGACGCCATGGACGTGCCCTGGATGAACGTGAAGTACCAGCAATCGTTCCCGTTCACGCAGTCCTTCTTGAAGAAGTGCGGATCCTTCAGGTTTCCGCCTTTGTTGAGCACCCCTTCCTCGGCCGCGACGCCCGCCGGCCACGGCGCCAGGATCATGTTCTCCGGCTCGCGGAAGTCCTGCGTGCCGTAGAAGTCGCGGAACCAGCCTCCCGGCGCCGCGACATCGATCGAGCCGAGGCCCCAGACCGAGTAGTCGGCCTTGACCGTCGAGGGGCCGATCGACGACACCTGGACAACGCCCGGCGCCTCGGAGGGCAAGGTCAGGCAGTTGTTGGTGACGACGCGCTCCTGCTCGATGCCCGACGGATAATTGGGGCTGATGGTGTCGATCCGCGTCGGTGCTGAGAGATCCATGTGCTGGTTGCCGGCCGCTGCGACGAGCGTCACTCCACCGTCCAAGGCGTACTCGACGGCATCGAGGAGGCCTTGCCGGATCGTCGCCTGCTGCTCGATCTCGTCCGCGGTCGGCTCGCCTTCGACGTAGTCGTCCGCCGATTCGCAGTTGTACAGCCACGGATCGGTGAAGAAGCTCATGTTGGCTACGTCGATGCCGTTGTCGGCCGCGTATGTCAGCGCTGCTACCGTCTCGAAGAAGAAGAAGTACCCGGAGTCCTGACCGGCACGCAGGTTCACCAACGTTGCGTCCGGTGCGACCCCCGAGATCCCGAATCCGTTGTACGCAGCCGCGGCGATGCCGGCCACGTGCGTCCCGTGACCGCCCTCGTCGACGTCGGCCGGGTCCTCGCAGGACTGGTCCGGCTCGGCCTCGCACGGGCCGTCGATCTCCGGGATGTCGGTCGTGAAGTTACGGCTCAGCTCGTGGCTGAAGTTCGGTGCCAGGTCGGGGTGCGCCGCGTCGATGCCGGTGTCGATGATGCCGAGGAGGACTCCCTCGCCGGTCGCGGTCGCGTGTGCGCCGTCCAGGGTGGCGCCGATCATGTCCATGTTCCATTGGAGGTAGGAGAACGTCTCGGGCCCGTCCTTCTTGCCCTTCGGGCCGTTCGGCACTCCGCCGGGCTGCGTGCCGCCGGCGTCGTTCGCGCCGAGGGCGCCGCCGGACTGACGTTCGCCTTCCGCGAATCGATGTCCGAGACCCTGACGGTCGGTTCCGACGGAGTGGTTCCTTACGATCCCCAGCACCGCGCCGGTGGCCGTCACCGCGGACGCGAAACGTGGGTTGTCGGTGGTGACCTTCGCGATGTTGAGTTGCGGGAGGACGTCCACGACGGTGCCTCCGGCGCCTTCAACCGCCGACTGCACCTGCTGCGCCGTCGTGCCCTCCGCGAAGAACACCACGAGCTCACCGGTCAAGCCGGCCGCGTGAGTTGTGCCCATGACCCCGATCGAGGCGATTAGGGCAACAGCCATGAGCCCGGTTAGGGCTCGCCTGCTGAGACTCATGCGCTTCCCCTCCTCCCAGGACGATGTCCCGAC
>JBKKCR010000232.1:0-2569 GCA_046712825.1 Actinomycetota bacterium | reverse complement strand
GACCTGATCTCGGCGACGCCGAAGCAGATCCTGATCTACCGGGCGCTCGGCCGGTCATCGTGGCCGCGGTTCGCGCATCTCCCGCTGATCGTCGGCGCGAACCGACAACCGCTTTCGAAGCGGCACGGCGAGACCTCGCTCGCGTGGTACCGCGAGCACGGCTACCTGCCCGAAGCGCTCGTTAACTACCTGGCGCTGCTCGGCTGGTCGTCCGGCGATGGACTGACCGAGCGTTTCACGCTGGATGAGCTGATCAACCTGTTCTCGCTCGAGGCCGTCTCGCACAACCCGGCGGCGTTCGATGTCCAGAAATTGAGCGCTCTCAACGGCGAGAAGATCCGGGCGCTGTCGATCGAAGAGCTCGCCGCACGCATCCAACCCATCCTGGTCGGGGACGGGATCCTGACCGATCCGCCTGCCGAAGAGGAACGCGCTCTCGTCCGCCGCGCGGTGCCGCTCATCCAGGAGCGCATGCAGACGCTCACCGAAGCGTTGCAGCTCCGGTTCCTGTTCCACGACACGGAGCCCGACGAGAAGGCCGAGCGGTATCTGATCCCAAAGAACACCGACGTCCTGGCCGGAGTGGAAACGCACCTCGAGAAACAAGACCCGTGGGAGGCGTCGGTGATCCGAGCCGCCATCGAGGAAGCTGCGAGCGGACTCGAGGTGAAGCCGAAGGACGCCTTCCAGATCGTTCGGGCCGGCGTCACGGGATCGACCGTCTCCCCGCCCCTCTTCGAGTCCATGGAGCTGCTGGGGAAGGACCGCTGCATGGAGCGGATAAAGAAAGCTCTCCAGCGCGCTCGCGGTGGCTCCTAGCAGCGCGAACGCCCTCGAAATGGTTGCTCGCCCCTGGGGCGTTGGCTACCATGCGACGGTCCCTTGGGGCGTGGGGTAACCCGGCAGCCCGGCTGATTCTGGTTCAGCTAGTCCTGGTTCGAATCCAGGCGCCCCAGCCCAAAGCCCGCGAGCTTTCCGCACTCGAACGTGCTGGTAGGATGCCGCGCGCGGCCCCATCGTCTAGCGGCCAAGGATGCTACCCTCTCAAGGTAGAGACCGCGGGTTCGAATCCCGCTGGGGCCACAAAGGAAACCGCAGGTCATCCGCTACATCTCACTCATTCGCCGATGCAGTGGTCCGCATCTGGTCCGCATCTGGTCCGCGCGCCAAACGATCCAACGCTTCCGCGATGCGCCTTCCCCGGTCCTCGAACAACTCGACGTAGGTGCTGTCAGCCATCCGCACGGAGACGTGTCCGAGCCGAGAGGCCACGTCCTTGAGCCCGAATCCAGCCTCAATCACGAGCGACGCACGAGCGTCGCGCCATCGAGGCGAGAAACGCGCGCCTGGCGAAGCGCGGCTTAGTGCGTGCGGGCGCGATGGAAGTATCACCTCGGCGGCCGCAAACGTCATTCGCGAGGGAGGTCTACCGACGGGCGATCGCGGCGCTCGAGGCGAGCACCTGCCGGCGCTGCGGATCAGTCGTCCTCGACGGCGGGAACGAGCACGTCTGGCGGTGTGCGCCGGAAAGCAGCTAGCGGTCTTTTCGAGCCTAAAGTTGGCCTTCGAGCAAGGCAACGACGCAGGAATATTCGCTCGAACCATCTGATACCGGACTCAGGTGTGAGCTAGACCATTGACCCGAATAGCCTCGGATGAGAGATTCGCAGCGAATCCGTAGCTGGGACACCCCAGCCGGGACAAGGGGGGATCATGGGCCGCCGGAGAGTTATGCGCCGAGCGCTACTGGTCGTTGCGATCTTGCTTATTGTGCCCGGCATCTTCACTTCAGCTTCCGCCCGCCCGATCGACAATTTTTATGCCTGCATGAAGGAGGGCGGGTCGCACAAGGCATGTTGCGTGGGTTCCGGCGGCACCTACGTAAAAGTCACTTTCAAGGGACACACCTGGGAAGAGTGCGATTGGGGAACAGAGATGGCCAAACTCGCCGTAACGCCCCCGTCGGGGTCGGGGGGACTGAGGGGGCTGTCCGTTACCTTCAAGCCGCCCATCGCTGTTGCCGTGACGTTCGCCAATCGAACCTTCTACGTGGGCCGAACGATCTATTTCGCGCCGTAGCCTTAGCAACGCGGGGCCGTGCTTTGAACTAGCGGGGCTGCGATCTAGGGAGTTATTCTCGGTGGCGTCGTCTCTCACGCGATCCGTGGCGATCGACGCGGTTTCGCCGGGCGGCCACCGACTCTAGAGCGGTGCTGCGGAGGCCCCTCTCGAGGGGCCTTTCGCTTTCTCACCGGCCGAGCACCTTTGACCGACGCGTCGAGGCGTTATAGAACCGGCGACGAGCCCTGAAGGGTGACAGCCGGGAGATAGGCGCTCATCGGAGTGCCGCTTGCGGAAACCGTCGCTCGACAGGGCTCTCTGCTGACCCCCATCAGAGAGGAGCGTCGATACTCCTTCAGCGGGCGGGCGAGGAAGCTCCGCCTTTGCGACTGGCCTTGACTGTCGCCGAAACAGTCTGAGGCGACGCGGATCGGCCGGAACGAGGTCTACCGCGCGATCCAACAGGGCGAGTTGAGGGTCGTGCGGATCGGCCGGCGGATCGTGATCC
>JBKKCR010000231.1:0-7202 GCA_046712825.1 Actinomycetota bacterium | reverse complement strand
CACCAAGGTGCTACGGCAGGACCGCTAGGGGGGAAGAGGCAATGCGCAAGACGACGGCTTGGGCACTAGGCATCTTCGCGTGGGCCGCCGCATCGATCGCAACCCTCCTCTTGGCGCTCTCTTTCGTCCCGACCTTCTTCGGTTTCGAGACCCTGATCGTCGCCAGTGGAAGCATGGGACGCACGCTCCCAATCGGTTCCGTCGCGCTGACTCGTGCGGTCGAGCCCGGAGCGATCTCGGTCGGAGACGTCATCTCCTTCCGCCACCGCGGGCAAGAAGCGACCGTCACCCATCGCGTCGTGGGCGTTGCCCACCAGGATGCGCAGTACTCCTTCACGACCAAGGGCGACGCCAACCCGAGCCCGGATGTCGACGGCGTCTCGGTCGGCGGCAGCCGGATCCACCGCGTCGAGTTCGTCGTCCCGGTGGCCGGGCATCTGGTTCGTTATGCGCGGACGCCGCTCGGCGGCGTTGCGTTGATCTTGGTTCCCATAGTGGGCCTCCTGACCGACCGCCGCGGCCGCAAACACGATCCCCGCACGGCGGGCAAGTCGAGCCGCAAGCGTCCGCATGGAGTCGTCGACGCCGGCGAAGTCGGATGGTCCACGACCACCTACCACTTGGTGCGCGTCAGCCCCCGCGTTCTGAGAGGGGATCCGGGGGGCTAAGCGGTGCGCAGGGCCGTCATCCCATTCGCGCTGCTGCTGGTGGTCTCTGCCGCCGGAGCGGCGTTCGCCGTATGGACGAAGTCGGCGCCCGTCGGCGGCAACAGCTTCTCGACGAAGTCTGACTGGGAGGCGCCGACCGCCTCGGTGTCCGTGATAGCGAAGACCGTCGGCTACTCGCCCGGCTACATCAAGCAGGGAGGCACCTACTACGTCTACGCGAACATCGGGGACGGAGGGAACCCCCCGAGCGGCGTCTCAACCGCGACGGCCGACGTTTCCGCTATCTCCGTAGCTCAAACGGCCGTGGCATTGGCGTCTGGATCGTTCAGCGTCGGGGGGGTGAGCTACAACCGCCGGAGTGCATCGCTCACGGCAACCGCGGTGCTTCCCGCGGGGACCTACAACTACACGATCTCGATGACCGATGTCGCGGGGAACTCGCAGCTCCAAACCGGCTACTCCGTAGTCGTCGACAACACCGTGCCTTCGGCCTTCGACATCCAAACGGCGAACGGCGGACCGATCGTCGGGCGCGCCGACATCGGAGACACGATCACCTACACCTTCAGCGAGCCGATCGACCCCAACTCGATCTTGGCAGGCTGGACCGGCGCCTCTCAGAACGTCGTGGTGCGCCTCAACCAGGTGACCGCCGCGGACACGGTCACGATCTACAACTCCACGAACACCACGCAGCTCCCATTCGGGACGGTCGCCTTGGGCCGCACCGACTACACCTCGAATAGCCGCACGTTCGGGGCCACAGGTACGCCGTCGACCATGGTGCTGTCTGGCAACTCGATCACGTTCACGCTCGGAACGCAGAGTGGGGCGGCGACGACCGCGGCCGGCACGGGCACCATGACCTGGACCCCGTCGTCGACCGCGCAAGACCGCGCCGGGAACGCGTGCACGACGACGGCGAGGACCGAGACCGGAACGGCTGATAAGGAGTTCTAGGCGCCGAGCGTCTTGAGGTCGACCGATTCGTCGCGGAGCGACGCTTCGTCCACCGGACGCCGGGCCTTGATGATGCCCATCGCGCGCCGAAGCTCCTTGCCGCGGTTGAGCGCGGCGATCCCGTCGACGAGGCCGTCTTTGACGTAGAACGCGACGAAGGAACGTTCGGGGATCGAGCCGCGGATCACGAGCGAGTCCCACTCACGATGGTGGCCGGCGTACTGGATGTTCGCGTCGTACTGATCGGACCAGAACCAGTGCACCTCGGTGTACGGCTCTTCGGATCCCAGCATGCTCTTCGCGGCGTGCGCACCGTGACGCATGGCGTTCTGCCAATGCTCCACGCGCATGCGTCGGCCGAACAGCGGGTGGTAGTGATTGGCGATGTCGCCTGCCGCGTAGACGCCCTCGACGTTCGTGCGGCAGCGCTCGTCGACGGCGATCCCGTTGTCCAGCTCGATGTCGGTACCGGCGACGGGATCGGTGACGGGCTCGACCCCGACGCCGACGACGACGATGTCGCACGGGAGCCGTTGACCGGCCTTGGTCACGACCGTCTCGACGCGCGAGGAGCCCTCGAGGGCTTCCACGGTGTCCTCGAACCGCATGTGGACACCGTGGTCCGCGTGCAGGGCGCCGATCGCGCCTCCGACCTCGGAGCCGAGTACGCGATGGAGCGGCGTCGGCGTCGGCTCGACCGCCGTCACGTCGAGGCCGAGCGTCCGGAGCGATGCGGCGACTTCTGCGCCGATGAAGCCCATCCCGACGACCACGGCGCGTTTCGAGCGCTCGGCGTCGGCCCGCATCCGGTCGGAGTCCTCGACGGTGCGCAGCGAGTGCACCCCCTCGAGCTCGACGCCCGGCGCGTTGAGCTTCCGGTTGCGGACGCCGGTGGCGATCAGAACCTTGTCGTAGCCGATCCGGTCGCCGCCGACGAGGACGACCTCGCGAGCAGCGGTGTCGACCGTCTCGACGGTCGCGCCGAAGCGCGTCTCGACGCCGTTGGCTTCCCACCACTCGACCGGCCGCACGAGCGACTTTTCGAAGGGCTTCTCGCCGCGGAGATACTCCTTCGAGAGCGGCGGCCGTTCGTACGGTGGACTCGGCTCGGCGCCGATCAGATACACCGGACCCTCGAAGCCTTGCTCCCGGAGCGTTGCCGCAGCGGTGCCTCCGGTCAGGCTCGCTCCGACGATGACGATAGGCCCGCTCATGCGGGCGTCAGTTTAGGGGCTAAGCCGCGGCGGAGGCTTCGCGGGCGATCTGCTCGCGGGCGGTGGGGGAGAGCCGGCCGCGTTCGCGCTCGGTCAGACCACCCCAGATGCCGAAGCGCTCATTACGCTCGAGGGCGAAAGCCAGGCATGCGAGCCGGACGGGGCACGTCGTGCAGATCGCCTTTCCCGGGATAGCCTCGTCCTCGGAGGCCGGGAAGAACAGCTCAGAGTCGACTCCTCGGCACGAGCCACGCTCTTGCCAGGAGTAGTCCGTCGCGATCCGTTCGGTCTGCACGATCCTCCCCATCCAAGCCATCCTTCCCACCTGAGGCGCCGGGTAACACCGCGCAACGGTTCCAACGCCGGCGACCTGGGATTTCTTCCAGCGTGGCCGGTTCTTGGCCCGGCGCCCGGTTCGTCCGCTATCGTCCTTCGCATGACCACCCCGTACGCCCGGCGCTTCCTCTCGGTGCTCGAGCCCCTGGTCTCGATGAACTTCTTCAGCGCGGACGCCTTCGAGGAGTACGGGAAACTCGGCCTCGTGGATGGCTGGACCGCATATTTCTGCTCCCGATCGGCGGCGATGGGCGAAGTGTCCTCCGATCTGGTCGCCGCCACCTTCTACAACTTCAATCCGGAGCTCGTCCGAAAGAGTGTGGACTGGTCGATCGCGCCCGCGGAGGACGTGTACGCGGCCCGGTTGCGGGGTGCCGAGCGCACGCTTCGGCGGCTGTTGGCCGAGGGCGACGAGCTCCCCGACCTCACGCGCGCCCTCGAGCTGTTCCGTCCGGCGGTCGAGGCCTGTCCGCCCGAGGGCCGTCCGATCGCCGCGCCGCACGCCGCCAAGCCGTGGCCGGAGGACCCACTGGCCGCCATGTTCTATGCGGCGAACGTGCTCCGCGAGTTCCGCGGCGACGGCCACGTCGCCGTCCTGGTCGGCCACGGCGTCGGCCCGGTCGAAGCCCTCTATCTCCATTGCGGGTACATCGGGCTCACGGATCGCCGGCGCGAGGCGTTCTTCATGACGCGCGCGTGGGACGAGCCGTCGCTCCGGCGCGCGGAGGAAACGCTCCGGGAGCGTCACTTCATCGACGCGGACGGGATGCTCACCGACGCGGGCGGGAAGTTCCGCGGCATGCTCGAGCACGACACGGACCGTACGGCCGTCGCTCCGTTCGTCGCACTCGGGTCGGACAGGGCTGAAGAGCTCGTGGCTCTGTTGGAGCCGCTCGCGATCCGCGTCCTGGAGCGCCGGGGAGTACCGTCGCCGCTCGGGCGGATGGACCCCGCGCACCCACTGCGGACGTGAGTGATGACCTTTCCCAAGAGGCTCGTCCCACTCATCGCTCTCGGGCTGACGGCCGTGCTGGTCACCGGATCGACCGCGTCGGTGGCCGCGCTCGACCCGCCGTTCCGGTCGGACGCGCCGTTCATCCGCGATGGCGAGGGACGGGTTCGTTTCTTCCATGGTGTGAACGCGGTGTGGAAGGGCTCGCCCTACTATCCGCCGTCGAGCGTTTACCCGGCCCCGTACGCCGTCCCGTCGGACAAGAGCTTCTTCGACGAGCGCGACGGAGCGTTCCTGTCGGAGAACGGTCTCAACAGCGTGCGGCTCGGATCCATGTGGGTCGGAGCGGAGCCGGTCGAGGACACGTTCGACGACGCCTACCTGGACCGCATCGAGGAACTCGTCCACATGCTCGGCTCGTACGGGGTCACCGTCGTCATCGACTCGCACCAAGACATGTACAACGAACGCTTCGACGGCGAGGGGTTCCCCGACTGGGCGACGCACAACACGATCGCCCTACCGGGGGGCGCGGAGATCGAGGTTCCGCCGACCAACTGCTGCGGGTTCCCCGGCAACTACTTCACCCCGGCCGCATCGCGTGCGTTCGACAACCTTTGGCTCGACGAGTTCGGGCTCTGGGACGAGTACCGGGACTTCTGGAGGCACACCGCGGAGCGGTTCGCCGATGAGCCGAACCTGCTCGGGTACGGGCTCTTCAACGAGCCGTGGCCCGGCACCCAAACCGCGACGTGCGCCAATCCGCTGTCGTGCCCGCTGTTCGACGTTCTCTTCCTGCAACCGTTCTACGAGCATGTGATCGAAGGGATCCGCGAGGTCGATCCCTCGGGGATGATCTGGTGGGACGCGAACGTGATCACCAACAACGGGACCGTGAACTCGGTGGGGCTGCTCTCGCCGTTGAAAGACCCGGGCGCGAATCTTGGGCTGAGCTTCCACGCCTACTGCTTGGTCGGCGGGCTCGTGCCGCAGCTCGACGACGGGGACGACCCGTTGTGTCCGGTCATGAACGACCTCGTGTTCCAGATGGAGCGGAGCGCAGCGATCCGCAACGACTCGGCCGAGTTCCTCACCGAGTTCGGAGCGACCGACAACCTCGAGATCGTGGCTCGCATGGCGGAGCTCGCCGACCGGTACATGGTGTCGTGGCACTGGTGGCACTACGGCGAATGGTCCGACCCGACGACGACCGGCACGGGTGGCATCCAAGGGTTGTTCGCGAACGATCTCGACCGGCCCGGGTCGCTGAAGCAGGCGAAGGCCGACGTGCTCATCCGGACGTATCCACAAGCGGTCGCCGGCACCCCGACCGCGTTCTCGTTCGATCTCGAGACGAAGGAGTTCGTCCTCACCTTCCTGGCCGATCCGGCGATCGGCGCGCCGACCGAGATCTTCGTCCCGGTCGCCCGCCACTACGGCGGCGCCTACTCGGTGAGCGTTTCCGGGCCGGCCGTGGTGATGTCGGCCGCGAACGCGCCGCTGCTGACCCTCGAGAACACCGGCGCCGGCCTCGTTACGGTTCGCGTAACGGGGTAGGAACCCAGCGCGTTCTTTCCATCTATTGAACGAGACGCTTCCGGAGCAGGTTCAGCGGAAGGACGAATAGAGCGCCGGTCACCACGATGATCCACGCCGCTGCGCCCGCCGCGGCGCCGGGGTCGCCGTCGACCAGCAGCGCGCGCATGAGGTCCACGGCGTGTCGAAGCGGCATACACCAGGAGAGCCCTTGGACCCACCCGGGCAGGCGGTCGAGCGGGAAGAAGATGCCGGAGAACATGAACATCGGAGTGAGGAAGAGCGTCCAGTAGTACGAGAGGTAGTCGACCACCGAGATCCAGTACGTGAACGACAGCCCTAGGATCGCGAACATCAGCCCGATCAAGCCGAGCGCGACCGGCGCCGCCAGCCCCCACCAGGAATGGAAGACGCCGAACGGCAGCGCGATAACGATGAAGGCGCCGCCGTAGATCGCCGCGCGGGTCGCTCCCCACAGAGACTCGCCGAGCGCCACATCCTCGGCGCTGAGCGGCGCGGAGACGCACGCATCGTAGATGCGGGCCCGCTCCATCTTGAAGTACGTGTTCCAAGTGGTCTCGAACGTCGCGCCGTACATCACCGACAGAGCCACGAGTCCGGGCGCGATGAAATCGACGTACTCGACGCCTTGAACGCGTTCCAGATACTCCCCCAGGCCGAAGCCCATCGCGACCAGATAGATGACCGGCTCGATGAACCAGGCCAGGAGGCTCAGTCGGTAGGTGTGCTTGAAGATCGCCCAGTTGCGGAGCCAGTAACCCCACGCGTAGCCGAGCGAAACCCGTGGAGCGCGCGTGAGCGTCCGGGTCTCCGTGGCGACGGTCATTCGACCAACCTCCTCCCGGTCAGCGCGAGGAACACATCCTCGAGGGTGCCGCCCCGAAGCCAAACCGACCCGGGATCGATCGCGAGCGTTCGAACCTTGCCGAGCATCTCGTCGCCGTCGTCCGTGTAGAAGATCCAGCGGTCGGCGAGCCGTTCCACATGCCGTGCGAGGCCGTCGAACGAGCTCAGAGACGCTTGGATCTCTTCGGGCGGCTCGAACACCTCCACGACCTGCCGCGTCGTGTGCGCCGCGACCAATTCGCGCGGGGATCCATGCACGAGGATCTTCCCCTCGTGCATGATCACGACTCGGTCGCACAACTGCGCGGCCTCCTCCATGTAGTGCGTCGTGAGCATCAGCGTCACGCCGCCGCGCTTGAGGGTCCGAAGCTTCTCCCACACGAGATGCCGCGCCTGTGGGTCGAGCCCGGTCGTCGGCTCGTCGAGGATGAGGATCTCCGGCTCGTTCATCAACGCGCGGGCGATAAGCAGCCGGCGCTTCATCCCCCCCGACAGCCGGGGGATCTTCCAGTCGCGTTTGTCTGTGAGCTGCACGAACTCGAGCAACTCGTCTGCCCTAGGCTCGGCTGACGGCTTCCGGATGCCGAAGTAGCGCGCATAGATCAGGAGGTTCTCGATCACCGACACCTCTTCGTCCAGGTTGTTCTCCTGGGGGACGATGCCCATGCG
>JBKKCR010000230.1:0-16376 GCA_046712825.1 Actinomycetota bacterium | reverse complement strand
GGCGCCTGAACGTTCCGGCGACGACCCGCGCCTCGTTCTACGTGTACAACACGAACGAGGACGTTGACGCGCTCGTGGCCGCAGTCGGTATGGCGCGGGAACGGATGGCGACCGGCTTGCCGTTCTAGCCTCGGACCCCGCGCCAGACCCGCGCGCCCCCTGCTCCGATTGAGCAGATTCCCGTGACCCCCGCGATGCCGTCGCGTTCCGACGCGCGCGCTGCGACGAAATGTTGTTCTTGCGTTGATGATGGTCGCTCTACAGCCATTTTCAACGCAAGAAGGTGTCGATGCGGCGCTGGCCCGCTGGGCCGCAGCACGATACGGCTTAATCACGCGAGCCGACGCTGCGCGCTTGGGCGCGACGCGAGCAATGATCCGATGGCGCCTCGCGAACGGTCGATGGGAGGAGCAATACAGCGGCGTCTATCGCCTGGTCGGCTCTCCGACAACGTGGCGGCAGCAGCTTCTCGCTGCCTGTCTGTCGAGCGGCAACGATGCTGCCGCTTCGCACCGAGCGGCGGGTCGGGTCGGTCGGCTGGAGGGCGTGGAATCGAAGGTGCTCGAGATAACCGTCCCGAGAGGAAGGCGTCGGGTTCGGAAGGGCATCGTGATTCACGAGGCGGTCCTCCTTCCAAGTGTCGATGTGACCGTGGTCGATGCGATACCGGTGACGACGGTGACCCGCACGCTGATCGACCTCGGCGCCGTCCTTTCGAAAGATGTGCTCGAGGAGGCGCTCGACGACGCACTACGGCGATCACTCACCTCGAACCGGCGGCTCCGCTGGCGGCTTGATGCGCTCGCCAAGCCCGGCCGCCCCGGGATCGCTGCGATCCGCAGCCTTCTCGACGCGCGCCAGCCCGGCCATGTCACCCCGAAGAGCACCCTCGAGACGCGGTTCGCGCGGTTCGTGCGAAGGGCCCGGCTCCCGGTCCCAGCGCGCCAACACCAGATCCGTGACCACGGACGCCACCTCGCTACGGTTGACTTCGCCTACCCCGAACAAAAGCTCGCGATCGAGGTCGACAGCTATCGCTGGCACTCGGGCCGGGCGCAATGGGAGCACGACCTCACCCGGCGCAACCGCATCACCGCTCTCGGCTGGCTCGTGATCCACGTCACGAAGACCGATATCGAGCAACGACCCGAAGAACTCGCGCGAACCATCGCTGCCGCGCTGGCCAGGCCCCGCCCACGGTAGACTTCGCGCCATGTCGCTCGACGATCTGTACCGCGAGGTCATCCTCGACCACTACCGCAACCCGCGGAACAAGCGGCCGCTGGACGGTGCCGACATCGACCTGCTCCACAACAACCCGCTGTGCGGAGATGAGATCTCCGTCCGGGTCAAGCTGGCCGATGGGGTCGTGGAAGACGCCGCGTTCGAGGGGCAGGGCTGCTCGATCTCGCAGGCTTCGGCGTCGATGCTCACCGACAAGATCAAGGGCATGAAGATCGACGACGTCGAGGGTCTCGTCCTCGAGTTCCGCGGGATGATGGCCGGCAAGGAAGGCGCCGACGACGACGCGCTCGGCGACCTCGTAGCGCTGAAGGGGGTCGTCAAGTACCCCGTCCGGATCAAGTGTGCCGTGCTCGCCTGGGACACCCTCCAGGAAGGCGTCGAGGGCTTCCGCAAGAGCTCCGACGCCTGACCGAGCCTTCCTCGCGCGAATCGCCTAAACCCTCCCCACGCGCCCCAGGTCCCGACCTATCAGGCGTTGGGTACCGTTCCGTCTCGATTTGGATGCTGAGGACATCTTTACGGATTCGGGCGAATGGCTGTACAGTTCGACCGCTGCGCGTGTCGGGGTGACCTGGATGCGCGCTTTGGGGGATTTGCGACCGGCCAACGTAGGTCGTGTGGGGGTGAGGCGGCCCTGTCCGTCGAGGCTCGATACCTCGAACCTGATCTGCCGGACGAGCTACAGCAGGCGTACGCGCAGACGTTCGATCGGCTACGGCGCATGTTCCGTGCGCGGGGATGCACGCCGGAAGAGGCTGCAGATCTCGCTCAGGACGCCGCCGTGCGAGCGTTCGTCCACATCCGCCGCTGGGGCGTGAACGGGACCGGACTCGACCCGCTCCTCAACCGCATCGCACGTAACCTCCTGATCGACCGCTACCGGCGGACGACACCGCACATCGTGCCGCTGGACGACGCCGGCGAGCTCCAGGACCCCGATCAGGATCCCACCGAGGAGGTCGCGCGGCGCCAGCGGACACACGCCGTGCGCAGCGCGATCCAAGGACTCCCGGTGCGACACCAAACAGCGATCACCCATTCGCTGAACGGCCTGACGCCCGAAGAGGTCGGCCGGCGCATGGGGATCGGACGCAACGCGGCCGATGCGCTGCTGCACCGCGCGCGCCGGAGCCTCAAGGAACGGCTTCAGACGGTCGGCGAAGGCATGTTCGGCGTCGCGCTCGGCATCCGCGTCCGGTGGGACAAGATGACCCGCAGGAACGGCGTCGGCGGCGGGGCCGACGTATTGCAGCAGGCCGCGCAAACGGGCGTCGCCGCCGCTGCCGCGGTCATCATCGCCGTGATTGGCATAGCGGGAGCGGGGGCAGGCTCCAGCGCGGAGGGGAGGGACGCCCCAGGCGCCCTCGTTTCAGGGACCTCCGTCGATCGCACGTCCAGCGTGACCGCGAGTCCTGAGGCGCTGGGGAGTGACACCGACGTCGGTTCGATCGGGGCCGAGGGATCCGGTGGCGGATCCCAGGTGAACGGACCGTTTATGCAGAACAGCGTTGGCCCGGGCGGGGTCTACAACGACGTGACCGTGCCGAGTGGCAACCCCGATAGGCCGCTGATCGATGTCAACCACCAGCTTTCGAAGTACGACGAGGGCGATCAACCTGAGAACCATCTTGGGGGCCTCGTGGGCAACGCACTCTGTCGAGGCGCGGCGCGCTTGTGCGCGGTGGTGAACGATGCGTAGGACCTTCGCGACCCTAATACTTTGCCTCGTGGTCGTGTCGGTTGTCGCCGGTTTCACTGCCCAGGCGAAGGTATCCAGGTGGTGCGACGGATTGTCCGTCGGGGTGTTGGGCGTCGACGTGATCGAAGTCCAACGCTGCATCCCATGCCCTCTCAACCTGTGTGAGGTGGCGCCGGAGCAGGAGACCGAGCTGCCCGCGGGCGTTGTGATACGCCACCGATCGTCGGGGCCTCCTCCGACGCCTTAAGCGTCGTCGATTCGCTGCGAAGAGTATCCGGCCGGGTACCGTAAGAAGCCGAGAGACCCCCCGTATTACCTACCGAGCGGCTGGTGCTTCCCCGGGTCGCCCTGGAACCAAGGGGATGCGCTCGCGGCTTCGAGAGACCGAACCGGTGAGGGTTTCACCCGTCCCCAGCGGGTGATTCCGAGCCAGCCCTCGAGAACGGTTCGAAATTGCTGAGGGGGCGGGGCCCTGGCCTGCCCCCTCTTGCATTTCTCCCACGGGACAGAACCGCCGGCCAATCGATCAGAACGATCACGGCCGTCGCAGCCATCGCGAAGTAGTCGAGCCGCATCGCAAGCCAGATCCCGCCGTGGAGCCCTGCCGCGCCGAGCGCGTAGGGAACTCTGAGTTTCGTCTTCCACAGCACGAGCGGGAACGACAGCTCGATGAGCAACGTCCCCGCCGCGACGATATGCGCCAGCCAGGCGCGATCGGCGACGAACAGCGCGAACGGATTGGGCGATGCCTGCGAGTCGCTGGACAGATACAGGACCCAGCGCATGTTGCTGCTCGTGGCCCACGCCGGGCCCGAGGTCACGAGCTTCGCGAAACCCGTGAAGAAATAGGCCCCGACCACAACGAGCATGGCGGTCCGGACCGGCCAGCCGTACCGCACCGAAGCCGAGGCCGTCCGGCCTTTGCGCCGCGCGTCGAGCGACCATGCGTCGCCGATCGGCGCGATCAGCAGCGGCACGAGGCAGAGCAAGAGCATCACGTCGTTGTGCATGATCTTCCCGTTGCTCGTGACCATCCCGTTGAGCAGCATGCCGGCGACCCAGGCCACGGGAAGCGTTGCCCGAGCGAAGAGCCCGACCGTCGCGAGCGCTCCGGCGGCGATGCCGGCGATCTGAATCACGATCACGATCCCGCGGTCCGGCTGCGAAGAGAGCAGGTTCATGAACGAGCGCGGCCGGAACAGCTCGGCCGGCTGGCCGGCCAGGTCCACGAAAACCCCACGCGTGAGCCGCCACGTGAGAACGGCGCACAGTCCGATCCTGAGCGCCGCGAGCCGTTCCGGTGCCCCGGCGGCGAATATCCAGCGCTCGACGCGGCTACCCACCGGAAGCCTCCGCCCGGATGCTTCCGTCCCCACACGTGAACATGAGGGTCGCTGCTTCCTCGGGTGCTCCGCGGCTTCCGACGCGATCGGAGACGACGCGCTCCAGCCGGTAGACGCGGATGGCAGCAACGTCGAGACCCCGGCCGCGAGCGGCGTGGGTCCATGCGTCGCATACGGCGGTCTGCTCGGATGCCGGCATCGACGCGAAGGCGCTGAGGAGGTTCGCTCCCCAGTGATAGCCGGCCGGCAGGTCTCCGAAGGAGAACCTCGCCTCCGCTCCGGACCCGCTCACCCCCATGGCTCGCCACGAGATGGTGCGCTCGTGGCGCAGCTCGCTGAAGAGACGCCAGCCCGTGAGCGGCCACGCTTCGATCTTTGCGAACCCGCACAACGCGAAGGCGGCGAGGAACAGCCAGACGAACGCGCGGATCCGAGCAGGAACGCGCTCTTCGCCGGCAGAGGCGGCTTCGGGAACGACGGCGATACGCACCGGTGATGCGAGCGTAACAGCAGTGGGCGCCCGCGGAAACGACGAACGCTTTCACTGGGACCAACGGCCCGAGATCTCGAGCGGGTGACGCGTTCGCAACCATGGATGCCTATGTCCGTCGACGTTTTGCCGCGGATCGAAGCTTGTCCGGCTTTGAACTCAAGCGACTGCGAACGGAGCCGATTCTTCGATCAACGGTGACGGAGCCGCTTCCTCGTCGAGCGTGATCGACAGCAGATCCGACGCCAACCGGCACTGTTTGGTTTACGCGCCGTTCTATGGATGGCGCACCACCAATTCAAGTCGCGATCGATCACACCCAGAGGGCTTGCATCCGCATGCGACGACTCGCTGTTCTCATACTTGTACTCTCATTCTTCGCGATCCCCGTTCCCGCGTCCGCGGCCGTGATCAAGAATGTCCCCTACGGCTCCCAGCCGGGCCAAGTTCTTGACGTTACAACCGGCGGCTCGAACGTCCCGGCCGTGATCTTCATCCACGGCGGGGGCTGGGACGGTGGCTCGAAGGCCAGCTTCGCGTCTTTCGCATCGAGCTTCGCCGCACTTACCGGATGGGTCGCGTTCAACATCGAATATCGTACGTCCTCATCGCAGCTCTGGCTCGACGAACCCATCGATGTGCAGACCGCCGTCGCGTGGGTCAAGAACAATGCTGCGACGAACGGCGTGGATCCGAACCACGTCGGACTGGCCGGGTTCTCTGCCGGCGCGCATCTCGCGCTTCTCCAGGCCTACCGCTCGACGGTCGACACCAAGGCCGTTGCAGGGTTTTCGTCCCCGACCGGGCTGCCAAATCTAATGACCACCCAAGACTGCCCTAACTCGGCGTGTAATCCCTTGATAGTTGAGGAATATGCGAGCGCGAAGGCGCAGAAGTTTGGAGGCAACTGTCATCTCTCGGGTTGCTTCGCCTCACCCGGCGGTTGCACGGGAAACGGATGCACGCTCCGGCTCAAGGATGTCTCGCCGATCAATCACGTTGATGCCTCCGATCCGCCGACCTTCCTGGCGCATCACAGCAATGACGCTCTCGTGCCTGCGTCCCAGATGACCAACCTCAGGAATCGGCTGCTGGGCTATGGCGTCGAGGTGGAGACCGTGACTACAGTCGGCACCGGCTCGGCTCACGCCTGGTCGACGAGCGATCCGGCTTTCGCGTCGATGGTTGAGTTCTTCCAAGCCTGGCTCTAGAGGAGGAACGGCGATCGTTCGCGCTTGGAGCTAATGGATCTCGAGCATCCGCTCCAATGCGACTCGCGCCCATCGGGCGATCTCCGGGTCGACGGTGACGCGGTTCACGACCCGGCCCTCGAGCAGGTTCTCCATCGCCCAGACCAGGTGCGGCAGGTCGATGCGGTTCATCGTCGCGCAGAAGCACACCGTCTCCTCGAGAAAGACGATGGTCTTGTCGGGGTTGTCCTTGGCGATCCGTCGCACCATGTTGAGCTCGGTGCCGATCGCCCAAGCCGAACCCGCCGGCGCCTCCGCGATCGCTCGGAGGATCCCCTCGGTCGAGCCCACCTCGTCGGCGAGCTGCACGACCTCATGGCGGCACTCGGGGTGGACGATCACCCGAACGCCGGGGATACGTTCGCGAACCTTGTGTACGTGCTCGGGCTGGAAGCGCTGATGGACGGAGCAATGGCCTTTCCAGAGGATCGCCTTCGCGGCCCGGATCTGATCCTCGGTGAGACCGCCCATCGCCCGATGCGGATCCCACACGACGCAGTCGTCGAGCGACATCCCCATCCACACCGCGGTGTTCCGTCCCAGGTGCTGGTCGGGGAGGAACAGCACCTTGGAGCCTCGGTCGAAGCCCCACCGCATCGCGGCGGCGGCGTTCGAGGACGTGCAGATCGCGCCGCCCTCGCGACCGGTCAGCGCCTTGATGTCGGCCGAGGAGTTCATGTAGGTCAGCGGAACGACGTCGCCGGGGGCGATGTCTTGCAGCACAGCCCAGCATTCTTCGACCTGACCGATCTCGGCCATGTCCGCCATCGAGCATCCCGCGGCGAGGTCCGGCAGGATCACCTGCTGCCAGTCCGCGGTGAGGATGTCGGCCGATTCGGCCATGAAGTGGACGCCGAGGAAGATCACGTACGGCGCTCCCGCCTCGGCGGCGAACTGGGCCAGCTTGTAGGAGTCCCCGCGGGCGTCCGCGAACTGTATGACCTCTTCCTTCTGGTAGTGGTGGCCGAGGATCACGACCTGGTCGTCCAACGCTTGCCTGGCCGCGGCGGCGCGCTCGACGAGCCGCGGATCCGAGGCCGGTGGAAGGTCGGTGCAGGTCGTGCCGCGCTCGCTCCGCTGGGGTGCGGGGCGGCGGTCGAGGATGGGAAGAGGGAGAACGGTCTGCGTCACGGTGCCCCCGGCCTCCGTGCGTCGTGTTCCTACGCATGAATGATACGGCTCCCCGAGGGGCGGTGCGAACGCCTTCCGCCGGCCGGCCCAACGCGAGCTCGCGGGTAGGATGAGCAGCGTGGATCTGTCCACCGTGCCCCGCGTCCTCCCGGCCGACCGGCCCACGCCGCCTTCGTTTCGCGACCCGAACTTCCATCGCGCAGCCGACTGGCTCGCCGACGGCCGCGAGGACGACGCGAGCTTCGTCGTCTTCGGGGCCCCATATGCGGGCGGCTCCATCTCCCGGGCGCAATGCGATCTCGCGCCGCAGGCGATCCGCAGGTCGCTGGAACGCTTCTCCACCTATTCGAGCGATTTCGATGTCTCCCTCGACGGGCTGAGGGTCTTCGACCTGGGCGACATGCCGCGCTCGATCGCGATCGCCGTTGAGGAATTCCAGACGTACGTCCAGGACGTGGTCGGGGCGATCAGGGCCCAGACCGAGGCGCCGGTGGCGGTCATGGGGGGCGACAACTCGATCACCGTCGGGGGTGCCCGGGGAGCCGGGGCCGACGCGCTGATCACCTTCGATGCACACCACGACGTCCGCGACACGGACGAGAACGGCGCCACCAACGGCTCGCCGGTTCGGCAGCTCATCGAGGGTGGCATTCCGGGGAACCGCGTCGTGCAGATCGGGATACACGGCTTCTCCAACGCCGCGGCCTACGCTCGCTACACCGCCGACGCCGGGATCCACGTCGTTTCTCCCGGCGCGGTCCGCACGTTGGGGATCGATGCGATCGTCGACGACGCGCTCGTCAAGCTGGAGGCGGCCGGCGCCCGGCGCATCTGGGTCGACGTCGATCTGGACTGCTTGGAGCGAGCACTCGCCCCGGGTGCCCCGGCCGCGATGCCGGGAGGCTTGCTGCCGGCCGACCTGAGCCGCGGCGCGTTCCGGCTCGGCCACTCGCCGCTCGTCACCGGACTGGACATCACCGAGCTCGATCCGACCGCCGATCTGGGGGACGCGACAGTGCGCACGGCGTGCTCGGTCTTGCTGGCGTTCGCGTGCGGGGTGGCGATCCGAGCGTGAGCGTCGCGTTGTCCGGCGAGCCGCTGACCATCGGTGACGTCGTTTCCGTTGGGCGCGAGGGAACCAAGGTCGAGCTCGCCGAGGGTGTGGCTGCGCGTATGGCGCCGGCTCGACGCATCGTCGAGGAGGCCGTCGCACGAGGAGACGTCGTCTACGGCATCACGACCGGGTTCGGCGCGCTCGCCAACGTCCGCATCGAACCGGCCGCTATCCAAGAGCTTCAGCGCGCGATCGTCCGCTCCCACGCCGCAGGCACCGGCGAGGACATGCCGGCGGAGGTCGTGCGGGGGATGATGCTCCTCCGAGCTCGCACGCTTGCGGCCGGGCACGCCGGAGTGCGTCCGCGACTCGTCGAGCAGATCGTGGAGCTTCTCAACCGGGGCATCCTCCCCGTGGTGCCCGCGCACGGTTCGGTCGGGGCATCCGGCGACCTGGCGCCCCTGGCGCACTGCGCTCTGGCTTTGATCGGCGAAGGAACCGTTCGCATCAACGGAGCCCGCGCGGCGGCGTCGGACGCGCTGCGGGATGCCGGGCTCGAGCCGCTCACGCTCGAGGCGAAGGAAGGCCTCGCGCTCGTGAACGGCACCGAGGGCATGCTTGCGATGGCGTGCCTGGCCGTGAACGACCTCGAGCGCACCCTGAAGACGGCCGACGTCGCGTGCGCGATGAGCGTCGAGGCTCTCCTCGCGACCGACCGGCCGTTCGCGGAAGCCATCCACGCGCTCCGGCCCCACCCAGGGCAGCTCGCGTCCGCGGAGAACCTGCGACGGTTGACGGCCGGCTCGAACGTGATCGGGTCGCACCGGACGACCGCGCACGCGGTCCAAGACGCGTACTCACTGCGATGCGCTCCGCAAGTACACGGCGCCTGCCGGGACGCGCTCGCGTACGCGCGCTCCGTCGTCGAGCGCGAGCTTGCGAGCGAGGTCGACAACCCGGTCGTCCTGCACGAGTCGGGCGCGGTCGAGAGCGCCGGCAACTTCCACGGCGAGCCGCTCGCGTTCGCGCTGGACATGATTGCCATCGCCGCGAGCGAGGTAGCGTCGATCAGCGAACGCCGTAGCGACCGCATGCTCGACCCCGCGCACTCCAACGGGCTACCGGCGTTCCTCGCGCCGGAGGCGGGCGTGAACTCGGGGTTCATGCTCGCGCAGTACACGCAGGCGGCGATGGTCGCCGAGTCCAAACGGCTGGCCGTGCCGGCGTCGGTCGATTCGATCCCGACCTCGGGGACGACGGAGGACCATGTGAGCATGGGATGGGACGCCGGGCGAAAGGCGTTGAAGGCGGTCGCGAACGCCGAAGCCGTGGTTTCGATCGAGGCATTGCTCGCGGCGCAGGCGCTGGACCTGCGCGCGCCGCTGGAGCCTTCGCGCGCGTCGGCCGCAGCGCGTTCGGCGATCCGAGAGCGCGTCGCGTTCATGGACCGGGATCGTTTCCTCGCGCCGGACATCGACGCCGTTCGGGAGCTGGCTCGCAACGGGACGCTGGTGAACGCGGTTGAGGGCGCGGTGGGTGAGCTTCGATGAGCGCCCGCGTCGTCCGCGCGCCCCGAGGCTCGGAGCTCTCCTGCAAGGGCTGGCCGCAGGAAGCCGCGCTGCGGATGCTCATGAACAACCTGGACCCTGATGTGGCCGAGCGGCCCGACGACCTCGTGGTCTACGGCGGCTCCGGCAAGGCGGCGCGCAACTGGGCGAGCTTCGACGCGATCGTGGCCTCGCTCCGCGGCCTGGAGGGTGACGAGACCCTGCTCGTTCAGTCGGGGAAGCCGGTCGGCGTCTTCCGGACGCACCCATTCGCTCCGCGCGTGCTCATCGCGAATTCGATGCTGGTGCCCGACTGGGCGGACTGGGAGACGTTCTGGGAGCTCGAGGCCGCCGGCCTGACGATGTACGGTCAGATGACGGCAGGCTCGTGGATCTACATCGGCACGCAAGGCATCCTCCAGGGCACCTACGAGACGTTCCGGGCGATCGCCGACCAGCGTTTCGGCGGCACGCTCCGGGGCCGGGTCGTGCTGACGGCGGGGCTCGGCGGGATGGGCGGCGCGCAGCCGCTCGCGATCACGATGAACGAGGGTGTGGCGCTCTGCGCCGACGTCGATCCGGCACGCATCCATCGCCGGATCGAGGGTGGCTACTTGGACGAGGTAGCCGACGACCTCCACAACGCGATCGACCGCGCCGAGGACGCGCGCGAAGAGGGCCGGGCCGTATCGATCGGCGTCGTGGGGAACGCCGCCGACGTGTTCACCGAGATCAAGCGGCGCGCATTCGCCGTGGACGTCGTCACCGACCAGACCTCCGCGCACGATCCGTTGAACGGCTACGTCCCGCAGGGGCACACCGTCGAGGAAGCGGCGGAGCTCCGCGCGAAGGATCCGCAGCGCTACGTCGAGGAAGCCCGCGCTTCGATGGCCGTGCATTGCCGGGCGATGGTCGATCTCGCGCACGCCGGTGCCGAGGTGTTCGACTACGGCAACAACCTGCGCGGCGAGGCACTCAAGGGCGGCTTCGCAGATGCGTTCTCGTATCCCGGCTTCGTACCCGCGTACATCAGGCCGCTGTTCTGCGAAGGGAAAGGGCCCTTCCGCTGGGCGGCGCTCTCGGGCGATCCCGCCGATATCGCCGCGACCGACCGGGCCGTCGCCGGCTTGTTCCCCGACGACGACGGACTGCAGCGATGGTTGAAGCTCGCGCAAGAACGCGTTCAGTTCCAAGGGCTTCCCGCGCGCATCTGCTGGCTGGGCTACGGCGAGCGGCAGCGCGCCGGTCTCGCGTTCAACGACCTTGTCCGAAGTGGTGAGATCAACGCGCCGATCGTGATCGGACGCGATCACCTCGACGCGGGGAGCGTCGCGTCGCCGTACCGCGAGACGGAGGCGATGCGGGACGGCTCCGACGCGATCGCCGATTGGCCCATCCTGAACGCGCTGCTGAACACCGCGAGTGGCGCGACGTGGGTGAGCGTTCATCACGGGGGCGGCGTCGGCATGGGAAAGGCGATCCACGCCGGTGTGGTCGTCGTCGCCGATGGGACGGCCGACGGCGACCGGCGGCTCGAGCTGACGCTCACGAACGATCCCGGCACCGGGGTGATGCGCCACGCAGACGCCGGGTACGAGCGAGCGATCGAGGTCGCTCGAGAGCGCGGCGTGCGCATCCCGATGCAGGACGCGTGAAGGCCGACCTCGTCGTCACCGGCGCCTCGCAGGTCGTCACCTGTGATCCCGCGCTCGGCCATGGCCCGCTCGGCCTGATCGATCGCGGCGCGGTCGCCGGCTTCGAGGGCCGCGTGGTGTGGGCCGGGCCCGAGCGCGACCTTCGCGGCGCCGTCGAGGTCGCGCCCGATGCCCACGAGGTCGACGCGGGTGGGGGAGCGGTGCTGCCGGGGCTGGTGGATTGCCACACGCATCTCGTCTTCGCCAGCGATCGGTCCGAGGAATTCGCGGCGCGCCTACGCGGTGAGCCCTACAAAGCCGGCGGCGTTCGCTCCACCGTCGCTGCTACGCGCGCTGCCAGTGATGAGGATTTGCGTAAGCTCGCGCGAGAGCGGCTCGACCGTTTCCTCGCGCACGGAGTTACTACGGTCGAATCCAAGAGCGGCTACGGCCTCACCCCCGAGCACGAGCGGCGCTTGCTCGAAGTGGCTGCGACCGTCGGCCATCAGTCCGAGGTCGTCCGCACCTTCCTCGGCGCGCACGTGGTCCCCGACGAGTACGCGGACGACCCCGACGGATACGCCACGTTGGTCGCTGAGGGGATGATTCCGGGGCTCGGCAACCTAGCGGAGTTCTGCGATGTCTGGTGCGACGAAGGCGCGTTCACCGTCGAGCAGACCCGTCGCATCCTTCGCGCAGCGCGGGCGGAAGGACTCGGCTTGAAGGTGCACGCCGAGCAGCTGAAGCGGAGTGGGGGAGCGGCCATCGCAGCGGAGTTCGGAGCGGTGAGCGCAGAGCATCTCGAGCACGCGACCGAAGAGGATGCGGAAGCGCTGGCGCGGACGCGAGCGGTCGCGGTCCTGATCCCGGGCGCTTCGATGATGACCGGCTTCCCGTTCGCGCCGGCGCGGATGCTCATCGAACGCGGCGTTCGCGTTGCGCTGTCGACCGATTTCAACCCGGGCACGTCGTACAGCGAGAACCTCCAGCTCGTCGTCGCGCTCGCATGCGCGCATCTGAAGATGACGCCCGAAGAGGCGATCCTCGGTGTGACACGTCACGCCGCAGCTGCGCTTTCCCGTCAAGGGAAGGTGGGGTCACTCGCGCCCGGCACCCGCGCCGACATCCTCGTGCTCGATGAGCCCTCGTACGTCGACCTCGCCTACCACTACGGCGTGAACCTCGCGCGGGTTGTCCTTACGGGCCGCTAACGCCGCTCTCGGTAACGTCGTAGCGCCGCGCCTTCCACGCCCGGATCAGTGATGCGATCATCAGGCCGATAGCGATCGGAGCAGTCAGTTCGATGAGATAGCCCACCGGCGCGGCGATCGAGAGGAGGAATCCCAAGCTCGCGAGAATCCATCGACGTTGCCGCCATGCCCATACCCCGAGCCAGGAGCCGATCACGGCTGGGATCGCGAAGGCGAAGAACATGGGATGGAAGTCGCAATAGGAGCAGTCCGTTTCCGTCTGACCGATGCCAACGAAGGCGGTGGATGCGACGAAGAAGGTGGTCGCCAGCGCACCGAGGACGGCCAGCGGCAAGCCTATCTCGAACCGGGGTCGCTTCCTCACGGTCCAGAGTCGCCCGGCCTCTCGGGTGCGACGGGGCGCGGCCAGGGCATCTGCGGAACGGGTTCATCGAGGCGAGGACGAGCAAGCGTCCACGAGGAGGCGATCGCGAGCGCCGACAGTGCGAGGCTCGCCGCGGCTTCGGGCGCCGTAACGACGTCGCTCGAACAGGTCGTCCCGTTCTCGATTGCCCGGCACCGGGGGTCCTCGTGCGCCAAGAGCACCACGAAGGAAAGGATCCCGATCACAACAGCGTTCAGGGCGATGATCGTGGGGTAGACGCGCGGGATCGCGTCGGCGGAGCGTCGGCCGTATGCCACGAAGGCCATCCCCGTAGGGAGGAGGAGTGGAAGGGTTGCTCCGCCCATCGAGATGAAGCAAACCGGGATGCCGAGCAGCCCGGCGGCGAGGAAGAGAGACGGTCTCCGGCGACCGAGCATCGCCAAGGCACCGGGGAGAGTGGCGACGATGCCGAGAGCAAGCGCTCCCAGGTAGCTCGAAGCACGGTCGGTTGGTTCGTCCGCGCCATTCACCAGTAGCAGGCCGGTGAGACCCAGACCCATGACCATCCCGATCAACCCCGAGCCTTCCTCGGCGAGGCGAGGCGTCCTTCTCGTCGGAGCTGCCAGGATCGGCTCAGCCGATGGCATAGCGCGTCAACCCTTCGGCCAACGGGGTCGGGTGAAGCCCGAGCACTTCGCGCAGCGAGGCGTCGTCGACGATCGCGTCGCCGGTGGCGAAGTCGACCGCACGCGGGGTCAGCGGTGGGTTCGGAAGAACCGTCAGCGGCGCCGTCGCGAGCTTCGCGATCGGCTTGGGGAGGGGCACGAGGAGTCGACGCTTCCCGAGAACGTTCATGAGTGTCCGTACCACCTCGTGCATCGTGAGGACCTCGGGACCCCCGATCTCGAGCGTGCGACCCCACGCCTCGTCGCGCTCGAACGCTCGCGCGACCGCTTCCCCGACGTCGCCCGCCCACACTGGCATGACCTTCTGCCGGTTCCAACCGAGCACCGGCACGATGGGGGAGAAGCGCGCGATGCGGGCGATGCGGTTCAGCGCTCGATCGCCCTCGCCGTACGCCCACGAGGATCGAAGGTTCACGAATGAGAGGCCGCTCCCGCGGACGGACGCCTCGGCTCGATCCTTCGCCGCGAACCAAGGCTCCGGGCGCCCCTGCCCGACGCCGGCACCGGAGACGTAAAGGAAGCGTTCGACGCCGGCGCGTCGGGCCGCGATGAGGAGGTTCTCCGTGCCGGCACGGTCCACGGCGTCGTAGGTTCGCCCGCGGCGCGGCTTCTCGATCGGGTGCCCGATGAACTGGGCGGCCATGACGACGCCGCGGCAATCCCTGACCGCGTCGGGCAGCGATTCAGGCATCGTGACGTCGCCCGCCACGGTCTCCTTCTGGCCGAGCTCAGGGGCTCGCTCCGGATCGCGGGTCAAGATACGCACCGGAGAGCCGTGGGCAACCAGAGCCCGGACGATGTGCCGTCCCAAAAAGCCGGTTCCGCCTGCCACCAGGATCATCGCTACCACCTTCTGGTCGTTCCTTGTGTATCATACATACGTATGAATGAACAAAGCAAGTCGAAACCCAGGATCACACCCCAGTGGGAGGGCGGCCGGCTCCAAGCCCCCGAGGGACCGGAGCCAACCGAAGCCCGCCTACTTGCGGGCACGCTCGAGTGCCTGCGGCTGAACGGCTTGCGAGGGACGACCTCGCGTGCGATCGCGACCGCCGCCGGGGTCAACCTCGGCGCGATCACGTATCACTTCGGATCCAAGGACGAGCTAGTCGCTCAGGCGCTGGTGCAGACGGTGCGGGGATGGCTCGCGCCGGCGCTCGATGTCTTGCGACGCGAGATGGACCCGGCGGAGCGGCTGGTCGGTGCCGTAGCTCAGCTACAACGAACCTTCGCGGAGGCTCGGGACATGCTCCCGGTGTATCTGGAGGCGCTCGTCGCGGCCTCGCGAGACGACACGCTTCGCCGCGGCGTCGAGGAGCTCTTCAAAGAGGTGCGTTCGTTCCTCTCCACCCAGATGCGCGAGGAACGCGACGCCGGGCTGCTGCCGGCCTGGGTCGACCCAGACGCATTCGCGATGCTGTTCGTTGCGACGGCGGACGGGATCGGGCTGCACGCTGCGATCGAGCCCGACGCGGTCCAGCCCGACGCGCTCGCCTCGCAAGCAATCCAGCTTCTGCTCGCCTCGCGCGGAAACGCCTGACAGACTGACGCCATGCGACGACGCGCCTTGCCGGTGGTCGGCCAACTTGCGCACCCGCGCGGCGTGCTGGCGCCGGCGACCGGATTCATCCTCAACATCGTCAACCGGCCGATCAATCGTTGGACGGTGGGCTCTCTGCAACTGAAAGGGTCTGAGGAGATCGTCGACGTTGGATTCGGCGGGGGAGTGGGTTTGGATCTGGTCCGCCGCCGCCTGACTTCAGGACACGTCGTCGGCGTCGACATCTCCGAGGAGATGGTCGACCGTGGCGCGATGCGGTTCCGCGAGGATCCGGGGGCAGGAAACGTGCGCGTGCTCCGAGCCGACGTTTCGGCCCTGCCGTTCGCGGATGCTTCGTTCGATCGCGCCTACACGGTGAACACGATCTTCTTCTGGACCGACGTCCGGGCCGGTCTCGCCGAGCTTCATAGGGTCCTCCGGCCCGGCGGCCGCATCCTCATCGCCGCTCCCGCGGCCGCCTTCCCCCTAGCGCGCTTCGTCGGTCTGGCACCGCCGGATGGCGTTTCCGGCCCGGGGGAGGTTCGAAGGCTGGTCGAAGCCGCCGGCTTCACGGGCGTGACGCTGCGAAGCCGCGCGGGGGCAGCGCTGATCCTCGCGACCCGCGATTGACCGGTTCTTCTCGACGGCCCATTTCCTTGCCCAAAACCTTCTCTGTGCGCATGTTTCGGGCAGGGATGGGCCGGAACGCGCTGGGTGTCAGCCCGCCAGCAGGTGCCCCACGTCGGAGCCGGCCATGTCGTCGGCGCGCTCGCCTTCGATGTCCTTGCGGATCTCCGCGTTGAGGTAGCCGGCGTAGGAGATCAGCGCCTCCTTCGTCGGGAAGTCCTCCGAGAGATAGCAGTACTCCTCGGAGAAGTCGTCGAAACGGGCGGCTTCGATCTCGGCCTTCGTCTTTCCCTCCGCGAACGTGTCGTACAGCGGCGTCCCGCGGAACACGACGAGCGGGAAGAACGTGGCCTCGGTGAAGCCGTTCTGACGCAGGATCTTGACGGTGCGGAGCATCGATTCCTTCGACTCGCCGGGCAGCCCGGCGATGAAGGTGAGGATCGGCTCGAGGCCGATCTGGCGCGCGAGCAGCGCGCCGTCGAGAACGAGCTTCGACGTCTGGCGCTTGAGCACGATGTTCTCAAGGATCTCGTCGTTGAACGACTCGCTCCCGAA
>JBKKCR010000229.1:0-3254 GCA_046712825.1 Actinomycetota bacterium | reverse complement strand
GACTTCACCGTCGTCTTCAACGAGCCGGTCACCGGGCTCACCGCCGGCGACTTTCTGATCACCGGGACGGCGACCGGCGCCCAAGCCACGAGCCTCACCGGCGGACCCACCACTTACACGCTGGGCGTCACCGGGATGACCAGCGACGGCACCGTGATCGCGAACCTGCCCGCCGGAGTCGCCGTCGACGTCGCCGGCAACCCCAACCTGGTTTCGACCAGCAGTGACAACGTAGTCACCCGCGACGCGACGGTCCCCACATTCGATTCGATCGCAGCGTCCACGACGCCGACCGTGAGCGCCTTCTTCAGCGAACCGCTCCTGTGCTCGACGGTGAGCGCCTCGGACTTCCTCGCTTCGGTCGCCGGCTCGCCCGTGGCGGTGAACTCGGTGTCCTGCACGTCGGCATCGGACTCCGTGATCGAGCTGACCCTCGCAAGCAGCCCCACTTCGGGGCAGAGCGTGAGCGTCAGCCTCGTGGGCACGGTCACCGATCCGGCCGGCAACGCCGCTCCGGCCGCGACGAGGAGCACGTCGGCTGACGTTGCGGGTCCGACCGTCACGATCAACCAAGCCGCCGGACAGGCCGATCCGACCAACGAGACCACGATCGACTTCACCGTCGTCTTCAACGAGCCGGTCACGGGGCTCACCGCCGGCGACTTCGTGATCACCGGAACCGCAACCGGCGCCCAAGCCACGAGCCTCACCGGCGGACCGACCACCTACACGCTGGGCGTCACCGGGATGACCAGCGACGGCACCGTGATCGCAAGCCTTCCGGCCGCCGTCGCTACGGACCTCGCCGGCAATGCCAACGCCGCGTCGACGAGCACCGACAACACGGTGACTTGGGACGAAACCGATCCGACCGTCACGATCAACCAAGCCGCCGCGCAGGACGACCCGACGATCGTTAGCCCGATCAATTTCACGGCCGTGTTCAGCGAACAGATGACCGGCTTCACGGGGACGGATGTGTCGATCACCGGTACGGCCGGAGGGACCAAGAGCGCGATCATCACCGGCGGGCCGACGACGTACAACATCGCGGTCAGCGGCATGACCACCCCGGGCACGGTCGTCGTCACCATCCCCGCCGGCACGGCGACCGACCTGGCGGGTAACGGCAACCTAGTTTCGACGAGCACCGACAACACCGTCACGTGGGACGTCGCGCCCACCGTGACGGTCGAGCAGGCAGCCGCCCAAGCCGACCCGACGAACGACGACCCGATCAACTTCACCGCGACCTTCAGCGAGTCCGTCACCGGATTCGTCGACGCTGACGTGACCATCGGTGGAACCGCGGGTGGGACGCTCTCGGCCACAGTGGCCCCCGGCTCTGGGACCACCTACAACATCGCGATAACCGGCATGACGACGGACGGCACCGTCACGGCATCGATCCTGGCCAACAAAGCCGTCGACGCCGGCGGGTTCGGCAATCTCGCCTCCACCAGCTCGGACAACACCGTGACATGGGACACGACGGCACCAACCTTCTCCTGGGTGAGCTCGACCGCGGGCAGCAGCACGGTCACAGCCGTGTTCGGCACGGTCGACGATGGGATCCTCTGTTCCACCGTCGCGGCCGGGGACTTCCTCGCCACGGTCAATGCACTCCCCGTGGTCGTGAACGGGGTTACATGCGAAGGCACCGCCGATGCCACGATCCAAGTCGCGCTCGCGTCGGCGCCCGCCTCGGGACAAACGACGAGCCTGGCACTTGCCGGGACCGTTACCGATCGCGCGGGCAACGTCGTGACGCAGGTAACGAACGACAGCGTGGCGTCGAGCCCAATCCTCTCGGTGAGCTCGGGTGTCGCGGATGGAGGCTCCACGTCCGACACGACGCCGACGTACTCAGGAACCGCTGCGGATGGAGCCGGCACCGTGACCGCCGTCCAAGTGAGTACCAACGGCGGACTGACGTTCTCCTCGAGCGGGGTCACATGCGTTTTGTGCGGCACCCTGCCCGGGATAGGCGTCAACTGGAGCTACACGCCGGCCTCGCCGCTCGCGCTCGGCACTCACACCCTGGTGTTCAGAGCGGTCGACGGCGACGGAGGCTTCTCGCTCCCCTCCGTTCGCCACGTAACGATCACGAGCTAGCCGGGAAGCAACCTACGCCTTCGCGATCTCGACGACGGCATTGAAGTCGGGGATGCCGCACTCGGGGTCGCGGACGCCCCGGCGGATCAGGTGCTGCGACTCCGGCCAGTGAACCTGAACGTTTCCGGGGCGTATCGGCACGACCTTCGCCCGACCACGCAGCTCCCCGATCTCCGACCGGACGAGCAGCGGATCGCCCTCGCGGAGTCCGAGCTCCTTTGCGTCCTCGGCGGAGATCAGCACGTTGTCGCGCTTCGCGCCGGTCAATGGGTCGCGGTTCCGTTGCACCATCGAGTTGAACTGCTTGCCGCGCCGCGTCGAGAGCAGGAACTTGCCCGGCTGGAGCTTCTGTTCCGGCGGAACGACGACCCCGAACCGCGCCCGACCGTCGCCTGTCGGGAACACGCCGTCCCGACACAGGATCCGTCCGCCCCACTGGACGTGATCCCCCTTCTCCTTCAGGCCCTCGATCCCCGCGTATGCGGGAGTCGTCCGCGCGATCTCGGCGCGGATCTCGGCGGCGTCGCGGAACCGGATCTGCGCGGCGCGTTCGGGATAGGCGGTCGCCGCGGCCGTCTGGAGGATCTCCCACTCGGCCCGCACTTCCGGTGGCCGCGGGCCCGGCACCTCGGGCGAGAAGATGATCTCGCGCTCGGTCGTCGTTTCGGTCCCGCCGCCCGCTTGCTCGTAGCGCGTTCGCGCCGGCAGAACGAGCGTCCACTCCCCCGGCGGAACGAGCATCTGGGTCGTCGCGACGATGTCCTGATGAACCCGGAACGGGATCCGCTGGAGCGCCTCGCGAACGAAGTCGGGCTCGGGGAGCGTCTCGAGGAAGTTCCCGCCGGCGGCCCACAGCAGGTCCAGGCGCCTTTCGTGGCCGGCTTCGATCTGCTCGGCCGCCGACAGTCCACGACCGGACGGAACCCAGAAGCCCCAATGCTCCGCCATTTCGGCGGCCGTTTCACCGGTGACGGTCCGGCCGCCGGGGAACATGTTCGGGACGCAGCCGACTTCGGCGCCGCCCTGGACGCCCGAGTGGCCGCGGATCGGCATCAAGCCGGCGTGCTCGCGGCCGATCGAGCCGCGCGCGAGCGCCAGATTCACGAGGGCGCGCACCGTGTCGGTTCCGTGCGCGTGCT
>JBKKCR010000228.1:0-3629 GCA_046712825.1 Actinomycetota bacterium | reverse complement strand
GGAGCGATCGGGCCGCCGGTCGTGCGCTTGGCCAGGAGCTCGTCCCAGAACAGCGGGTTCGCGTTCTCGGTCGCCTCGAGCCAGTGCAGGATGTAGCCGCGCTCGCACACGATGTCGCCGGGCGGGTCGGCGAGCTCGCGTCCGACCCAGGACTGCACGTCGGCGTCCGCGAGCGCCATCTAGCGTCCCCTCCGCGCGTGCTGCGTTTGGACGTATATAGCCCGCCGAAACGCAACAGAGTCCCGGCTCATTCGAGCTCCTCCGGGCCCGAGCGGTACGGCCCGTCGCGCCTCGCGCTCCCGGCGAGCACCGGTCCCACCTGCCGGAACTTCCCGTGCTCGGGATGCGAAGCGTCGACGATCGAGCCGCGCGCAGCGTTGTTGGCGTCACGCGCGACCTCGGCGATCGACAGCACCGGCGCGACACAGGTGTCCTTGTCCGCGAGCGCGGCGACCCAGTCGTCACGATCCCGGGTCGCGAACGCTTCCCGGAACGCCGTGCGGATCTCGTCCTGGCGGTCGTCGTCGTACTGTTTCTCGATGAACCGCTCGCAGCCGAGCGCGCGGCACAGGTTCGCGAAGAACGCTCCCTCGATCGCGCCGACGGCGAGCCAGCGGCCGTCGCGCGCCGGGTACACGTCGTAGCAGGCATACTTGCCGGTCAGCAGCGCCGAGCCCGGCGCGACCTCGTCGCCCGTCGCCAGATGCTCGTCGACGAACAACGACATCAGATGCAGCACGCCGTCGGCCGTCGAGACGTCGAGGAACGTTCCCTCCCCGGTCGCGTTCCGGCGCACCAGTGCCGAGGCGATCGAGAGCGCCGCCTGCAAACCCCCGCCGGCCGCGTCGGCGATCGTCGCACCGGGGAACGCCGGGCCGCCGTCCGCCCTCCTGCCTTGCGTCGCCAGGAACCCCCCGACGGCGAGGTAGTTGATGTCGTGCCCGGCCCAAGCCGCGTACGGCCCCTCGCGACCGTACCCGGACACCGCGCAGTACACGATCCCCGGGTTCGCGGCCCGGCACGCCTCGTAGCCGACGCCGAGACGATCCGCGACACCCGGCCGCCAGGATTCGACGATCGCATCGGCCTCGCGCACCAGCGATATGAACCGATCGCGTCCGGCATCCGATTTGAGGTCCAGCCGCACCCGCTTCATGTCGCGATGCGCCCCGTACGCGTAGAAGGGCGGATCGATCCGGGACGCCGAGGCCGGCGCACCGACCTTGATCACCGTCGCCCCCAGGTCCCGCAACGCCGCGGTCGCGCGCGCCGCCGGCCCGACCGTGGAATGGTCGAGCACGGTCACGCCCTCGAGCAGCCCGCCCACCCGGACCGCCTAGGTCGGGTCGGGAAGCCCGAGCCCGCGCCGGGCGACGATGTTGCGCTGCACCTCCGACGTCCCCGCGCCGACCGTGTCGACGACCGAGTAGCGGTAGGTGAACTCGAACCGGCCGTCGAGCGGCGCGTACGGCTCGTCGCGCTTCAGCGCGCCGGCGACCCCGCAGATCGTCAGGAACTCGTCGGCGATCCGCTGGCCGAGCTGCGTCGTCCAGAGCTTGAACATCGCGCTCTCGATGTTGGGAACTTCGCCCGCCGCGGCTTTGGAGATGACCCGGATGCAGTGCATCCGCGCCGCCTCGATCCCCACCGCCGACCACGCGAGGAACCGGCGGACGTGAGGATCCTCGCGGAGCGGCTTCCCGTCGCGCGTCGCCGTGCGCAGGTAGTCGCGCATCCGCTCGTAGCGCTTGATGTAAGCCGAGACCGTGAACAACGTGAACCGCTCGAAGTCGAGCGCCTCGGAGATGTAGTACCAGCCCTTGTTGACCTCGCCGACGACGTAGTCGTCGGAGACGAACACGTCGTCGAGGAACACCTCGTTGGTGCGCTCGTCGCCGATCGTGTCCATGTTGGTGATCGTGATGCCCGGCGCGTTCATCGGCACGAGGAACAGCGTGATGCCCTTGTGCTTGGTGGCTTCGAAATCGGTGCGCGCGGCGACCCAGTACCAGTCGGCGAAGTGCGCGCTCGTCGTGAAACGCTTCTGGCCGTTCAAGACCCAGCCGTCGCCCTGCTTCACGGCGCGCATGGACAGCGACGCCAGGTCCGAGCCCGAGTTGGGCTCGGTGTAGCCGATCGCGAACTCGATCTCCGCGTTGAGGATCTTGGGCAGGAACTCCTTCTTCAGGCGCTCGTTCCCGTGGCGGATGATCGTCTTGCCGACGATGCCGCCGCCCTTGCCGATGAACGGCGCGCCGGCGGCCGCGAGCTCCTCGTTCAGGAGGTACTCGTAGAGGCCGGGCGCTTCGGCCCCGCCGTACTCCTTCGGCCACGACATCCCGAGCCAGCCCTGCTCGGAGAGCCGCTTCATGAATGCGCGGCGCTCGGGGGAGTCGACGAGCTGGCCCATGCCGTCGCGGCGGGGGTCTGCGACCTCGGGCCCGGCGGTCGCGGCGATGAACTCGCGCACCTGCGCGCGGAAAGACTTCTCCTCGGCGGACCACTCGAAGTTCATGCGAACGGGCTCCCGGAAATGGCGTTTGTGCTGGTCCCGAGCATATCTGACGGGTCGTCAGATTTCCAACAGCTTCCGGGCCGGGCCCTGCGGAGGAGCTGACTAGGAGCCGTCGCGCCAGCGGATGAAGCGCATCACTTCTTGAGCGACGGTGGTGAGCTGGAAGGCCACCTTGTCGTCGATCGGGTCGCCGTCGGGTGAGAACGCCGGATCGGCGGTGTTGATCGCGGCGCCCAGCGGCGTCGGCCATCCGCGGAGCGCATGGACGACCGACCGGAGAGCCTCCATCGCGCTGACGGTCCCCTGCCAGCCGGCGCCGGTTGCGATGCACCCGACCGGCCGGTCGGCGAAGTACGGGCGGTCGTCCCCACGCACGTCCTCGGTGTAGTCCAAGGCGTTCTTCACCAAACCGGAGATCGTCCCGTGGTACCCGGGCGTCGCCACGATGATGCCGTCGGCGCGCCGCACGGCCTCGACCAGATCGCGAGCCTCGTCGGCACGTTCGGGCCTCTCCGGGGCGTAGTGCGGCAGCTTTTCGAGGGTCGGGCCGTCGAACATGATCACCTCGGCGCCTTCCTTCTCGGCGACGCCGAGCGCGTACCGCAGCGCCTTCTCGGTCGAGGAGTTCGCGCGCGTCGTGCCGCCGATGCCGACGATGACCGGCTTCCGCTCCGCCATGCCCGTGCCCCTTTCGCGAGCCGCTACGCGAACGACGAGCCGAGCCGCTCGATGTCGAGCTCGTGCCCGAGCTTGTCGCGCTTGGCGCGAAGGTATCGCAGATTCTGCGGCGTGGGAACGGTCTCGATCTCGACGCGTTCGACGATCGACAGGCCGTACCCCTCGAGCCCCGCCCGCTTGGCCGGGTTGTTCGTGATCAGCCGCAACGTCGTGAGGCCGAGATCAACCAGGATCTGGGCCCCGGTCCCGTAGTCGCGCGCGTCGGCCGGGAAGCCGAGCGTCTCGTTCGCCTCGACGGTGTCCTCGCCGGCGTCCTGCAAGCCGTACGCGCGGAGCTTGTGCATCATCCCGATGCCGCGCCCTTCGTGGCCGCGGATGTAGACGATCACGCCCTCCCCTTCGGTCGCGATGACGCGCATCGCCTCCTGGAGTTGCG
>JBKKCR010000227.1:0-4322 GCA_046712825.1 Actinomycetota bacterium | reverse complement strand
CCCGACACCCCCGAGAAGACGACACCTGTGATCGCGGTTTGACCACCGCAACCGAAGTGCGCGAACGCGTTCGTAGTCGTCTCTTCCGCGTTGACGAGCCCGATCCCGCTGAGCGCGAGAACCACTTCGTTGCCACGAAGCGTCCCCACGAAGAATCGGCGACCCTCGATCTCCACCGTGTCGGTGACGTCGGCCTGCGTGAGGAGCATGTCGATCTCGCCGGGGAACGCCGAGAGCAAGAGAAGCCTCGGAGCGCAGAGGTCCACGGCCGCCTCGCTCGGCCCGAAGCCCAGAGCCAGCAGAGCCATCGCAAGGGGCAGGAATCGTCTCATCCCGAGGAAGGTTCTGTACCGCCGACCTTCGTTCCTCCCAGCCCCCTCGAAGGAGGGCAAAGAGAAGGACCCCCGCCGTCCGGCGGGGGTCCAGATCTCACGGGATCACGGGACGGCTACGTAGTCGTCCAGGAACGACCGGGCGTCCGCGATGTCCAGGCGCTGGAACCCGCCGACGCTCTTGCAGAACTGGCTTCCGCCCCAGCTGGTGTCGGCGACGATGAACCCGCCGTGGAAGGCGGGACCACCAGAGTCACCGAAGCAGGTGCCCCCGCCCTCTTTCGAGTCGTTCTCGTTCTCGTTGAGCATCAAAGTCTGGGACGTCAGGTTCTGGCCGACCGCAGTGGTGAACCGCCGCGTCCGGTCGGAAACCGCCGTGGGCTTCTGAGGTCCGCCTTCCGGCTTCGCGAAGAAGACGCCGTATCCGACGACCTCGAACACCTGCTTGTTGAGCCCATACTTCGCCGCCTTGACGCCGTCGAGGTATCCGGCCGGCGGCAAGTTCGCCGGGGTCGCGGCGGTGTACGGCGCGTCGAGCACGACGACGCCGACGTCGTGCAGGTCGTTCAGCTGCAGCTCGCCGTCCCAAAGCGGATGCGCGTGCGGCGTTCCAGCGAGCCATCCCGCCGGAGCCGTGGTGTAGCCCGTCTGCGACATGCCGTCGCCGGCGTCGTCCGCTGCGCGCGGCGTCGGTGTCGGTGCGACGGTGTCGAACGTCACGATGCTCTTGCCACGCACACCATCGGTGCAGTGCGCTGCCGTCACGAGGACGGTGGACGAAACCAGTGTGGCCGTGCACCGGAATCGACCGTCCGGCTGATAGAAGACGATCATCGCGACGTTCGGGTGGTTGTCGCCGTCGAGCTCACCACCGGTGATCGCCGCCGCCGGCAATGCGGCGGCCGCGAGCATGCCGAGCACGAGCCATAGGAGAACGGAAGCACGTTTCATACCGGGACCCCCTCTGTCTTGCGCCATCCCCCAGACGACGGAACTCAGAGTAGCCGCCTCTTCGGCATGCCGCCATGGCCCAGCGCCACGTCTCCGAACGACGCGACGCAAGCAAGTCGGTTGAATACCGAACCAGCGAAGCGCGGCTGGTGCACGCTACGCTTGACCGCTCATGCCCGTCCCTCCGCAGAACATCCGCAACGTCGCGCTCGTCGCCCATGTCGATCACGGCAAGACGACGCTCGTCGACGCGATGCTGCGCGCCTCGGGAGTCATCCGTGCCGGAGCGGTCTCGCCCGACCGGGTCATGGACTCCGGCGATCTCGAGAAAGAGAAGGGCATCACGATCTTCGCCAAGGCGGCCCAGATCCCGTGGAAAGGGCACACGATCAACCTCGTCGACACGCCGGGCCACGCCGACTTCGGCGGCGAGGTCGAACGCGCGCTGGCCATGGTGGACGGAATCCTGCTGATCGTCGACGCGTCGGAGGGCCCGCTTCCACAGACGCGTTACGTGCTCGGCAAGGCCATGCGTCGCGGCCTTGCGTCGATCGTGGTGTTGAACAAGGTCGACCGCAAGGACGCGCGGACGGCTGAGGTCCTGGACGAGGTCTATCAGCTCTACTTCGATCTCGAGGCGCAGGATCATCACATCGATTTCCCGGTCATCTCGGCGATCGCCCGCGAAGGGCGGACGATGAGAGACGTCGGCATGCCGCCCGAGGACGCGACGCTCGACCCGCTCCTCGACGCGATCATCGCCTCGGTGCCGGCGCCGGAGGGCGATCCGGCCGAGCCGCTTCAGGCGCTCGTGACGAACCTCGACGCGTCCGACTACCTCGGGCGTCTCGCGGTCGGCCGTGTGGTTCAAGGAACTCTCCGCGCGGACGGGCTCATCGCGTTGTGCCGCGACGACGGCTCCACCGAGCGCCGCAAGCTCACCGCGCTGGAGACGTTCCGGGGGCTCGACCGTGAACGGGTCGACGAGATCGGCGCCGGTGATCTCTTCGTCGCCGCTGGCATTCCCGACGTCGAGATCGGCGACACGCTCGCCGATCCGGACGCTCCCGTCGCGCTCGCCCGGCTCATCGTGGACGAGCCGGTGCTCCGCATGACGTTCGGAGTTTCGACTTCGCCGTTGTCGGGCCGCGAGGGCAAGTTCCTGACCAGCCGCCACCTTCGCGAGCGGCTGGCGCGCGAGGTGCTGGGCAACGTGTCGATCCGAGTGCGAGAGACCGAGTCGCCGGAGGTGCAAGAGGTCGCCGGACGCGGTGAGCTTCAGCTAGCCGTGCTGATAGAGACCGTGCGCCGCGAGGGCTACGAGTTCCAGGTTTCCCGCCCTGAGGTGATCACTCGCACGATCGAAGACGTCCTGCACGAGCCGGTCGAGCGCGGGATCGTCGACGTGCCCGGCGACCACGTCGGGACGGTATCCCAAGCGCTCGCCCCTCGGAAAGGACGCGTGCTCGACATCCGGCCGGGCGACGCCGGACGCTCGATCGTAACCTTCGAGGCCCCGGCACGCGGACTGCTCGGCTTCCGGACACTGCTCCTGCAAGCGACGCGAGGTACGGCGTTGCTCCACCTCCACGCCGCCGGGTGGATGCCGTGGGTGGGAGAGCTGCCGCACCGCTCCGGAGGAGCGATGGTCTCCGACCGCACCGGCAAGGCGACCGCGTACGCGCTCGACGCACTTCAGCCTCGCGGCGAGCTCCTGATCGGGCCCGGCACCGACGTCTACGAAGGCATGGTCGTCGGCGAGCACGCCCGCCCCGACGAGCTGGTCGTCAACGTCACTCGCGAGAAGCAGAAGACCAACATCCGCGCAGCCGGCTCGGACGACGCGATCAAGCTCGAGCCGCACCGCGAGCTGAGCGTCGAGACCGCGATCGAGTTCATCGCGGCCGACGAGCTGGTCGAAGTGACCCCCGAGTCGCTCCGGGTTCGGAAGCGGCTACTCGACCGTCGCGTACGGGAGCGAGCCTTTAAGAAGGCCCCCTAGGGAGGAGAACCGCTCCACGGTCTCGAACCCGTCCAGGATGAGGACCCGGGGAATCATCACCTTCACGGCCGCTTGCCTCGCCATCGTTGCGGCGCCGGCCGGCGGCGGAGCGCAAACCCAGGCATCGCTCGCCTTCACGCCGCCCGTCCAGGTGGGGCCGGACGCCGCCAGCACGTGGGAGCCCACGCTCCTCATCGACGGCTTCGGGAACGTGTTCATCACCGCGCGCAAGGACACTTCGCCCTCGCAGCTCGTGGTGTCGCCCGACGACCGCTCCCCCACCCTTACCCGAAGCATGTCGTGGCTGTGGGTCTCCACCGACGGGGGTCAGACGTTCGACAACATGCACGGCCTGCCGCTCGACCTCGAGAACCACATGTGGGGATACGAGGCCGATATCGCGATCGACGACGCCGGTCACCTTTACATGGCCGACCAGAACTACGCGGACTCGTCGCTCACGCGCTGGACGATCTCGGGACTCGGTGAGTTCACGTTCGACTACCACCGCCCGGCGCTCCCAACCGCCCAGCCGGTCGACGACCGTCCATGGCTCGCAGCCCACGGGAACGGGACGGTGTTCTACATCGCGCAGGCCGGTACCCCGCTGCTGAATCCGTTCGGGCGCGGCGGGAGCGGCGACGCCTACGGTGCCGGACGATACAGCGTGTACCGCTCTTCGGACGGCGGGAAGACATTCGGTCTCATCGGACACTCGCTGAACGAGTCAGGCGGCTGCCGGCCTGCCGCCGACCATCGCCCTGGGTCTACGCGCGCTTACGTCGTATGCACCAACGACGGCGGCGCTCAGGGCCTTCTCGACGTGCCGCGTAACCCCGGAAGGCTGTGGGCGTACGCAACCGAAGACGACGGCGCGACGTGGGCGCAATACCCGGTTGGCACGTACAACGCCAAGTTCGACACCTACGACTGGCCCCTCGTCGAGGTCGGCCCCGACGGTGACGTCTGGGCGCTCCACATCGACACCGGCGATGTCGTGGACGGCGTGGTCGTCACCAACCGCGTGAACCTCTATC
>JBKKCR010000226.1:0-10728 GCA_046712825.1 Actinomycetota bacterium | reverse complement strand
ATCGGGAGCCCGCTCTTCCCGCGCGCGACCATCCGTCTCCCCGGCGGCGCGTTCACCGTCGAGGCGCCGGGCACGTCGCTGCTCGGCAAGTACGTGCAAGGCGCGACGCTCAACGGCGCTCCGCTCGGCAAGACCTGGTTCACGCATGATGCGATCACGCCCGGCGGCTCGGCGCGGTTCGAGATGGGCATCACGCCGAACAGGGGCTGGGCGGCCGGGCCCGGCGCCGCGCCTCCCTCGATGAGCACCAACGCACTCGCCGACTTCGGCTGCACGCCCTAGCGTCGCTTGGCCGACGGCGGGGTGAGCAACCCGATCCTTCGCCCGGCCGCCGAGTCCTCAATCAGGATCGCGAGCCGCCGCAACCGCGTCTCCGCCTTCCTCGCGCTCATCACCCAGAAGCTTGCCGCCCGCTTGTAGCCCGGCGGTTGCGCCTCCCAGAACGTCCAGGCTTTTCGGTTCGCCCTGAAGCGTTTCTCGTAGGCGGGCTCGAGCGCGCGCAGCTCGTTCTCGTATGAGTAGGACTTGTCCTTGGACCGATCGCGCCCCTCGAACGCTTTCAGACCGGCCGGATGCATGCGGTCCGCCTTGCGAAGCTCGCCGGCGCGTTTGATGTTGACGGCGCTCCACGCGCTCCGAGCCGTGCGTGGAGAAAATCGGATCATCCAGCTCTCGGCGCCGAGACTCTTGGTCACCCCGTCGATCCACCCGAAGCACAACGCCTCGTCGAGCGCCTCCTTGTACGTGACCCCGCCTTTGCCCGAAGCAACCTTGTAGAAGCCGATCCACAATTCGTGCGCTTCCGCGTGATCCTTGGCGAGCCGTCGCCGCAGCTCTGCCGGTGTCTTGAAGAAGGTCGGGTTCACGACATCAGCATATGCTCGCCCTCGTGCGAGCACGGGGGCGTCACCGGGTCATCGTCGTCGGAGCAGGGTTCGGCGGGCTGGCGTGTGCGCGCAAGCTCGACGGTGAGCCGGTCGACGTGCTCGTGCTCGACCGGCACAACTACCACCTGTTCACGCCGTTGCTGTACCAGGTCGCAACCTCACTGCTGAATCCGTCCGACATCGCGTATCCATTGCGCGCGATCTTCCGGCGCTCGCGCAACGTCCGCTTCCGGCAGGCGGCCGTGTCCGACGTCGATCCCGAGCGCAAGGTCGTGCGCACAGCGCTCGGCGAGGAGTTCGCGTACGACTCGCTCCTCCTCGCGACTGGCAGCACGAACAACTACTTCGCCAACGAGTCGCTCGCGTATCACACGCTCGGCATGAAAACGCTCGCCGAGGCGATGCGTCTCCGCAACCACGTCCTGTCGTGCCTCGAGCTCGCCGCGCGCACGACGACGAGCGACGAGCGACGCGACTGGCTCACGTTCGTCGTGGTCGGAGGCGGGCCGACGGGCGTCGAGTACGCCGGCGCGCTCGCGGAACTCTTACGTTTGGTGCTCGGCCGCGACTACCCGGAACTCCACTCGGCTCTCGCGCGGATCGTTATCGTCGAAGGGCTCGATCGGCTGCTCGGCACGTTCCACCCGAAGCTCGGCGCCTACGCCGCGGAAGAACTGGAGGCGCGCGGCATAGAGGTGCGCACCGCGACCATGGTTGAGAGCGCCGGCGAGGATCACGTCGTGCTGCGTGGCGGCGACACGATCCGCAGCCGTACGGTCGTCTGGTCGGCCGGCGTGCGTCCGACCGACCCGCTCGGCGAGCGCGTGAGCGAGCGCAGCCGGTCGAAGCGCATACCGGTTGACGAACGGCTTCGTCTGCCGGGGTCGACCGGCGTCTACGTGATCGGCGACGCGGCCTCGGTGACGACGCGCGACGGCGAGCTGCCGATGCTCTCGCCACCGGCGATGCAGGCCGGTCGCTACGTCGCGCGATCGATCCTCGGGAACAAGCAGCCGCCGTTCCGCTACGTCGACAAGGGAACCATGGCGACCATCGGACGGCGCGCGGCGGTGGCCGACGTGCGCGGGCTCAAGATGAAGGGAACGCTCGGCTGGCTCGCGTGGCTGTTCGTGCACATCTACTACCTGATCGGGTTCCGGAACCGGGCGGCGGTGCTGGCCTCATGGGCCTGGGACTACATCCGCCGCGACCGCCCCATCCGCTTGATCCTGCGCAGCGAAGCCGATCCCGTCGCCGCTGCGGTCGACCCCGAGGACGAGGCACCCTCCGAGACGGGACCGACATGACTGTCACGAATGTCATGTTGTTACCTTGGAGCGAGCCAGGTGACGCGATTCAGGCGAAGTCGTGGAAGATTTGCTCCGGTGGGGGAGAATCGAAGTCGTCGGCAACGACGACCTGGCCGCGCGCGCTGCCCGGAGCCCGCCTCGATACTTTCCTGTCGATAGGAACCAGCTTCGCCACGGGATGCCCGGCGCGGGAAATGACGATCTCTTCCCCAGCCAAGACGCGATCGATCAGCCGCAAGAACTGGATTTTCGCCTCATTGACGTTGATCGGCATAAGCCAAGATCAGAGCAACTCCTCGACAGAGTCTCACGATCAGGGGGTCGGACCAGTGTCGGGCACGGCCGGCGTCGCTTCCTCGACCGCCTCCGCCTCGTCCGGCTCCGGCGTCGGGATCGTGACCTGCGGGGTATCGTCCGCGACCGCTGCTACGACCTGCGCCTGCTGAACAGTCGCGATGAGATGGTTCACGCGGTTCGCGATCGAGGCCTTGGCGTTCTTCTGGATCTTGACCAAGCTGCGCTCCAGTGCGTCGAGCGCGGTCAGGACGTCGGCCTCGCCGACGTCCTTCCAAGAGATCTCGGCAACGGCGATCTCGACGTCACCAACGACCGACCCCACCCGCTCGACCGGTGTTTGATCGAGCGCGATCACCGCCGCGACCAGTCGCGTCGCCGCATCCTCTAGCACGAACGGATGCTGACCCGACTGAGCCATAGACCCCGCCACGATGGCCAGCATCACGCCCAGACCGATCATCGCGCGGCGCCCTGGGGTCAGGAAACGACCGCGCAAGCCACGGCCGGACCTCCGCCTCGTGCCGGCTTCCTTCGAGGCATACAACACGTATCCGCCGCCCGCGTGTTTCGCGCGATACATGGCGCTGTCCGCGCGCTCGAGCAGCTCTTCGGGGTCGCTGCCGTGTTCCGGGGAAACCGCGATCCCGATGCTGATCCCGATGCCTTCCAGCGCGCGGAGGATGCGGACGGCCGTGCGGATCGCGCCGTCTTCGTTGGTGTTCGGCAGGACGGCCGCGAATTCATCCCCGCCCAGTCGAGCCGGCGTGTCCTGGGAACGAAGGGCGATCTTGAGGCGCAGCGCGACCTGGCGGAGCACCTCGTCGCCCGCGTGATGACCTTGCGTGTCGTTGATCTTCTTGAAGTGATCGAGGTCCATGACCAGCACAGCGCACGGATCGCCGGAACGCTCTGCAGCCCGAAGCGCCGCCCCGAGACGGTCGTCGAGCAAGATGCGATTCGGCAGTCCGGTCAGCGGATCCTCGAGCGCCTGCCGGCGGAACTTCGCCGCCTTCGCGCTGAGCGCGCGGTACCGCACGCGCGTCGCGCGCAGCTTCTCCTTCACACGCCTGTCGGCCGTGATGTCGGTGGTCATCCCCCAGAGCTCGGGATTGCCCGACGGATCCGCGAGAAGTCGCACCGCGTGCCGGAGAACCATCTCGCGTCCGTCCGCCGCGCGCGCGCGGAACTCGACCTCGCGGTCCATCCCGTCGTTCGCGGTCGCTCGCAAACATTCGACGACCCGATCGCGGTCGTCTGCGTGGATGATCTCCTGCCACCGCTCGGGCGTACCGAGCCAGCGCGAGAGCGGATGTCCGAGAACATCGCGAGCGCTCTTCGAAACGAAGCCGATGATGAGGGTTGCGGGATCCGCTTCCCACAGGAACGCGTCGAGGAAGTCGACGAGGCTTTCGAGCGCTCCGTCCGGGTCGGTTCCGGTCGGCCCGCGCCTGATCCCCGCTGGCCCCGGTTCCCGCGGAATCCTTCCGAGCCTCGCCTTCGTTGACATCACTTCTACCGATTGCCTTATGTGGTCTCTCGGCCGCTTAGGGGATGGCTTTAGTAGGAATTAACTAGTCCGTAGTCATTTGAACGCTGTGCGTGCTCGGTCCGATTAGCCTGAGCTTGGGCTGGTTAGCCGGAGAAGGTGTCGCACTCGTCCAGGTCGCCGCTCTGGAAGCCGCGCAGGTACCAAGAGCGTCGCTGCTCGGCGCTGCCGTGCGTCCACGACTCGGGATCGACGCGCCCTTGGGTCTTCTGCTGGATGCGATCGTCGCCGACCGCGGCGGCGCCCTCGAGCGCCTCGTCGAGCTCGCGCTCGGTGATCGCGAGGTTCCCCCGCTCGTCGGCGAGCTTGCCCCACACGCCTGCGTAGCAGTCGGCCTGGAGCTCGACTGCGATCGAGAGCTGCCTCGCGCGCGAAGGGTCGCGCTCCTGCGCTTTGCGGACGTCGGCCTCGGTACCGAGCAACGTCTGGAGATGATGGCCGGTCTCGTGCGCCATGATGTACGCCTGCGCGTAGCGGCCCTCCGCGCCGAGCTCCTGCTGCAACTGCTCGAGGAAACCGATGTCGATGAAGATCTCTTCGTCGGGCGGGCAGTAGAACGGCCCCACTTGCGAGGAGGCCGCGCCGCATCCGGTCTGCACTCCGCCCTCGAAGAACCCCAGTGCCGGCTGCCGGTAACCCTCGAGCGTGGTGGACCACACTTCGTTGATCTCGTTGTAGACCTTGATCAAGTAGCAGTCGTCGTACTTGTCGATCGCGCCGTCGGTGTTGCAACGGGCCTCGAGCTGCTCGAGCGTTTCGCCGGTGCCGGCGAGGTCGGTGCCCGACGGCAGCTGGAACGCCGACCCTCCGCCGCCGAGGACGTTGAAGAGCAGGTAGACGACCAGTCCGAGGATCCCCGCGCCGCCGCCGATGGCGGCACCGCCCCGCCGCCCTCGCCGATCGCGAACGCCGCTCGTGTCTACTCGCTGGTCGTCGAACGTCACGGCACTAGGGTTCCCCAAGCGGGACTCGGCCACACGCGGCCCCGCAGGAGCCCCCGCGGCCGGCGCCGAATCTCATCCCAAGGGGGATGAAGGTGAAAAGACGCTTGCTGGCCTGGCCTGCGCTCTTGGTGCTGGCCGTTTCCGGGAGCCTCGTGCCCGCGAGAGCGGAGCCGGCCCAGTTCTCGGTCGGGTTCGCGGTTCGGAGCGTCGATCCGAGCGGGTGCACCGCATGTCGCCCCGAGGGCCAGTTCCTGGGCGGTTTCGGCTACGACGATCCGGTCACGGTCGAGCACGACCCGCTCGAGGTTCGCGCGATGGCGATCTCGAACGGAACCAAGACCGTCGAGCTCGCGATCGTCGACACGCAAGGCTGGTTCTCCGGCTACCAGGAAGGGCCGTGGGGCAGCCACAACGCGCGAGAGAACGCCGCTGCGACGCTCGGCCTGGCGGCGGGCGACATCATCATCTCGTCGACGCATTCGCACGCGGCGCCGACGCTCATGGGCATCTGGGGGACGACCGACCCCGCGTATCTGAAGTACGTGCACGATCAGACCGTCGACGCGCTGTTCGCCGCCGGATCGACGCTGCGTCCCGCCGAGCTCCTCGCGGCCGAGGCCGACGTCTCCGACACGATCATCTCGGGAGTCACGCAGTACGACGGGTACCAGGGTTGGCGCGTCGACGGCGACACGCCGATCCTGTGGGCGCGCGACCCGGCCACGAAGGCCACGCTGGGTCTGTACGCGAACGTGCCGGTGCACGCCGACATCGTCAACGGCGTTGGGCTCGATCTCATGTCGGCCGACCACATCGGCGTCGAGCGACGGGTGCTCGACGAGGATCTGGGTGGCACATCGGTTATCGCGATGGGTACGCTCGGCCGGCAAGAGGCGACCGTGCAGACCGACGGCATCGCCGCCGCGGAGCGGGTCGGCAGCTACGTCGCGAACGAGATCGAGCGCGCGCTCGCGCACGCGACCCCGATCACCGACGGCACGATCGCGTCTGCCGAGCAATACGTCATCGTGCCGGGCACGAATCCGCTTTTGGCCGCACTGAACTACGGGAACGCCGCGCCCGGCTGTCCGTGCCCGCTGCCCGGCGTCGACACCTGGACGATCGACCGTGCGTTGACCCCGCCGTACCTCGTCGGGGCCGCGTTCGGAACGTGGATCACGGCGCTGCGGATCGGCGACATCGTGTACGCGAGCGAGCCCGGCGAGGGATTCCCGGAGACCTCGACCGCGATCGGCCGGGCGTTCGGCGGCGACGTCGACGTACGGATCGTCGGGATGGCGCAGGATCAGCTCGGCTACTACTACCCGCCCGAGGCGTACCCGTTCACGTTCATCAACCCCAGCGATCATCAGATCTACAACGCCAGCCTGTTGCTCGGCGAGGTCAACGTCCACGCGCACGCGGTGAACGCGCTAGCGCTGGGCCTGTCTCCTACACCGAACCACGAAACGATCCAGTGGGACGACCCGCAGGCGATCCTCGAGTCGGGCGTGCAGTGGTTCCCGAACCGCCGCGAGGGAGCCGGGCCGACGTTTGAGCTTACGGCCTATACCTCGGAGGCGGGCTACACCACGATCGACAGCGGCCTCACGCTCGACAACCTCGACATCATCCCGAGCGAGTGCCCGACCTCTGTGTCGTGGAGCTTCGGCGGTTCGACCTCATCGGGCGGGTGCGGACAGATCGTCTCGCACACGTTCGCCGGGCCGGGTGAATACGAGGTGACCGCTTCCGTCGTCGACCCGCGGACGGGGAGCACGATCACCTGGACCGCAACGCTGATCGTCGACGAGCCACTTTCCGCGACGGTGAGCGTCGCCGGGGACGTTCTGACCGCCGGCGTCGTCGGCGGTCAGGGCACGATCCTTGCCGCGCACTGGTCCTTCGACGACGCGACGACGGCCGAGGGGATCATCGTCACCAAACCCGGCGCCCACGGAACGGTCGAGGTCGTCGACGGCGCCGGGAACCACGCGACCACGACCTTCTAAACGAGAGAGCCCCGGCATAACGCCGTGGCTCTCTCGTTCGAGCTGCGTCAGGCCATCTTCGCCAGAAGTTCCTCGAGGCGATCCATCGTCTCTCCGGCGCCGCGTTCCATGCCGGCGTTCACGTGACCGTCGCGGGCTTCCTTCGTCTGGTGCTGCACGTGGTTCCGCACCGTCGTCCGGCCGTCCTTCTCTTCCAGGTTGGCCGTCTCGATCGACGCGAACTCGTTGAACGGCGCCACGTCGTAGATCCAGGTCTGCACGATGCGCTCGGGCTCGGTGATCTCCTTGTACACGCCCTTGAAGGGGTGCTCGGTGCCATCGTCGCCGCGGCTGACGAAACGCCATTCCCCACCGACGCGAAGGTCGATCTCGCACACCGACAGCTCGCTGCCGCGCGGCCCCCACCATTGCTTGACGAGCTCGGGCGTGGTCATTGCCTTCCACACGAGGTGCCGCGGTGCGTCGAACTCGCGGACGAGCAAGATCTCGGTGTCGGACGGAAGCGTCACGACGAGCTGATTAGTTTTTGCGGCCATCTCTTTCCTCCTTGTCCTGGAGGTCGCGGAGGACCTCATCGAGTCGTTCGTAGCTCTCTTGCCAGAGTTCCCGGAAGCGATCGAGCCACACGTCCACCTCCTTCAAGTGCGCGGGTTCGACCGCGTACAGCCGCCGGGCGCCGAGGGGCCGGACGCTCGTGAACCCGCTCTCTCGAAGCACACGCAGATGCTGGGACACGCCGGGCTGCGAGATCCCGAACTCGTCCATCACCATCGAGGTGATCTCTCCTGCCGAGCGCTCCCCGTCCGCCAGCAGCTCGAGGATCCGCCGCCGGATCGGGTCTCCCAGAACATCGAACGCCTCCATGGGCTGCATGGTATTACGACATCCTTATATAAATCAAGACTGATTCTCCGGCAACCCTTGTTTAGTACAAGGACGCGTACTAAGCTACGTACGTAATCTGGTACGGAGGAGTCCAGGTGGAGCAGCTCAAGATGATGGCCGTTTCAAAGGCCAGAGCGAGTCTCTTCGACCTCGCCGAGGATCCCCAACCTACTCTGTTGCTTCGCCACTCGAGCCCCCGAGCCGTGCTCGTTCCGTACGGCACCTGGGTCGAGATTCAACGCGAGATCGAGGACCTAAAAGGAACGCTGGCGGCGTATCGCAGCCGAATGAACTCCTCCCCCGACCTGAGACTCTCTACTGAGAAAGTCTTGGCGGAGTTGGGGTTCGAGGGTGACGACTAGCTCCGAGGAGTTCGAGCTCCAATGGGAGCTGGAAGTCCTCGAGCAGATCCGCGGACTCCCGAGGGACCTGCAACTCTCTATCGTCCACCGGTGCGGCGAACTGTGCCGGGATCCACGTCCACGGGAGTCCGAAAAACTCGAAGCCAGCTATCAGATCTCGTTCAGAGGAGTTCTCATTGGGTACTGGATCGACGACGCCAACCACTTGGTGATCATCGTGCGAGTCGCACTTGATCCCGCGCGCGTCCTCTCGCATGATTCTGACGAATAACCAGCGCCCCGGCGGCCGGGCTGCGGATTCCTAGATGCCTGTGCCGGTACGGGCGAATCTGCTCGGCGAGACGGCCACGTAAGCGGGCCGCTTGGTGTCCAAGGACACATTCTCGGATCCGCAGGCCGGGCACACCCACGCCGCCGCATCGAGCTTGCGCCGAGCCAGGTAGATCGCCTGCTTGCAGGTCGAGCATGACGCGGTCGTGTACTCGTCCATGACGACTCCCCCTTGGCCCCGCTGCTCGAGTTCGGTGCTCGAGATCTGCAGCGTGATCATGATGTCGCGATCGGGCCGGATAGGCATGAGTCCTGAGGCTCACATCGAGATGAGGCAAATGCCCCACCTTTCCCAGGATTGGGAGCCCCCGCGGCGAATCTCGTTCGGGGTGAAGCTCACGCGCAGGGAGTTCCTTCGCGACGTCGCCGCAGCGCTCGCCGCCGGCGGTGCCGCGGCGATGGCGCCGGGCATCCTGCGCGCGGCCGGAACCTCGGCCCCCGACGGCACCGAGTGTCCCATCGAGCACATCGTCGTGCTCACGATGGAGAACCGCTCGTTCGACCATTACTTCGGATCGCTCTCGCTCGACGAGGGACGCACCGACGTCGACGGCATCGTGCGCGACGCCGGTGGGGCGCTGCCGTCGAACCCGTGGCTCGGCGGCGACCGGCTCTCGATGTTCAACATCCAAGACACGTACTGCCAGCGCCTGGATCCGCCGCACGAGTGGGAGTCGTCGCGGATCCAGTACGCGGAGGGAACCAACGAGGGATACCTGCGCGCGATGCAGCTCCATCACAACGACCCGTCCGCGCCCGACGCGCGGCAGCCCGGCATGGAGAACGTGATGGGCTACTACACGCGTCCGCAACTGCCGTTCCTGTACTCCGCGGCCGACGAGTTCACGATCTGCGACCGGCACTTCTCGCCGGTGGGCGCGCCGACGTTGCCGAACCGGCACTACTTGCACGCGGCGACCTCGGGCGGGCTGATGGACAACCGGCTCGACGACCAAGGCACCGAGGGGATGGGCAACCCGCTGAACGGCTTCGGGTTCCCGACGATCTACGACCGGATCGACGAGGCGGCCGCGAACGGAGCGACGGTCGGCGGTCGTCCGCTCGACTGGGGCGTGTACTACCTCGAGGCGCCGTTCACGATGCTCTACCGCGAGCCGCGCACGCGCCACCCCGAACGCTTCAAGCCGTTCGCGGCGTTCTTCGCGGATCTCGCGCTCGGCACGCTGCCGAGCTACGTCACGCTCGACCCCGGCTACTTCACCGCGTCGGATCACTCCCCGCAGCACGTGCAGCTCGGACAGATCTACATGGCGGCCGTGTACGCGGCGCTGGCGTCGTCGGGGTTGTGGAACAAGACCGCGCTGTTCATCACCTACGACGAGGACGGCGGCTTCTACGACCACGTTCCGCACACGTTCTTCCCCGACGAGCGCGCGAACGCCGACCTCGAGCTGGACTTCTCGAAGTCGGGCGGGCGGCTGCCGAGCGTCGTGATCTCGCCGTGGGTCGCGCGCGGCGGCGTTCATCGTCCGACGCCGGTAGGCGACGTCGCGCCGGCCGTGGATCACACCTCGATCCTCGCGTTCGCCGAATGGCGGTTCGGACTGACGCCGCTGACGATGCGTGACGCGGCCGCGCTGGCGGAGAACCGCTTCTTCCTGGAGGCGTTCGACTTCGGTGCCGGGCCGCGGGGCGCGCCGACGCTGGCCGTTCCCGCGTTCGCGCCCGGGATGCTGACGGACTGCGCCGGCACCTACGCCGCGCCACCGCCCCACGTTCCGCTGCCGCCGTTGACGGGCTCGGTGGAGGCGTCAGATCTGCTTGTTCGGGCTTCGCGAGCGGGGGTCATCCCGATGGCGTCACGCGCCGACGTCGAGGCCACGCTGGAACGCTGCGCGCTCGTCGCGCGACGCGGGCTCTAGCTCAATCCATCGACTTGCGGAGCCGCCTCGGTAGCTCACGGCGATATTTCTTGAAGCGGAGCACGCGATACTGGTAACGGTCCGCGAGCACGATCACCGCGATCGCGACCACCGCGATGATCAACACAATCAGCGCGAGCATCATGTCGCTCTCCTTCGTCGGAGTTGGAGTACCTCTTACCCGCCGCAGGCTCGCGCATTCCCGATCACCTCAGAAATGTCCGACGCGTCTGACATGTCAGACAGGCCCGCAAGAGGTATGGGCCCCCGGT
>JBKKCR010000225.1:0-14180 GCA_046712825.1 Actinomycetota bacterium | reverse complement strand
GTCAGCCAGAACGGGAACGCGAGCCGCGGCAGCTCGCGCAGGCGCACGGGTGACTCGCGCTTGCACGACGAGCATTCGAGGATCAGCGTGCCGAGCCGCCCTTGCGTCCGGGCGCCGGCGGAAAAGAGCGCCAGCTTCCCGAGCGGGTCGGGCTCCCGGCTGATCTGTTTGTAGTGCGCCAGCTGGTCTTCGATCAGCTGGCGGTCCCAGTCCGCGGGCTCAGCGTTGCGCGGCGTCGTTCGCGTCTCGCCGTTCTCCGTTGTTCGCTGCATCGAGCATGCTCCTCGCGATCTGACGGTACGCCTCGGCGCCCACGTGCGACGGCGCGAACTTGAGGATCGACCGCCCCGAGCGGGGCGCCTCGGCGAACCGGATCGATTTCCGGATGGGTGGGGAAAGCACAGGAAGGCGGTACCGCCTCCCGACATCGTCCAGGATCTCCTGGCCGTGCTGCGTGCGTGAGTCGTAGAGCGTGGGCAGGATCCCGATGACCTCGAGGCCCTTGTTCGTGAGGCGCCGAACGTCGTCGATCGTCTCCAACAGCTGACCGACGCCCCGATGCGCTAGCGCTTCACACTGCATCGGGATGATCACCGCGTCCGCCGCCGTCAGGGCGTTGATGGTCATCACGCCGAGCGACGGCGGGCAGTCGAGCAGGATCCAGTCGTAATGGATCTGCACGTCCTCGAGCGCAGTGCGGAGCGCGTACTCACGCCCGGTTCGGGTGAGCAGGTAGGCCTCTGCGCCGGCGAGGTCGATGTTCGCGGGAACGAGATCGACCTCGGCGAGCTGATGGATCGTCTTGCCGAGCGGGACGCGGCCCACCAGAACATCGTGGATCGTCGTGTCGAGCGCGTCCGAGTCCAGCCCGAGTGAAAAGGTCAGGCATCCTTGCGGGTCGAGATCGACGAGTAATGCGCGGCTGCCCATCTGCGCGAAGGCAGCACCGAGCGCGAGCGTCGAAGTGGTTTTCGCCACGCCACCCTTTTGGTTGGCGAGCGCGATGGTCCGAGCCACGGCCCTCCCCTGGCTGCCCCGGATCTGTCGCGGGCATCATCCTTCGCCGGGCTCGCTCGGCACAAGAGTGGGAAAACGCAAGACGGACGTAACGGGCATGAATCTTTCGGTGACGGTCGGGTCAGGCGCGCGCGAGTCGCTCGCCCGCGGCGTTCAGTGTTTCCAATTTCTTGCAGAACGAGAACCGCAGCTTCGTCCGGCCCAGCTCGGGCTTGCTGTAGAACGACGAGCCCGGAACCGAGGCGACCCCGACTTCCTTGGTCAGATGACGCGCCGCGGTGACGTCGTCGTCGAACCCCAGCCCCGAGATGTCCGTCATGATGTAGTAGGCGCCGTACGGCTTGTAGGTCTTGAAGCCGGCTCCCTCCAGGATGCCGAGCATCAGATCCCGCCGCTCCAGGTACTCCTGCGCCAGCCGTGCGTAATACGACTCAGGGAAGCCCATCGCCACCGCGCCCGCCTCTTGCAGGGGTGCCGCCGCCCCCACCGTCAGGAAGTCGTGAACCTTGCGGATGCCGTCGGTCAGCTCAGGCGACGCGGTCGTCCAGCCGACCCGCCAGCCGGTGACCGAGTAGGTCTTGGACAGCGCGTTGATCGTCACCGTGCGGTCTTCCATGCCGGGGAGCGTGATCAGCGGTACGTGCTCGTGCCCTTCGTAGGTCATGTGTTCGTAGATCTCGTCGGTGAACGCGACCGCTCCCCACTTCTGACAGAGCGCGCCGATCGTCTCCAGTTCGGCGCGGGTGAAGACCTTGCCGGTGGGGTTGTTCGGCGTGTTGAGGATGATGCCGCGGGTTCGATCGTTGAATGCTGCGGCGAGCTCGCCCTCGTCGAAGGTCCAGTCGGGCTCGTGCAGGGTGACGTAGCGCGGCGTCGCGCCTGACAGGATCGCGTCGGGCCCGTAGTTCTCGTAGAACGGCTCGAAGACGACGACCTCATCGCCGGGGTCGACGATCGCGAGCATCGCGGCGATCATCGCCTCGGTCGAGCCGCAGGTTACGCAAAGCTGACGGTTCGGGTCGACGGTCATGCCGTAGGTGCGCTCGAACTTCCCGGCGATCGCCTCGCGGAAGCGCTGCGCGCCCCACGTGATCGCGTACTGGTTGATGTCGGCGTCGATCGCATCCTTGGCGGCATCCTTGAGTTCCTGCGGGCACGCGAAGTCGGGGAAACCCTGGGCGAGGTTGATGGCGCCGTGCGCGATCGCGAGCCTCGTCATGTCGCGGATCACCGACTCGGTGAACGAGGCGGCCTTGGCGGAGATGCCGACGTCGGCCACCCGTCAGTTCCCCGTCGCGAATGCCTTCGGGAACAGCGGACGTAGCCGGTCCATCACCTCGCCGTTGGTGGTGAATCGGATTCCGACCAGACCCACGTTGCGCGCGCCGACGACGTTGTCCTCGATGTCGTCGACGAACGCCGCGCGCGCCGGCGCGACGCCCAGCCGCTCGCACGTGAGCCGGTAGATGCGCGGGTCGGGCTTGCGCATCCCCACCTCGCTCGAGTCGACGACGACCTCGAACACCTCGGTCGGGTAGAACTCGCGCCAGCCGCCCCACTCCTTCACATTGTTGGTGAGGAGCCCAACCTTGTAGTGCTCGCTGATCCGCCGGGCGGTCTCGATCATCTCGTCGTTGCGGCGGATCCGGCCCCACAGCTTCTTGCGAACCTCGGCCGGGTCCTCCGGCATCGTGATCGTGCTGCCCATCTCGCCGAGCTTGACGCCTAGCCGTTGGTAGTAGTCGGCCTCGGTGATCTGTCCGGTCTCGAGGAGATGGAAATCGGAGGAGCCGTCGGTACTCGAGTAGTGCTCGCGGAAGGTCTTGACGAGCTCTCCGGGTTGTAGCCCCAGATCCTTCTCGAAGTCCGCGAACGACTCGAGCACCGGGGTCGTGAGAACCCCGCCGAGGTCGAAGATCGCGGCGTCGAGCTCTGCGGCTTCCGTTCCAGGCACGGCCGCGAGTCTATCGGAAGGTCTGGTCTACGATGCCGGCAGACTCCGACCGGGAGGCCCGATGACCCTGCAGATCGTCAACGCCGACGTCGAGCGATACATGCGTTCCTTGCTGACCCGTCACGACGAGGAGGTCCTCCTCGAGATGGAGAAGGAAGGTGAGGAGCGCGGCTTCCCGATCATCGGACGGATGGTCGGCGTGACCGTCGAGCTCCTCGCTCGCGCGATCGGCGCGCGACGCGTCTTCGAACTGGGCTCCGGGTACGGCTACTCCGCGTACTGGTTCTCGCGGGCGGTGGGCCCGGCGGGAGAAGTCCATTGCACCGACGGCGACCCAGAGAACGAGAAGAAGGCCGCCACCTACCTTTCCCGGGCGGGATCGTGGGGCCGGGTGCGGTACCACGTCGGCGACGCGGTCGAGATGCTCGCCGCGACGCCGGGCACATTCGACGTCGTCTACAACGACATCGACAAGCACGGCTACCCGGATGCGTGGCGCGCGGCCCGCGAACGCGTGCGGCCCGGCGGACTCTACCTGTGCGACAACGTGCTCTGGAGCGGCCGGGTCGCCGAGGACGGGGTCGATGACGACGTCCGTCCCGGCTGGACAGAGGCGATCAAAGAGCACAACCAGCTCGTGGCCGAGGACCCCGATTTCCTGTCGGTCATCATCCCCACACGCGACGGCGTGATGACGGCGCTCCGCGTCCGCTGATTCCAGCTCTCCCGCCGTGTGACATTGTCCACACGGTCCGGCAGGACCGCGTGACCGGATCGAGGTGCTAGCCTCGGATGGGCTGATATTTCTCTGCCCCAGGCCGCCATCGGGGGATCTGCGGTGGACACCGTCACGTGTGCCGCGTGCGGAGGATGGAATCCCGCGGAAATGCGCTTCTGCGGGCACTGCGCCGCGCCCCTCGCCGGAGCGCTTGTCGGCGCTCGAACCACCGGTACCGCCGCCGAGGAGGTCGCGCGCAAGCTGGAGTCGCGGATGCTCGCCCGCCACATCCAGGAGGCCGAGCAGGCGGCAGAGGAGCGCCGGCTCGTCACCGCGGTGTTCGCGGATCTTTCCGGCTTCACGGCGCTCGCCGACACCCTCGACCCCGACGGCCTCGTCGAAGCCATCGACCCGATCATCATGGCGCTCAGTGAGGTCGTCGCGAAGTACGAAGGCTTCATCTCCAAGTTCGCCGGCGACGCGTTGCTCGCGCTCTTCGGCGCGCCGGTCAGCCATGAGGACGACGCCGCTCGCGCGCTCCTGGCGTCGCTCGAGATGCGCCAGACGCTCGATCGGATCCGGCCTGATCTGCTCCCCGTCGCGCGGCACATGGAGATCCACATCGGCGTGAACACCGGTTACGCGGCGGGACGGCTGGTCGGCAGCGACGTCCGCATGCTCTACGACGTCCTGGGCGATGCGGTGAATCTCGCGCAACGCCTCGAATCCTCGGCGCCGCTTCGCGAGATCTACGTCGGCGAGACGACCCACGCGGTGACCCGCGACCGGTTCGAGTTCGAGAACGTCGGCGAGCTCACCCTCAAAGGCAAGGCGCAGCCGGTGAACGCCTGGCGGCTCCTCGGCGAACGGCGACGAACCGACCGCGGTCGCGGGCGCGCGGCCCGCGAGGCGCTTCCGCTGATCGGTCGCGAGAAGGAACTGGATTCAGCGGAGCGTGTGCTCGCGCGTCTGCGCGAAGGGCGCTCGAGCCTGATCGCGCTCGTCGGCGAGCCCGGCGTCGGCAAGACCCGTCTCACCGAGGAGATCGAGCGACACGCGCGACAACGGAGCATGGTGTGGCAGCCGACGCACTGCGTCTCCTACGGAAGCGGTCTCGCCTACTGGCCCTACGCCGAACTGCTCCGCGGGTTCGCCGGGATCGAGCGGAGCGATGCGCCGGAACAAGCCTCGTCCATGCTCGACAAAGCACTGCGACGGATCGGCGCGGGCGACACCGCCGCATTCCTGGCGCGGCTGATGGGCGTCCCCGTGCCCGAAGGATGCGACGATCCTGCCACCGAGCTGGAGCCCGAGGCATTCAAGCGGGAGTTGCACGCCGCCGTGGCGCGCTGGGCGGAGGCCGTCGCGCGTCAGGGGCGCGTCGTCATCGTGATCGAGGATTTCCACTGGGCGGATCAGTCGTCGATCGAGCTGACCCGGGACCTCGCGCACACGCTGGGGCGCGTTCCCGTTGCCCTGCTTGTGAGCGGCCGGAATGAAGCGGCTCCCGCGCTCCAGGAGATCGTGGACGGCCTCCCCGAGGAAGCCCGCTGCATGATCCGGCTCGAAGGCCTGGGCCCCGATCACATCCCCGCGCTCATCGAGTCGATCCTCGGATCGGCGCCGCCGGTCGAGCTGGCGCCGTTCGTCGCGGAGCGTGCGGCCGGCAACCCGTTCTTCGTGGAAGCGCTCGTGAGAACCCTCGAGGAGAGCGGCACATTGTTCCGCGCCGACGGCGGGTGGCGGATGCGGACCGACTTCGACTCCGCAACCGTGCCGCCGACCGTCGAGGGGGTCGTCTCGGGACGGATCGACCTCCTGGCCCCGGACGTAGCCGGCGTGCTGCAGGTCGGATCGGTCATCGGCCGGCGGATCTTGGTGCCGCTGCTGAGAGCGGTCCTCGACGACCAGCCCGATCTGGAGCGCAAGCTCGACACGCTCGTCGACGGCGGATTCCTCGACCCGGCCGACGATCCGGATGTCCTGAGCTTCCGTCACGCACTCGTGCAGGACGTCGCCTACGCCAGGCTTCTGCGTCGACGCCGCCGGGATCTGCACCTCAAGCTCGCGCGCGCCGGGAAGCAGTTGTACGGCGAAGGCGACGACATCGTCGACCTGCTGGCACGACACCTCTATCTCGGCGGTGCGGGGTTGGAAGCGGTCGACGTCCTCATCCGTGCCGGTGAGCGCGCGAAGAGGTTATTCGCCAACGAGGTCGCGATCGAGCATCTCGAGCGCGCGGTCGAGGTCGCCCGCGAGGACCAGACACGATGGCCGTCGATCGCGCTCGATCTCGCCGACACGTATCAGCTCTCGGGCCGCTACGAGAAAGCTCTGACCTCCTTCGCCGAGGTTCGAGAGGTCGGGCAGGACATCCGGGCCTGGTGCGGCGCCGCCGCGACCCATCGCACAAGAGGAGAGTACGAGCCCGCCCTGATGCTGATCAGCGAGCGTATCGCGCACGGAGATTTCGCGGTCATGGAGTTATCCCGCCTGCTGCTCGAGGAGGGAGCAACGCTGGCCGCGGCCGGACGCTACCCCGAGGCGATCCAGAGTCTGCAGGCCGGTCTCGACGCCGCCGGGAACAGGCGCAACGATGTCGTAGGGATGCTGCTCCTCGCGCTGGCGCGAGCCGAGACGGCGGAGCGTCGTCCGAACGAAGCCCTCGAGCACGGCCTCGTCGCCCAGAAGATCTTCGAAGAAGCACAGGATCTGCGCGGTACTACGACGGCGTTCCGGGTCGTGTCCGCCGCTTATCATCGGCTCGGGAGCCTCGACGCTGCGGCCGACGCACTCCGTCAAGGGCTCGCGCTCGCCGAGCGGGTCGGCAGTGCGGAGGAGATCGGCGCGTGCCTGATCAACCTCGGGATGGTCGAGCTCGATCGCGGAGAGCCGGCCGCGGCCATCGCGTGCGACCGGCGCGCGATCGAGCAGTTCGAACGGGTCGGCGGCGGGACCGGCCGCGTGATCGGATACGGGAACCTGGCGGAGAAGCTCGTCGCGTCCGGAGAGCTCGACGAAGCGGAGATCTGGTGCCTGAAGGCGCTCGAGCTCGCGCGGTCGATCCAGCACGGTCATACGATCGCCGACGCCACGCGCACCCTCGCGGTTATCCGCATGCGACAGAGCCGTTACCGCGAGACGATCGAACTGGCCGAGGATGCCGCCGCGCTGTTCGGCGAGATGGCGATCACCACCGAGACGATCGCCTCGCTGAGGCTCGCCGCCGAAGCGCTCGAGTGCGCGGGAGACCTCGATCGCGCCCGCGAGCTGATCGAGCGGGCACGCTCGCTTGAGTCCGAGGACGGCTGAGCGGTCAGGCGTTCCGGGTGTTGTCGAGGTATTCCGCGATCCCCGTCGCGGTCCTGCCGTCCATCCGGAACTCGGTGAGGCCTTCGACGACGCGCGTCGCGCCGATCCGGAGCGGGATGACCGAGCGGACGGCGCCCTCGACCTCGTACTTCGTGCCCTCGACGTCCTCGGCCACGATGCGCATCGCGCGGTGGAAACGGCCGTCGAAGTCGGAGTCGAGCGAGAAGCCTTTGACCTTGACGAGGCGGTGGTCGCGCCAGACCCATCCGGCCTGAACCTCGCGGCCGGGAAGGATGAGCGAATGAACGCCGAGCGCAAGGTCGCGGTCGAACGGGATCGAGAACCACCGCCATCCCCACACCGCGCTCCAATCCCGCGGTCCCCACGATTTGTCCCGAACACCGATCCCCTGCACTTCGAAGCGACGGTTCCCCACTTTCACCACGCCTTTGACGCGGCAGGCCTGCTCGAAGTGACCGATGGCGACCGCCGTCGCGGCGGCGTCGGCATCCTCGCCTCGGCGCGTGCGCCCACTCGTTCCGAACGGAGGCATGAACGCGACGTATGACAGCGCGATCTGCACCCGGACGATCCGACCTCCGGCGCTGCGGCCCTCCGTCTCGGCGATGTCGAGGTCGGAGGCGCGCTCCACTTCGATGGCGCTCCCCGAGCACTCGACCACCCACCGCTTCAGATCGAAGCCGCGTTCGTACTTCAGGCCGCCGACGGCCACCGCCTCGGGGTTCTCCGTCGCGTGCTCTCGGTTCATCACGGCAACCGCGCCGCCCTCGGGAAGGAACAGGAAGAGGTTCCCCTCGGTCTGTCCCTCGTTGGGACGGAAGCCCATTCGCGTGAAGCCGGCCAGTCCGGTCGTCGGGTCGGAGAAGTTGAAGTAGTACGACTCGCTCCACGCCGGCTCGGGTCCGGTGGGATGCGGATGGTCGTCCTGCGGCTCGATCACGAGGCGCCGCGACGGATCAGCCGTGCGGTCCGGACGAGCGACGTGAACGACGACAACGCCTTCTGCGGCTTGGCGATCGCGGTGATGTTCTCGAAGATGATGTGCTTGAGACCGCGTCGCTCGTAGCTCCAGGCAAGCTCCGCCATGTCTAGCGGGCTGCCGTGCGGGAACAGGGCGTGAACGATCTCCCACGGAACCTTCTCCATCGCGGCCATCGTCTCGTCGCGCGAGTAGCGCGTCGGGATGAAGTCGCGGATCCCGCCGAACGATTCGCCGAACGGGTGGATGCCGCCGGCTTCGCGCCACGCCTCAGCGTCGAGCACCAGCGCGCCGAGCTTCAGCGCCGGCGACTCGAGTGCCGAGTGGCAGGCGTCGTGCGACGCGTCGATCATCCCGGTTACCACGAGGCCGGGAGTGATCGACATCGGGTCGCGACCCGCCGCCGCCGCGGAGTCGCGGATCTTCCCCAGGGCGATCCCGTACCGATCCGGCGAGAGCGTGTGCGGGATCCAGCCGTCGCCGTAGCGGCCGGTGATGTCGAGCATGCGCGGCCCCATCGCGGCGACCCAGATCGGCGGGGGGCGCTTCAGGTAGGGCCGGAGCGAGAGCGCCGCGCCCTCGAGGGTGAAGAACTCGCCTGCGAAGTCGACCGGCTCGCGGGAGGACCACAACAGCCGGATCACCTTGAGCGCTTCCTCGAAGCGGGTCACGGCCTTGGTCATCGACAGGCCGTACGGCTCGGTGTTCTCGCGCTCGCCGGCGCCGAGCCCGAGGATGAACCGGCCCTTCGTCGTGTGCTGCAGCGTGAGCGCCGCGCGCGCGATCGAAGCGGGATGGAGCCTGATCGGGTCGGTGACCGAGACGCCGAGCCGGATCCGCTTCGTCCGCGCCCCGAGCGCGCCGAGCACCACGAACGGGTCGAAGAACTCGTCGGGATCCTTGATCAGCCGGGCCGCCGGGGTGAGGTCCTTCGACCACATGCCCGGCGGGATAACCCCCATGAAATGGTCGATGAGCCAGTAGGAGTCGAAGCCGACCCGGTCGGCGATGCGCGCCATGATGCGCGAAACGGTGTGCGGGGGGCGCGTCGGATCTTGGACGCCCACCCTCAGTCGGTCGTCGCGCCGGGCCACGCGCGAAGGATACAACCGCGCGCTTGCTCCGCGGCGTCTAGGACTGCTCCGGCTCGTTCTCCTCGGGGAGGTCGATGAGGCCGAGCCGCAGGGCAGCGGTGATCGCGCCCGAACGGTTCTGAACTTGCAGCTTCTCGAAGATGCTCGACAGGTACGCCTTCACCGTCCGTTCGCTCACGAACAAGCGCTCGGCGATCTGCTTGTTCGGAAGACCGCGCGCCAAGAGGCGCAAGACTTGCAGTTGGCGCTGCGTGAACGTCTGCGCGGCGAACGCGGTGGGCTCGGAGACGACGGTGTCCTCCTCGGTGATCAAAGAAGGGTCTTCGTACATGGCCCGGCTCGAGCCGAGCACGATCGTGTCGCCGTGATGGAGCTGGCGGATCTGGTGGAGCCGCTCGTTATTCACGTAGGTTCCGTTGTGACTGCCGAGGTCCTCCAGCAGGATCACGTCGCCGCGACGCATGAAGATCGCGTGCAGGCGCGAGACGAGCGGGTCCTCCAGCGTCAGGTCGTTCTGCGCCGCGCGCCCGACGGTCAGCTCGTCGGAGTTCAGCTCGACGCGCCGCCCCGCGATCGGGCCGTGCATGAAGATCAGCGTCGGTGCGGCCATCTCACAACGCTCCCCGTCCCATCTCCCTGACCCGGTCGATCAGGCCCCGCCAATCCTTGCGGTGCCGCATCGCCGCACCGAGCCGCCCGGCGATGCCGGGAGCGTACAGCGTTTCCAATATCCCAGTGAAGCCGGCTCGCAAACGCTCGTCGTACGGGTGCCACCACGGCGCGGTGAAGCGGCCGGCGTCGACCGAGATCATGCGCATCTGCGTGGTCTCGTAGAAGCCGTGTTTCGAGTGCGTCACGCCCACGCCTGACTTCTTGACGCCTCCCCACGGCAGCTGCGCGGCCGCGTGCGAGTACATGTGGTCGTTCACCCAGATGCTTCCCGCTTCGAGACGCCTGGCGAGTGAGACCGCGCGGCCCCGATCCCGCGACCAGACCGACGCGCCGAGCCCGTATTCGGAGTCGTTGGCGAACGCCACCGCCTCGTTCTCGTCGGCGAACGGCATCATGGGGATCACCGGGCCGAAGGTCTCGTCGCGCATGAGCGGCATCGAGTGGTCGACCTGCGTCACGACCGCGGGCGCGTACCACTTCCCCGGCATCCCGGTGTCGGCCGGGCCGCCGGTGTGTCGCTTCGCGCCGCGCACGAGCGCGTCTTCGACCTGCCCGTGCACGATGTCGTACTGCTCCGCAGCCGCGAACGGCCCGACCTGCGTCGCGGGATCGAGCGGGTCGCCGGGCGTGAGCCGCTCCGCGAGCGCGGTGATCCGGTCGAGGAACGGATCCCATATCTGATCGGAGACGTACACGCGCTCGATCCCGGAGCAGGTCTGGCCCGCGTTGGCCGCGCCGCCCCAGAGCACGCCGCGCGCCGCGCGGTCGAGGTCCGCGTCGGCACAGACGATCGCCGCGTCCTTGCCGCCGAGCTCCAGGACGTACGGCTTGAGCATCGGCCCGCACACCGAAGCGACCTTCCGGCCGACCTCCACCGAGCCGGTGAAGAAGATCTTGCCGATGCCGAGGTGCTCGCACATCGCCTGTCCGATCTCGGCGTCGCCGTGGACGACCGTGAGCAGCCCGGCCGGCAGGCCGGCGGCGTCGAAGGCCTTCTTGATCCAATCCCCTACCAAAGGCGTGATCGGCGCCGGCTTGAGGATCACAGCGTTGCCCGCCGCCAGCGCGATCGCCACCTCGCCCGCCGGGATGGTGAAAGGGTAGTTCCACGGCGAGATGATCCCCACGACGCCGATCGGCGGCCGCTCGAGGTAGTGCTTCTTTGTCTTGTAGAAGAGCTGCGGGTCGTGGATCCGCTCGGGCTCGAGGATCTTCGCGGCGTAGCGGGCCACATACGCGAAGGTGTCGACGACGGGGAGGACCTCCATAAGGTAGGCCTCCGTCAGCGTCTTACCGTTCTCGCGCGCGATCAACTCGGCGATCTGCGCGTGGTTGCAGCGGACGTAGTCCGACGCTCGCTTGATCGCGAAGCCACGTTCCTTCGGCGTCATCGCCGCCCACCGGCGCTGCGCCCGCTGCGCCTCGGCGAGGATCGCATCGAGGTCGGACGGCGGCGTGGGCATGACGCGGCCGATCTCCTCGAGCGTCGCCGGGTTGAGCGAGATGATCGGCTCGGACGACGACGGTTTCGCTTTCGCGCGCGGCATCTACGAGCCCTTTCGCGAGCGCGCGATCTCCTCGAGACGCGCGAAGACTTCGGGGTCGGTGGTGTTCTCGCCGATCTTCCCGCCGTGATCGTTGCCGTGGTAGTCGCTGGAACCGGTGCCGAGCAACCCCTTCTTCAGCGCGACCGCGCGGAACCGCTCGCGGGTCGGGGGGTCGTGGTCCGGGTGATCGACCTCGATCCCGGCGAGCCCGAGCGGGATAAGCATGTCGAGGAACAGCTCTTGCTCCTCGGGATCCTTCGGGTGCCAGACCGGATGCGCGAGCACGGCGACGCCGCCGGCTTCCCCGATCAGCTCGACTGCGGCCTCAGGGGTGAGCGCCTTCTTCTCGACGTATGCGCGGCCGCCTTCGAGGATCCAGTCGAGCGTGAACGCGTCGACGGTGCTCTTGATGACCCCGAGGTCGACCATCGCCTGCGCGACATGCGGCCGCACGATCGCCTCTCCCTTGGCGTGCGCGCGCACCTGCTCGAACGTCACCGGCACGCCGAGCGCGTTCAGCTTTTCGATCATGCCCTTGGCGCGCCACTCTCGGTCGTCGAGGATCGCCGAAAGCTCCTCGACCAGTCGCGGGTGCTTCGGGTCCATGAAATAGCCCAGCACGTGCACCGAGCCGCCCTGCCAGACGGCCGAGATCTCGCAGCCGTCGTGCACGGTGAGCCCCACCTCCTCGCCGGCCTCGCGGGCGGCGTCGATGCCTGCCATCGAGTCGTGGTCGGTCAGAGCTATCGCATCGAGCCCGGCCTCGCGAGCGATCCTCGCCACCTCCGCAGGCGGGAATGCGCCGTCGGAGTTGTTCGAATGGACGTGGAGGTCGATGCGCATCAAGAGGAGAACGCGCTGACACCGGTGAGGTGTCGTCCGAGCAGCAGCTTCTGCACTTGGCTGGTCCCTTCGTAGAGGGTGGTCACGCGGGCGTCGCGCAGGTATCTGCCGACCGGGAACTCGTCGATGTACCCGTAGCCGCCGTGCACCTGGATGGCGAGGTTCGCGCACTTCACCGCGGCCTCGCTGGCGACGTACTTGGCGATCGCGGCCTCGACGGTGTTCCGCGAGCCCTTGTCTTTCAGCGCGGCCGCGCGCCACACGAGAAGCCTCGCCGCCTCGACCTCGACGAGCATGTCGGCGAGCATCTCCTGGATCAGCTGGAAGCCGGCGATCGGCTTCCCGAACTGCTCCCGCTGCTTCGCGTACTCAACCGAAGCGTCGAGGCACGCTTGAGCGATCCCGACGCAGCCCGCGGCCAGGCTCACGCGGCCCTGATCGAGCGCACCCAACGCCACCTTCATCCCGCTCCCGACTTCCCCGAGCACCGAGGTAGCCGGCACGCGCACATCCGCGTAGACCATCTCTGCGGTCGAGGCGGCTCGCAAGCCGAGTTTGCCCTTGATCTCGATCGCCTTCAGGCCCGGCGTGGGAACCGGCACCAAGAACGCGGTCACGCCCTTCGGCCCTTTGGACGGGTCGGCGTTGGCGAACGTGAGCGCCAGTCCGGCGACCGTTCCGTTCGTGATGAACATCTTGGTTCCGTTCAGCACGTAGTCGTCGCCGTCGCGCACGGCCGTCATCTGCGCCGAGCCCGGATCGGAACCCGCGCCCGGCTCGGTCAGCGCGAAGCACCCGATCGACTCCCCGGCGGAGAGCTTCGGGAGCCACCCCTGCTTCTGGTCCTCGGTTCCCCACTTCGCGATCGCGGTCCCGACCAAGGAGCAATTCACGCTGAGGATCCCGCGGATCGACGAGTCGGCGCGCGCGATCTCCTCGATAACCAGGCAGTAGGCGATCGAGTCGAGCCCCATCCCGCCGTATTCCTCAGGGATCGAGGCGCCGAGGAAGCCGAGCGGCTTCATCTTCTCGAGGACCGGCCAGGGGAACTCCTCCGACCTGTCGTAGTCGCGCGCAACCGGCGCGATCTCGCGTTCGGCGAAGTCGCGCGCGGTCTTGCGGATGAGCTCTTGCTCGGGCGTGAGGTCGAAGTCCACGTTTTCGCCTCCGGGCTCGTGCGCCCACCGAGCGTACCATCAGCCGCTTCGCTCTTCGCCGTCTCATCGCTCCAGAGGCGAGGTCTTGGCCCGGACCCCGGCGGCCGGTAGGCTCCACCGCCGGATGGGGGTTGAATCGGGGATCAAGGAGCTGGTCGAGCGCGCTCTCGATGCGGCTGCCTCGGCCGGCGCGAGCTACGCCGATGCGCGTTTCCTGAACGAAGAGTGGGAAGCCATCGACGTCCAGGACGACCGCGTCCAAGGCGTCGACCGCGGGGCCACCGCAGGGATCGGCATCCGCGTGCTGGTCGACGGCGCTTGGGGATTCGCCGGTAGCGCTCGCCTGGACCCCGCGTCGATCGACCGGGTGGCTGCACTGGCCGTCGAGATCGCCCGTTCGTCGCAGGCGGTCAAGGGTCCTGCGGTGCGCCTCGCGGACGAGCCCCCGAAGACAGCCTCTTGGGAGACCGCGATCGCAGAGGACCCGTTCGCCGTCCCGCTCGAGGACAAGATCGCGTTGCTGCTCGACGCGTCGGGCCGCATGAAGAAAGTCCCGGGCCTCGGGATCGCGGAGGCCTCCATCGACCTGTGGCGGCGATCCTCCTTCCTGGCTACGAGCGAGGGGGCACGCATCGACCAGGCGGTTACCCAGTCGGGAGCCGGGATCCGTGCGCTCGCCGTCGGCGAGCGCGAGGTTCAGCAGCGCTCGTATCCCAACTCCTTCCGGGGACACTACGCGTGCATGGGCTACGAACATATCCGTGCCATGGATCTGAGCGGCAACGCGCAGCGCATCTCCGAGGAAGCGGTCGCGCTCCTGAAGGCGCCCGAGCTTCCGTCGATGGAGACGACGCTCATCCTCGACG
>JBKKCR010000224.1:0-5078 GCA_046712825.1 Actinomycetota bacterium | reverse complement strand
ATGTGCTGATCGTCGCCAGCGTTTCGTGCATCTACGGGCTCGGCTCGCCCGAGCAGTACGAGGCGCATCTGCTGCGGCTCGTCCAGGGCGTCGACGTTCCGATGGAGTTCATCAAGCAGCGCCTGGTAGACATGCAGTACGGCCGGAACGACTTCAACCTGTCGCGTGGGAAGTTCCGCGTCCGGGGCGACACGATCGAGATCTTCCCCGCCTACGAGGAGCACATCCTCCGGGTCGAGCTGTTCGGGGACACGATCGAACGCATGCTGCAGATCGACACGATCACCGGTGAGGTGATCGGCGAGGTCGGCGACTCCAGCGTCTTCGCCGCCAGTCACTACGTCGCGAGCCAAGCGCGGATGGAGCGAGCGCAGCGGACGATCCGTTCCGAGCTCGACGACCGCCTGAAGGAGCTCGAGTCCGAGAACAAACTGCTGGAGGCGCAACGTTTGCGGATGCGCACCAACTACGACCTGGAGATGATGCGCGAGGTCGGGTTCTGCTCGGGGATCGAGAACTACTCGCGCCACATCGACGGCCGATCGGCCGGAGAGGCGCCGTTCACGCTGATCGACTACTTCCCCGACGACTTCCTCGTGATCATCGACGAGTCGCACGTGACCGTCCCGCAGCTGCACGGGATGTACGAGGGCGACAAGAGCCGCAAGGAAACGCTCGTCGACCACGGCTTCCGGCTTCCGAGCGCGCTCGACAACCGGCCGCTCCGATTCGAGGAGTTCACCGAGAAGGTCAACCAGGTGGTGTTCCTCTCCGCCACGCCGAGCGCGTACGAGCTCCAGGTCTCACGCAACGTCGTCGAGCAGGTGGTGCGGCCGACCGGACTCATCGATCCCGAGGTGATCGTGAAGCCCACCAAGGGTCAGGTCGACGACCTCATCGAAGAGGTTCGAAAGCGCGCCGAGTCGGGGGAGCGCGTGCTCGTGACGACACTGACGAAGAAGATGTCCGAGGATCTCACCGACTACCTGCTCGAGATGGGCATCCGCGTGCGGTACCTGCACTCCGAGATCGACACGATCCAGCGGATCGAGATCCTGCGCGACCTGCGGCTGGGTGAGTTCGACTGCTTGGTCGGGATCAACCTGCTCCGCGAGGGTCTCGACCTTCCGGAGGTGTCGCTCGTCGCGATCCTGGACGCCGACAAGGAAGGTTTCTTGCGATCGGAGACCTCGCTCATCCAGACGATCGGGCGCGCGGCGAGGAACGTGTCGGGTCAGGTGATCATGTACGCGGATCAGGTCACCGACTCGATGAGGAAAGCGCTCTCCGAGACGAATCGCCGGCGGCACAAGCAGGTGAGCTACAACAAGGAGCACGGGATCGACCCGCAGTCGATCCGCAAGAAGGTCTCCGACATCCTCCAGGCGGCCGGGCTCGCCGCCGAGGCGCCGACGTCGTACAAGACCGGCAAGCGCAAGCGGGCTTCGCGGGACCTCACCGGCGTGCCGCGCGACGAGCTCCCGCGGCTGATCCAAGCGCTCGAAGAGGAGATGCGGGAGGCGGCCCGCGAGCTGCGCTTCGAGTACGCGGCCCGCCTGCGCGACGAGGTCAACGACCTCAAGCGAGAGCTCAAAGAAGTCTCGTAGCCGGACTGTCGTAGACTCGGTTCGTGACGCCCACGGGGTCCGGAGAAGCGCGGAAGACCGTCACGGTCCTGTTCTGCGACGTGACCGGGTCCACCGCGCTCGGCGAACGCCTCGACCCGGAAGCCCTCCGCGAGATCATCCAGCGGTACTTCGAGGAGATGCGCGCAGTCATCGAGCGGCACGGCGGTACGGTGGAGAAGTTTATCGGCGACGCGGTGATGGCCGTGTTCGGCGTTCCGCGGGTGCGCGAGGACGACGCCCTGCGGGCCGTTCGCGCGGCCGTCGACATGCAATCTGCTCTCGCGGACGCGAACGTCACCTTCGAGCGGGACCTCGGCGTTCGCATCGAGGCCCGGATCGGCGTGCACACCGGCGAGGTCATCGCCGGCGATCCCGCAACCGGCGGCTCGTTCGTCTCCGGCGACGCGGTGAACGTGGCTGCGCGTCTGGAACAGGCGGCGGAGCCCGGCGAGATCCTGATAGGGGAGACGACGCATCGGCTGGTGCGCGCTGCAGTGATCGCGGAGCCGCTGCCGCCGGCGCAGCTGAAGGGCAAGTCCGAGCCCGTCGCGGCTTACCGGCTCGTCGTCGTCGAACCGGGCAGTGAGATGCTGCCGCGCCGACTCGACGCGCCGCTCGTTGGACGTGAGCGCGAGCTTGAGACCTTGAAGAAGGCGTTCGAGGAGACCGCCGGCGCGTCGCAGGTAAACCTGTTAACCGTGATCGGGGAAGCCGGCCTCGGGAAGTCGCGCCTCGCTCTCGAGCTGTTGGGCGCGGTTGAAGGAAAGAGCCGCGTCCTCCGCGGCCGGTGTCTCCCGTACGGCGAAGGCATCACGTTCTGGCCCGTGAACGAGATCCTCGAGGCCGCGGCCGGGATCGAGGCGACCGGTTCGAAGGACGACGCCTGCGCGAAGGTGCAAGACCTTCTGCCGCCCGAACACGCAGCGCTGGGACGGCGACTCGCTGCGATGCTCGGCGGGGGAGGAGCGTCCAGCGCGATCCAGGAGACGTTTCTCGCCGTGCGCCGGTGGCTCGAGTACTACGCGGCGGAGAAGCCGGTCGTGATCGTGTTCGACGACATCCAGTGGGGCGAGGAAGCGTTCCTCGATCTGGTTCAGTATCTGGCGACGTTCGTCGCGGCGAGCCCGCTTTTCCTCCTGTGCCTCGCGCGCCCCGAGCTGTTGGAGGTGCGTCCCGACTGGGCCGAAGTCGGCTCGACGATCCGACTCGAGCCGCTCGAAGAGACGTCGAGCGCCGCCATGATCGCGAACCTCCTCGGAGGTGACCGCTCGAACGATGAGGTTTCGGCGACGATCCTGCGCGCGGCGGCGGGAAACCCGCTCTTCATCGAAGAGATGCTCCGCATGCTGGTCGATCACGGCGCGATCGCGCTGCGCGAGGGGCGTTGGGTCGTCGGTGAGGACCTCGCTACCGTCGGGACCCCGGAAACGGTGCAAGCCGTCATCGCAGCACGGCTCGATCGCCTCGATCCCGCGGATCGGAAGGTCTTGCAGGTGGCGTCGGTGGTGGGCGAGGTGTTCTGGTGGGGGGCCGTCGCCGATCTCGCAGACGACGCCGCCCCGGCCGAAACCGGCCGGCGGCTGCAGGCCCTGGCGCGTAAGGATCTCATCCGTCCGGACGCCGACGTCTCCTTCGGGGAGGATTCGTTCCGCTTCGGTCACCTCTTGATCCGGGACGTGGCGTACGAGTCGTTGCCGAAGAGGGCCCGCGCAGCCTTGCACGAGCGCTTCGCCGGTTGGGTTGCCGATCGCGCGGGAGAGCGAAGCGCCGAGTACGACGAGATCATCGGCTATCACGCCGAGCTGGCGCATCGATACCTCAGCGAGCTCGCGCCGTCGGACGAGCGGATCGCCGCGCTCGGCACCACCGCGGCCGACCGACTCGCGTCCGCAGGCGAGCGCGCCCTCGCGCGCGGAGACATGCCGGCCACGCGAAACCTTCTCTCTCGCGCCGTGTCGCTGTGCCCGGCGACGGACCCTCGGCGCGGCGGCTTGCTGATGATGCTCGCGAATGCGCTGTCTGAAGGCGGCAGCCTGACCGAGGCGCTCCGGGCTTACGAGGAGGCGATCGAGGAAGCGCGCGCGATAGGGGACGGGCGCGGCGAACTCCTCGCGGTGATCCGGCGTGTGACCGTGCACATGCTCTCCTCGGCGACGGCCACGCACGACGAGGCGCTCACCGAAGCCGAGAGGCTCCGGCCGCTTTTCGAGGCCATGGACGACGACACCGGACTCGCCGAGACCTTCCGCGTCATCGCGATCGTCCACATCTGGGCCGGAAGATGCCAGGACGCGATCGAGGAGCTCGGAAGGGCCCAAGCGCACGCCCGCCGAGCCGGAGACCGGCCGCTCGAGCGCGACCTGATGGGTTGGGAGTGCCTCGCGATCAGAGAAGGGCCGATGCCGGCCGAGGACGGTCTCCGCCGCATCCGCGCCAGGCGCGCCGAACTCGCGGACGAAGGGGTCTTGCAAGACTGGACGCTCGCGTTCCTTTGCGAACTCGAGGCGATGCGAGGGCGCTTCGCGGAGGCGAGGAGCTTGGCCGAGGAGAGCATCGGGGTGGCGAAGGAGCTCGGTTTGGAGATGAAGCTTGGCGGCGGCCTTCTCCGCGCGAAGGCATTCGTCGAGTGGCTGTCCGGCAACCTTGCTGCGGCGGAGAACGTCTTGCAACAAGGAGTCGACATATTGGTCCGCATCAAGGACTTGGGGCATCTCGCGAGCGTCGCTCCCGATCTCGCCCTGGTCCTCCTCGACATGGAGGGACGGGACCAGGATGCGCTTCGCGTGCTCGAGCTCGGCGAGGCCGCGATGATCGAAGAAGATGTCGACGCGCAGGTCCGGGCACGGTCCTCGAGAGCCCGCCTTCATGCCCGCCTCGGCGACGTCGCGCTCGCGGAACGGTATGCGCGCGACGCCGTAGCGCGCGCGTGGGCGACCGACTACGCCAATCTGCGTGCCCTGTCCGTTGAGGCGCTCGCGGACGTCCTCCATCGTGCCGGGCGCATCGACGAAGCCGCCGAGGCGCTCGAGCGAGCGATCGAGGTCCAAGATGCGAAGGGCAACATCGTTGCGGCCGAGGCGGACCGGCGTGTGCTCGCCGAGCGCCGGGCCATGACGACACCCCGTGAACGATGACGGCCCTCGTCGAGGTCGAGGGGCTCCGCAAGGTTTATCCGGACGGCACGGAAGCCGTGCGGGGCATCGACTTCGCGGTCGCGGAAGGTGAGTTCTTCGGGTTCCTCGGCCCCAACCGCGCCGGCAAGAGCACCACGATCAAGATGCTCGTGACCTTGATCCCGCCGACGGGCGGCTGGGCGCAGATCGCCGGGTTCGCGCTCGGTCGCGACGACCGGCGGATCCGCGAGGTGATCGGCTACGCGGCGCAAGACGTGTCGGTGGACGAGGACCTGACCGGCCGCGAGAACCTCGTGCTGTCCGGCCGTCTGTACCA
>JBKKCR010000223.1:0-3925 GCA_046712825.1 Actinomycetota bacterium | reverse complement strand
GGCCGAGATCCCGCTCGAAGAGCAGCAGCAAGCGCGCCGGTCCAGCTGAGCGCCCCGAACGCCCACTACGCGATACGATGCCCGGCATGGTCGATCTGAACAACGTCTCGGAGCAGATCCGCAAGCGACTCGATGCGAAGTCCGAAGCCCGTGAGAAGGGTCTGCGCGGTTCTCGCCAGGCGATCCGCGAATGCGCGAACTCGATCCGTGCGACCCACCGAGCCGACCACGACCTGGCGCATGAGCTGATGGCTGCGGCGAAGAGCTCGCTCGACGGCGCCCGGAGCGCGATGAAGCCGTTCCCCGACATCTACTACGCGGGATTCCTTCAGGACGCCGAGAAGGAGTACGCGGAAGCGCGCGCGACGTACGTGCTCATCAACGGGGGAGAGATCCCGACCCCGGAGGAGCTCGAGGTCGGCGACGCGCCGTATCTCAACGGGCTGTCCGAGGCGATCGGAGAGTTACGCCGGCACATCCTCGACATCATGCGCAAGGGACAGCTCGAGCGCGGCGAGGAGCTGCTCGGCGCGATGGACGACATCTACTACGTCCTCGTGTCGATGGATTACCCCGACGCGATGACCGGCGGGCTCCGGCGATCGACGGACGTGGCGCGCTCGATCATGGAGCGGACGCGCGGCGACCTCTCGTTGACGCTGGTTCAGCAGAACATCGCCGAAACGATGGCCGGGCACCGCAAGGGAGATGCCTAGGGTTCCTGGGTCAGAACGAGCTCTCCTTGGAAAACGCTGTTAACGAATGTTTCGCCGTCGTCGAAGAAAATCGTTCGCGTGAAGTCGATCCTGGTAAGGACTCCATTCTCGTACACGTGAGTCGCCTCTGCGTCGCCATCGAAACTGACCGTGATCGGGAACGGTCCTCCGCTACACGCATCGCCACCTGAGAACGTACGCGTTCCACTGACCGTCCCCGAAAGCGAGCCGACCTCGCTCGTGAAGGTTCCCGTGTACCCGGTCGGCGCGCCGCTTCCGTGGTCGGTTTCGGTGCAGATGCCTCCCTCTCCGCTTGGATCCTGGGATTGGAAGAGCCCGTCGTAAGTGATCGTTCCCGAAGGCGTCAATGTCAGATCATCCTGGAGCTCCATGGTGATGTCCGCGACGACCTCCCAGTGGGCCGAGAAGGTGTCGGCATCGAATGGGGCCTGATCATGGATCCAGGTGATCGTTCCTTCGTAGAACGCGCCCTCCCAATCACATTGTCCCTGGAGCTCCTCGATACGAGGATCGGGTCCCTCCACGACGTCGGTTCCTTCGAAGAGGTCCGACCAGGAGTAATAGCAAAGGACCTGCTCGTCGGTAAGCGCGGTCTCGTCGTACGTGGTTTCGAAGAGGCCGACGCTCTGACTCACCGTTTCGAGACGCGGTGCACCGAACTTGGTCGAACCGTTCGGGTCGAGGTCGAACGCGGTAGTGGCTGAGCCGCCGACGAGCCCGTCGCCGTTCAAGTCGTACCGGTTGAGGTCGTCATTCGCGGCGCCGGCGCCGTTGATCAGGGCGTCGCTGATCTCGGTGATGTCGGTGAGCTCGAATCGGCCGTTGTCATCGACATCCATGATCGCTCGCCTGATGGGCGAACTCGTCGGCGAAACCGCCACCGCGTCGTCGAGGGAAAGCACCGTCTGATACGCGTTGATCAGGCCCGCCACCTTTCCCGAGCCGGGCTGGAACGTGTTCGCTGCGATCGTGGCGAGCGTGTCCTGTACAGGGCGGTCACGGAGCGTCGGCGAGAGGAGCCATAGATAGGAGGCAAGTCCGGCGACCTGCGGAGAGGTGAAGCTCGTGCCCTCCGTCGTTCCAGCGAAAGTCGTCACGGCCTCGCCGATGGCGAACACGTTCGAGTGGACGTCGGAGAAGGACGAACCCCCGCCTCCATTTGCCGTGGCGCTTCCGACGATGAGCACGCTGTCCAGGGCGGAACCGTCGAATCCGTATTGCTCGAGGAATTCGTGAACCTGATTGATCTGTGTCTGCGATGCCGCGCGGTTCGGGAAGCACGTCGTGCCGGTGCAAGGCGTCGTCGGGCTCCACAGGAGCGGATCGCCCGCGATCGTCGGCTGGTTCCCGACGGTGGCGGCGAGGGCGTACGGGCTGTCGAAGAACGCGTCGCCGGCGGCGCCGTAGACGGCGGCTATCTCATCGTCGAGTTCGTTCCCCGCCGACGTCGTGATCAGGAGTCGGTCCTCGAGGCCTGGAAGGATCGATCGCAGGAACGCTGCATCGGCGAATCGGCCGATGCCGGCGTCGAAGCCGAAGTTATTCGGCGTGCAGTCGCCGGGGATGCCGGGATTTCCACAGAACTCCTCGTAGCCCAGTGAGTTCGAGATGATCACGTTCTGACCGGTCGGCACCGTGTCGATCGTGCTCTGAATCATGTTGGTCCAATCGTTGCCGGACTGGCGGACGGCCCGGACGTCCATGCAGTCACTGAAGGGGTTGGCGCCGGTCGGGAGCAACTCGTCGAAGAGGGCGGCCATTGTCGTCACGACGTCGAAGCCGTGGGTCTCGTTAGGGTCAGTGCTCGGCTGTCCCACCGAAGAGAAGTGCGGCACCTGATCGAAGAACCCCTCGTAGCCGCTTGGAGGCGACGGCGCGTATTCGTCGGGGACGACGATCTGGACGCGCTGGCCGCAATTGCCGAGCGCGATCTGCATCGCATTCCACGCAGCTGGGAACCGCGCGTTACGAAGGTGTCCCATGAACTGGGCGGTTCCGGCTCCGCCGGGCGGGAGCAGTCGTTTCGCGGGCTCGCGGGATATCCAGGAGAGCGCGACGCCGCTGGAGTTCGTCAACGTGTCGGCGAGCTGCTGCAAAGCCGCTTCGCCCGTTTGCTTCGCGATCGCGACGTCGAGGAAAGGTACGCCTTCCCGCATGCCGACGATCAAAGCGCCGATGCCTTCCAGCGCGCCGTTGATCTCGCCGATCGTAGCGTCTCTCCTCACGGCGACGTTCAGTCGCGTGAGGATGAGGCCGTTGTCGACGTCGTCCGGCGGAACCGGGCCGCCGGGGAGCGTCGTGATGGCCTCGAACGCGTTTCCTTCGAGAGGCCCTTCGAGCAGGACCCCTTCGGTGGGGCAGTCCGATGCGACACGGAATGGAAGGCGTGCGACCTCTTCGCGGTTCCCGCGGCTGACGAGCACGGCGACGACCTTGGTGTCGCCCGCTTTGGCCCCGTTCGGGACGACAAAAGTGATGGCAGTGTCGGTCTGCTCGACGATCGTCGCGCGCTTGCCACCGACCGACACGACGATGTTCTCGTCGAGGCCGGATCCCACCAGCGCCGCCTGTCCGCCGTGGTCGGCGCAGTCCGGCTGCACGCCGGTGATGTTCGGAGCGCCGAGCGCGGTCGTCGGGTTGAACCCCACGAACACGATCGACGACACGACGACGATGCCGGCGGCGAAGCGCGATCGTGAGAAGCGGATCCGGGACAGGAACGAGCGTCGACCAGCCATGCGCATCCCCCGTGCTCGCTTAGTGGCGTCCCCCGACGCCAGGATCGCCCGGTTTAGCATGAAACGGGTGATTACAGCAATACGCGGGTTGCCGTAGGAAGCGCGGGGAGTCGTTCGATCAGAGCCAGTGCGTGGGGTTGACGGGTTTGGTCGCCAGCCGGACCTCGTAGTGGATGTGCGGGCCGGTGCACCAGCCGCTGCAGCCCACGGCGCCGATCTTCTCGCCGGCTAGTACACGGTCGCCCGCCTGCACGAACGCGCGCGACATGTGCGCGTAGACGGTGGCGAGCGAGTCGCCGTGGTCGATCACCGCGGCCAGCCCGTAGGCGCCCATGTAGTCCACCGCGACGACGCGCCCCGGCAGGCTCGCGACGATCTCGTCGCCGTAGTTCGCGCCGACGTCGAAGCCGGTGTGGAACGAGCGGTATCCCCAGAGCGGGTGGATCCGCC
>JBKKCR010000222.1:0-5629 GCA_046712825.1 Actinomycetota bacterium | reverse complement strand
CCAAGCTGCGCCACGTCCCGTAGGGCGCATCCTAGCGCTTGCGTTTGTCTCCCGAGCGCCCGCTTTGGACCCGGACGACCACCCGCATCGACGTTCCTTCGAAACCGAACCGCTCGCGGAGCCGCCGCTCCAAGCCGCGGGTCGCCTGCGGCGTGATCTTCCCCGAGGCGAAGATCACGATCTCCGGCGGTTTCGTCCGGGCCTGCGTCACGTACTTGAGCCTAACCGGGCGTTCCCCGCCGCCGAGCGGTATCCGCCCGGCGACCTCCCGCAGCCAGGAATTCAGCTGCGCCGTCGGAACCCGCTTCTCCCACGCGGCTCTCGCTTGCCGAACGACGGGGAGGAGCTTCCCGACGCCCCGGCCGGTCAACGCCGAGGTTCGGACCATCGGCGCCCACGAAACGAAATGCAGCAGCTCCTCAACCTCGCGCTCGAGCCACTTCTGCTTCTCTTCCTCCACCAGGTCCCACTTGTTCAGGACCACGACCGCCGCCCGCCCGGCGTCGGAGATCCGCTGCGCGATCTTCTGGTCCTGCTCGGTCGGACCCTCCGAGGCGTCGATCATGAGCACCGCGACGTCGGCGTCGTCGATCGCTCTGAGGCTGCGAACGAGCCCGTAGTACTCCGGCCCGCTCGCGTGCTTGACCTTGCGGCGGATGCCGGCCGTGTCGACGAACCGGAAGGGCGTCCCGTCGACCTCGACGACCGTGTCCACGGCGTCGCGCGTCGTTCCCGGCGCGTCGTCGACGATCGAGCGCTCATCACTCACGAGCCGGTTGAACAGGGAGGATTTGCCGACGTTCGGCCGTCCGACGAGTGCCACGTTGATCACCGCGTCTTCGTTGTCCGGGACCTCACCGGGCTCGAGCCCGCGGACATGCTCGGCGATCACGTCCAGCAGATCTCCGGAGCCACGCCCATGCAAGGCGCTTACCGGAAAAGCCGGACCCAGCCCCAGCCGTTCGAGCGCGTGCGTCTCCCGTTCGGCAGGAGCATCGTCCACCTTGTTGGCCGCCACGATCACCGGCACCGACCCGCGCTTCAGTGAGCGGGCGACGGCGAGATCGTCGGCCGTGGCACCGGTGGTCGCGTCGACCACGAAGACGATGAGGTCCGCCGCCTTGGCTGCGCGTTCCGCCTGCGCGACGACCTTCGCGGAGAGCCCACGCGCACGCGGTTCCCAGCCGCCGGTGTCAACGACCGTGAACGAGGTACCGTCCCAATCGACCGGGTAGCCGCGCGGGTCGCGCGTCACCCCGGGCTCGGGATGCTCGATGGCCTCGCGGCGCCCGACCATCCGGTTGACCAGCGTCGACTTCCCGACGTTCGCGCGCCCCACGATGGCGACGAGCGGCGGCCCCTTGCGCGGCTCGGCCGGCCGGTCAGCGGCGTCGGCGCCCACGGCTCGCCTCCTCCGCCAAAGCGGCGACCTCGGCCACCACGTTCGCGGCGGTCCGCCCGGTCGAGTCGATCACATGCGCGTCGCGGGCTCGGGTGAGCGGTGAGGCCGCCCGCGTCGAGTCGTGGCGGTCGCGACGGATCTGATCCTTCTTCAAACTTCCCTTGGGCATCCGAACCCCGGCCTTGGACAGCTCGCGGTGACGGCGGTCGGCCCGCTCGGCGACCGATGCCGTCAAGTAGACCTTCACATCGGCCTTCGGAGCCACCACGGATCCGATGTCGCGGCCCTCCGCGACGAACCCCCCGCGGCCCATGATCTCTCGCTGCCGACCGACGAGCACCTTGCGAACGCCGGGATGAGCAGCGACCTCGGATACCGAGCGGTTCACCTCTGGTGAGCGGATGGCCCTGCTCGGGCGTCGCCCGTCGACCAGCAAGCCTTTCTCGTCGTGCTCGAACGTGGTTCTTCGAGCCAGGGCCGCCAGCCCCCGCCCGTCGGAAGGGTCGATCCCTTCTTTGAGGGCTTTGAGGGTGAGGGCGCGGTACATCGCGCCGGTATCCAAGCGCTCTAGGCCCAGGGCTCGGGCGACACCCTTTGCAACGGTCGTCTTGCCGCTGCCGGCCGGCCCGTCGATCGCGACGATGATGGGGCGTCGCTTGATCGGCTTGGCCGGTCGGGCTTTGCGCGCAGAACCGCCGCTTTTCACTCGAGGACTCCTCCGGGCTCCGGCGGTCAGCGTTCTACCAGGTCTTCCACGGCGGTGAGGAACTCGGGATAGGAGATCGCGACCGACTCCCACCCCGAGATCCTGGTTGAACCCTCGGCCCCGAGCCCGGCGATCGCCAGGGCCATGGCGATCCGGTGATCGCCGGCGGCGTCCACCGATGCTCCGCGCAACCTGCCGGTCCCTCGAACCACAAGGCCATCGGTCGTCGTGTCGACGGTAGCTCCCATCGCTCGAAGGCCGGAGGCAATCGAGGCGATGCGGTCGCTCTCCTTTACCCGGAGCTCCGCCGCGTCGGCCAGGACGGTGTCGCCTTCGGCGTAGGCACCGAGAACCGCAACCAAAGGAAGCTCATCCACCGTTCGTACGATGTCGGCTCCACCGATCGTCACCGGCCGACGATCCCCCGCCCGCACCGTGACGCTCCCCCGTGGCTCGCCGCAGACGTCATGCACGTCCGAAGTACCGACCTCAGCGCCGAACCTTTCCAGGACGTCGAGGATGCCGGTGCGAGTTGGATTCAAGCCGACATCGTGAACCGTCACCTCCGATCCGGGCACGATCGCGGCTCCTACCAGCAGGAACGCGGCGCTCGACAGATCCCCAGGGACACTCAGCGACGAAGCGTTTTGGATATTTGTCGACTTAACGACTACTCGATTCGGAGATCTCTCGATGGATACCCCTAGGTATTCGAGCATCCGTTCAGTGTGGTCGCGCGAGGTCCCCGGCTCCTCGATCGCCGGCTCCCCCGTCGCTTGCATCCCGGCGAGCATCAGACAGGTCTTGATCTGAGCGCTGGCCACCGGCGATCGATGCTCTATCCCAACCAGCTCGCCCCCTCGGACATGAAGGGGCAGGTAGCGGCCGCCGTCTCCCCCCTCGATCGATGCACCCATCGAACGGAGCGGCTCGACCACCCGAAGCATCGGTCGTCGCTTTAGCGATTTATCGCCATCTAGACTTGTCGCGAACGAGCGGCCGGCGATGACGCCGATCAGCGATCGAGCCGTCGTTCCGGAATTGGCGCAATCCAGGAGGCCAACAGGGGGCCTGAGTCCATCCCAGCCTCTACCTTCGACCAGTATCTCCCAGTCCAAGTCTCCACTTGAGAGTTTCTTAATCTCTACTTGAGACTGAGCGTTACTACTTATCATTACGCCGAGCGATGCGAGCACCGAGCGGGTCGCTCCGACGTCCAGCGAGTCCGAGAGGCCCTCGATCTGGCATTCCCCCTCGCCGACTGCGGAGACGAGCAGGGCTCGGTGGCTGATCGACTTGTCTCCAGGGACGCGGAGCTCGCCGGACAGACGTCCGGCCGGCTCGATGACTTGTGTACTGGTCACCTTGTCGATAAGTCGCGAGGTCGCTTCATCGCCTCATCGACGAACGTCCAACCGTTGGGTCCACAGGTCGTCACAGCGATGGATCCCTTCATGTATCAAGCGATATATCTATGAAGAGCTTCATAGAGATAGCGATGAGTCTTTATAACGACCTTTTCTCTGCGGGTTCAGCACAGCCCAGCGGCCATCTATAAGTTGATAAGTGGCTGTAGCGATGAATAGCTTTATCGTTTGATCGCTGAAGTGCTCAAGGGACTCATCGCTCTGTCGGTTCATAGCGACGTCAATCTAACGTCGTATCCCTTCGAAGACAGAGCACCTTGTACCCGATGCGCCTCGTCCACGCCGGAGATGATGAGACGGAGAGTTCCCCGTCCCCCCTCCTCCGCATGGGTGATCTGCAGGTCCTCGATGTTGACGCCGAGATTGCCGACCGTGGTCGTGACTTCCGACAGCACGCCGGGGCGGTCCGGCACCGGGATGAGAACCTCCACCGACTCCCCCCCAGCCCTCCTACCAGGCAGTTCACGTCTCGAGGCACGGGCGGAGAGCAAGCGCTCCTGAAGGCCGTCTCGCTTGCCGGCTTCGACCAGATCACTCAACTCCTCGAGCCGCCGGGCGAACTCGCGCAGCACGCCCGCGATCGCCACCGCGTTCTCGGCGCAGATGTCGAGCCAGATATCGGGGTTGCTTGCGGCGACCCTGGTGACATCCCGGAAACCGCCTGCTGCCAGCGACAATAGGCCTGCGTGCTCCTTCCCTCGCTCGGCCGCCAGGTTCATTAACGCCGCGGCGGTGAGGTGCGGGAGGTGGCTGATGACGGCGAGGAGATCGTCGTGTTGCGCCGGATCGAGTGCCATGACCTGAGCGCCGAGGCGGGTCAGAAGAGAATGCAAGGCTTGGTAGGCGCCCGTGTCGACGCGTTCGGTTGGGGTCAGGATCCACCAGCAGCCTTCAAACAGAGCGGGGTCGGCAGCGGCGATGCCCTCATCCTCCGTACCCGCCATCGGGTGTCCACCGATGAAAGTCGTACCCTCGATCCCCAGACTATCCACCTCGAGCACGACTCGAGACTTGGTACTGCCAACATCTGTCAGGACCGCCCCAGCCTTCAGCCCGGCACGGGCCTGTTCGATCACCGATGGGATCTTCCCGACGGGCGTGGCGACGAAGACGAAGTCTGCGTCGCGCACCGCATCCATCGGAGAGTCGGATGCGCGATGGGCCGCTCCCCGCTCAACGGCTTCCGTCCGGACTTGAGGATCGAGGTCGTAGGCGACGACTTCCTCCACGTCGGAAAGTTTCCGCAGTGCGAGGCCCAGCGATCCTCCGATCAGACCCGTCCCCAGCAGTGCGACGCGCACGAGACTATTGAGGAAGGTCCGTCCGGAGGGGGACGGCCCCTTCCAAGTAGACGTGACGGAGAGTGGCGGGCTCTTTCTCTGTGTAGAGATGCATCAGCACGCGGATACAACGGCCCACGGCACCCTCAACGTCGAGCTCGCGAGCACAGAGCAGGGGGATATCGCTGATCCCGATCTCGCGGGCGGCTGCCGCCGGGAACTCGGAGCGGATGTCGTCCGTGGCGGTGAAGACGATGCTGATCAAGTCGGACTTAGACACGGCGTTCCGGTCGAGCATCGTCTGGATCAGCTGAGCCGTTCGCTCGATGACCTGGTCACGGGCATCGGTATCGAGGGTGATGGCTCCCCGGAGGGCTCGAACACGTTCGGCCATGGCGAGCAGAACTATAAAGGGCTGCCGGCTAGAGGCCTACGAGCTTATGTAGCTCCCCCACTTCTTGCGGGGTCAACTTACGGGTTCGCCCGACCTTGAGCGCCTTCAGGTTCAACGGTCCGAACCGGGTCCGGACCAGATTGAGCACCGGGAACCCGACCGCTTCAAGCATGCGCCGGACCTCACGCTTGCGACCTTCGGTCAGGACGAGCTCGACCTGGGTCCGGCTACCTGCGCCGCGGACGATCTTCGCCGACTTCGCGCGCGCCGGGCCGTCCTCGAGTCGGACTCCGGTGGTGAGCCGGCGGATCGCGGCCGGCGGAACCACGCCTTTCACTTCCGCGAGGTACGTTCGGGGGATCTCGTAACGGGGGTGCGACAGACGGTGGGTCAGCTCCCCGTCGTCGGTCATGAGGAGCA
>JBKKCR010000221.1:0-3914 GCA_046712825.1 Actinomycetota bacterium | reverse complement strand
GCGCGTCGAGGACCTCGTTGGCGAGCAAGAGATCGTCGCCGAGGCCCGCCGCCGCCATGCCTTCCATCTCGCGGATCGTCGCGCAGCAGAAGTTCCGGTGACCTGCCGCCGCCTGACGCGCGGCGAGAGCGGTGCACTTGTGCGCCTTCACGTGCGGACGGAGCCGCGCGCCGGGCAACGCCTCGCTCATGACCGACACGTTGCGCTCGAACGCGTCGACGTCGACGATCAGCGCGGGAGTTCGGAGTTCCGAGAGGTTCACGGCCCGGCACTACTACCACGGGCCCGGGGGACCAGACGAACCCGACGCCTAGTCGCGCGAACGCGGCAGCGTGACTCGGAACGTCGTGCCTTCGCCCGCAGAGCTCGCGACGTCGACGCGTCCGCCGAGTGCCCGAACCAACTCGCGAACGATCGCCAGCCCGAGTCCGCTCCCTGCCGAAAGCCGGCCCGGCTCCGGCTCGGAGGCTCCTTCCTCGCCGCGCGTCGCGACGTTGCGCAGGTAGGTCCGTTCGAACACGTGCGGAACGTGCTCGGCCGGGATGCCGGGCCCGGTGTCGGTTACTTCGATCACGATCCAGCCCTCGTCGGAGCTTCCCCTGAGTGACACGCGACCGCCGGCGGATGTCACCCTGATCGCGTTCTCGATGAGGTTCGACAGGATCTGGCGAACGCGATCGGGGTCGGTGCGGCAAGGAAGGCCGTCCGACGGCGCGACCAGCGTCAGCGACACGCCGGCGGATTCCGCTTCAGCCCGGTGGGCGCCGATGGCCGACTTCAGCGCCTCGGTCAGGTCGGCGTCGCGCAGCTCGAGTCGGAACTCCTGCGCGTCGAGCCGCGCGAGGTCCATAACGTCACGCACGAGCCGCTCGAGCCGGACCGTCTCGGTCTTGATCACAGCCAGCGCTTCCTTGCGGCCTTTGGCGTCCCGCACTGCGCCTTCCTCGAGCGCTTCGACGTAGCCGCGGATCGCCGTCAACGGGGTGCGGAGTTCGTGCGAGACGCTGGCGAGGAACTCCCCTTCGCGGCGGCGCGCCTCGTCGAGCGCCGACGCCATGGCGTTGAAGGAGCGTCCGAGCTCGGCGAGCTCATCGTCGCCCTCGACCGGAACACGCTGGGTCAGGTCGCCGGCCGCGACCCGCGTCGTAGCCGCCGCGACCTGCTGTACCGGGCGAGCGAGCCGCCGCGCGAGCAGGGTCGACGCCAGCGCGCCAAGCAACGCGGCCAGCCCTGCCGCGAGCAGCGCGCGCGACACGATCGGCGCCCAGCCGACCCCGGCGCGCTTTGCCAGGATGATCCCGGCGACGAGCCCGGGCCGGTCGGCGAACCGCGCCCGCACCGGCACCGCGACGTAGGCGTATCGCGTCGCCGACACCTCCACGAACCCTTGGCTCGACCGTCCCGCGAGGAGTCCTTCGGTAGCGACCTTTCCGACGACCGACTCGGCTTCGTGCGTGTCGGTGCGGATGTTGCCGTTTCCGCCGACGACGCCGAACAGGCTTCCCGTCACCTCGAGGAGGCGGCGGATCGCGCGGAAGCGCGTCGTTTCGAGCACATCCAGATCGCGCGCTTCGACGGCGATCACGTTCGCGGATCGGCGGAGCTCGGCGACGGCTTGGTCGGCGGTGTAGCGACGGACGAGACCGAACGTGATCAGAGCCGAGGCCGCCAAAGAGAGCGCCGCGGTGAGGCCGAGCGCAAGCGCGAGGCGGCCGCGGAGACTACGCGCCACGATCGGCGTCGACCTTGTAGCCGACCCCCCGTACGGTCAGAACGACTGATCCGGCGGTGCCGAGCTTGTGCCGCAGCGACTTCACATGGGAGTCGACGGTGCGAGTGTCGACCGGCCGCTCGTACCCCCACACCCGGTCGAGCAGCCGGTCGCGAGAGAACACGATCCCGCGGTTCCGCGTCAGGAACGCGAGGAGATCGAACTCCTTCGCGGTCAGGCTCACCATCTGTTCGCCGGCGCGAACCTCGCGGCGGGCGAGATCGATCTCCACGTCGGAGACCCGGAGCACCTCTGGCTCATCCTCATCGCTGCCTCGGGTCGTGCGCCGCAGTACGGCCTTGACTCGCGCGACGAGCTCGCGCGGGCTAAATGGCTTGGTGATGTAGTCGTCGGCACCGAGTTCGAGCCCGAGGATCCGATCCACCTCCGCGTCGCGTGCCGTCAGCATCACGATCGGGAGCCCGCCGCCGGCGGCGCGGAGGCGCCGGCATATCTCGATGCCGTCCATGCCCGGCAACATCACGTCGAGGATCACGAGATCCGGCTTCACCCGCTCGACCGCGTCGAGGGCCTGCGCGCCGTCGGCGATCTGCGAGACACGGAAGCCCTCGTTCGTCAGATAGAGGGTCACGAGCGAGGCGATGGATTGCTCGTCCTCGACGACCAGGATCATCGCTTCGGTCATCACGGGAGATGGTACGCGACGATGACGAGCGTCCCCAGAAGACCAGGGAAGGAAATGGATCGGGCCCCCGGTACGTCTCCGGGGGCCCTCGCCACGACTCGCCTATCCCGCTTTTTTCTCCGAGGAGGAGGAACCCTCGGGCGCCGCAGGACGTTCCTTCGAGCGTTCCGGCGCCGCCGGCTCGGATCCGGGCGTGAAGGCGCCGATCCGGCGGAGGCCGGTGAACCGTTCGGAGCGGATCGACATCAGTCGCGCGAAGTCGCCGACCTTGATCGCGCCGAACGAGGACTTCTTGCCGTCCTTGCAGACGTTGGTCTTGTCGACCGCCGTGGCCGTAACCGTCTCGCCGTCGGAGCGCTTGATCGTGATCTTCTTCGCCGAGTGGTCGACCGCCGTGACCTTCCCGGTGTCGACGGTTATCTGGCCGAAGCCCTCGCGGAGCTGGACTTTGGATTCGGAGTGGACGAGCCTTCCGGCCCGGCGTCCACCCTGGTCGGGACGGCACCCGTCCTTGCCCTTCGCGGAGGCGGCCGGACGGTCGCCCTTCGGCGCCTTCTCCTCCTCGGATCCGCCGGGCCCGGCCTGTCCGAACGCCGCCGCCGCCATCGCCACGACGCCGACGAAGCTGCTTGCGAGCGTGAGCTTTGTCCTCGTGCGCATGACCCTCCTTCTCCAACCTTGGGTCGAACGGTCGATGTTGTTATCGCCCGTCGAGGTGGAGCGGGCGTGGGCCGCGTGTGAAATCCGTGTGAAAAGAGCGGCTCAGCCGAGGAGTTCGCGGATCTTGGCCGCCGGGTCGGGGGCGCGCATGACCGCCTCGCCGACCAGGATCGCGTCGACCCCGGCCGCTTCCATGTCGAGGACGTCGTCCCTGGTCGCGACGCCGCTCTCGCCGACGACGAGTATCCCGACGGGGACGAGGGGCCGAAGCTTGCCGACCATCGCGGGATCCACCTCGAGCGTCGAAAGGTTCCGCGTGTTGATGCCGACCAGTCGCGCGCCGGCTTGAACAGCGCGGTCGACCTCGGTGGCCGAATGCGCCTCGACCAGGGCGGTCATCCCCAGATCGCTCGCCAGGTCCGCGAGGGACACCAGCTCGGTCTGGGTCAGAGCCGCCACGATGAGGAGCACCGCGTCGGCCCCGGCGGCACGGGCTTCCCACAGATGGAGCGGATCGCAGAGGAAGTCTTTACGGATGACCGGCAGCTCACACGCGGAGCGAGCCTCGCGAAGATCGTCGAGCGAACCGCGGAAATGATCGGGCTCGGTCAAGACCGAGATCGCGCTCGCGCCGCCCAACTCGTACGCGCGGGCGAGGTCGGCCGGACGGGCGCCGGGCGCGATGTCACCGGCGCTCGGAGACGCGCGCTTGATCTCGGCGATCAGCGACAGTCCCGGCTTCGCCATCGCACCGAGGAAGTTCCGCGGCTTCCCCGCCGCCCGAGCGGCCGACTGTGCGAGCTGCAGTGCTCCTTCGGCGCGCCGACGCGCAGCGTC
>JBKKCR010000220.1:0-23955 GCA_046712825.1 Actinomycetota bacterium | reverse complement strand
GTCCAACAAAAGGCGTAGGTGGTTTCACCTGCAGGAGCGATTCTCGCGGGTCGCGCCGCCACTAGGCTGGCCTCAACGATGACTTTGCGTGCCAGGGTTTCCGCGCTCATGGTCGTCGCGGTCGCTTTGTTGGGCTTCGGCCCGGCGGCGAACGCGGCGACCCAGGTTGGCTTCAAGGCGCATTCCTACGCCGGTTTCAACGCCGAGAGCAGCGGCGGCGCCATAACCGGACAGAAGCCCGAGTCGAAGCTGTGGTTCAACGCCGGCAAGTGGTGGGCCGTCATGCTGAGCCCCACGAACAACGGCGCCCACACGATCTGGCGCCTGGACGACGGCGGCTGGGCGAACACCGGTGTCGTGGTGGACGGGCGCGCGGCGACCAAAGAGGACGTGCTCTGGACCGGCTCGAAGCTTTACATCACGTCACGGTCGGCGGGTGCGAGCAACCTCCTCCGCCGTTTCTCTTTCACCGGCACGACCTACACCCTCGACGCGGGCTTCCCGGTGAACTTCGGGATAACCAACCCCGAGACGCTCACGATCGCTCGCGACTCCCTCGGAACGCTGTGGATCACCTTCGAGCAATCGGGCAACATCTATGTCGCGCGCTCGCAGGGGTCGGACACGTCGTGGGGAGCCCCCTTCGTCATCCCGGTATCCCAAGCGAGCGGTGTACTGGCCGACGACATCTCGACGATCGTCTCCTTCACCGATAACACCGGTCCGGCAGTCGGGGTCATGTTCTCGAACCAGTCGCTGGACGGGCAGTTCTTCGCCGTCCATCGGGACGGTGCTGCCGACTCGGCCTGGACGTCCGAGACCGCGCTGCTCGGATCGAACCAGGGTGAGGATCACATCAACATCAAGACGTTCGAAGGGCGGATCTACGCGGCCGTCAAGACCGAGGTGAAGCAGGGTACGCAGGTCCTCGTGAAGCTTCTCGTGCGCTCGCCGAGCGGCGTGTGGGCCACCCACAACGTTGCAACGTTCGCCGAGGACAACACGCGGCCCATCGCTCTGCTGAACGTCGACCCTGCGCAGCGAAAGATCTACATCTTCATGACCAAGGGCGAGGGCGCGGCCGCCACGGGCATCTTCTACAAGGTGACCGGGGTCGACGCGATCGCCTTCGGCGCGAGCCCGACGCCGTTCATCCAGGGCCCGAACAACGAGACGATCAACGACGCGACCTCGACGAAGCAGAACACCGACGCGGCGAGCGGCCTGGTCGTTCTCGCGTCCGACGGGACCAGCTATTGGTGGAACCGGATCGGTGGGGGGACGCCGGGCGCGTCGCCGAACGCCGTCGCGGGGACGGCTGCGACGACAGAGGACTCGCCGGTTTCGATCACGTTGAACGGAAACGACGCGGACACGTGCGAGCTCATCTTCTCGGTTGCGACGGCGCCGGCGCACGGTTCGCTCGGGGCGATCACCAACCAGACCTGCACGGCCGGCGCGCCGAACACCGACAGGGCGTCGGTGACCTACACCCCGGCGGCGAACTACGCGGGCTCCGACTCCTTCACGTTCACCGTGCACGACGGAACGTCCGCATCGTCGGCGGCGACCATCTCTCTCACGATCAACGGCGTGAACGACGTCCCGACGGCCGTCGCCTCCTCGACCAGCACGACCACGAACACGTCGGTGCTCGTGACGCTCAACGGAAGCGACCCAGAGACCTGCTCCTTGACGTTCGCGATCACCCAGCAGCCGGGCCACGGCACGCTCGGCGCGCTCACCGGACAGAATTGCACGAACGGCAACCCCAACACGGACCGCGCGACGGTGACCTACACGCCGACGAACGGCTACACGGGACCCGACACGTTCGCGTTCACGGTCAACGACGGCAGCCTCACCTCGCCGGCGGCGACCATCTCGATCACCATCTCCGGGGCGCAGGCGGGCATCGCGCTCCGCTCGGCGTCGAGCGCAGCGAACGCGACGGCAACCTCGCTCACCATCCCGACGCCCGGCGGGTTGGCGCCCGGTGACGTCATGGTTGCCGGGATCTCGGTGCGCGGGAACACGACGATCGCGGCGCCCTCCGGATGGACGCTCGTGCGACTGGACGCAACCTCCGAGTTCATCATGCGCCAGGCTGTCTACTTCAAGGTCGCCGCATCCGAGCCGGCCAACTACACCTGGACGTTCAACTCAAACCAGGCCGCGACCGGGGGCATCGCTGCGTACTCAGGCGTCAACACGGCGAACCCGATCGACGCGCACAGCGGTGCGGTATCGAACTTCCTCCGCAACGCAACGATCACGGCTCCGTCGGTCACGACCACCCAGAACGGCGACATGCTGGTCGGTTTCTTCGGGATGGCGGACAACACAACGATCGCGCCTCCGTCCGATATGACAGAGCGCTGGGACGTTGCGTCGAACGCCGGCGCCTACTTCATCACCTCGGAAGGCGCGGACGCTCTGCAACCGTCGGCCGGGCCGAGCGGGGCGAAGGTTGCGACCGCCCCGGTCAAGGGCTGGAACATCGGGCAGCTCGTCGCGTTGCGGCCGGCCTAGCGTCCGACCGCGCGCTCCAACTCCTTCTTGCTCATCTTCGATCGGCCCTCGATGCCCTTGTGCTTCGCCTCGTTGTAGAGCTGATCGTAGGTTCGGCCGCCCGGCCCACTGTGGGAACGCAGCCCTCCGCGGCGCCCCGACGAGATGTCCTTGAGGGAGGTGCGGCTCTTCCGCCGGGCTTCACCCGAACGCGCACGTTCTTTGTTCACGGTGCGCGCCGCAACCTCCTCGGCGACGGGCTCGGGCTCGCCTCGATCGAGCAGTCCCGCTTTGATGTGCTTGTACTGACGCTCTCGCTTCGCGGTCCATGAACGCTGCGGCATCGTCCTCACTCCCTTCCGGTGTTCTCCAATCGACCTACCCAGGCGGCGCGAGACGACACCGGAACAAGGCCCACGCCCGCGGTTGCTTCGGTTTCCTCGCAACCGGACGCGGGAACGACGGAGGTGACCGTTAGGGGGAAATAGCTTTGAATGCCAGATGTTTGTGGTGCGGCGGCCGTCTCGACGGGGGTCGCTGGTGCACCCGATGCTCGACCGGCCGGCTCCGCGTCGTTCAACGGTCAGGTAGCTCCCGCAATCAGGGTGAGCAGTCGCGCACGCCCGGCCGCAAGAACCGAGAAAGCGAAGAGCCCCGCTCAAGGCGGGGCCCGGCGCGTTGAGATCTTATTCAGTCGTCGCGACGGAGAAGGCTGCGTCCTCGGCGACCTGAGGCCTCGGCTTCGCCACCCAACTGGCGCATCTTGTCGACGGCCCCATAGAGATTCGCACCGCGCGTCATCATGCCGCGCTTCAGTTCGAGTTGAGATTCCGAGGCGCTCAGGGCCTTCGACACGGCTACCTCGAGGTCTGCCGGGTCGAACGGCTTCGTGATGTGATCGATCGCGCCGCCCGTCATCTCGCGCATGATCCCCTCGGACTCGTAGGGCTTGGCGGTGACGACGATCATCGGTAGGTTGGCTCTTGAAGGCATGGCTTTGACCCGCTCGAGAACCTCGTAGCCGTCCGTAACCGGCATCATGATGTCGAGCACGACGAGGTCGAACTCGGTCTTCTTGATCTTTTCGAGCGCTTCCTCGCCCCCAGAAGCTTCGACCACTTGATGACCGGCCATGGTGAGGGTGGCTCGCATGAGAGCCCGGATCGGCGCCTCATCGTCGACGATCAGAATCTTGCCCACGCAAAGCTCCCTTCATTTCATCCGGTCATCCGGCCCCGCGCTCCCTTTTTCGGCGGATTAGGACGCCGACTGTAGGTGGGAGGTCCGCCGGGAACTCCGGGGGGACCCGCGCGCCCGGCTGGGGAGGCAATCGGCGGTCGTGTCCGGGAATGGGCAGTTCTCCGCCGGCCGTTGTGCATCCCGGGGCAAGCCGGGACTCCTGGAAGCCGGGGACGGCCACCGAACGGTGGTACTTTCTCACGGACATGGCCAACGGTGAAGAGGAAGCGGAAGCCCCCATAAGGATATTGGTCGTCGACGACCATGCGATCTCTCGCAGCGGCGTCGTGCAGCTTTGCTCACTCATCCCCGGGGCACAGGTGATCGGCGAGGCCTCGACCGGCGAGGATGCCTTGGAGCTCGCTCGCCTGCATGCCCCTGAGGTCGTCCTGATGGACGTCGAGATGCCGGGCGCCATGGACGGGATCGAGGCGACCCGACAGATCAAGGCCGAGCTCCCGAACACCGCGGTGATCATCCTCACCGTTCACGAGGATCGCGAGGTCATCTTCGAGGCGATCAAGGCCGGCGCCAGCGGCTACCTGCCCAAGTCCGCCCCGCTCGACCGGATCCAGCACGCGGTCAAAGTCGTGTCCCAAGGCGGGTCGTTCCTCGAGGCGGGTCTGGCTCGGAAGGTGCTCGATCAGTTCACGCGATACGCGGAGGAGGCGCGCGCCGCTGCGGACGTGTACTACTTGCTGACGCCGCGCGAGCGCGAGGTGCTCATCGAGCTATCGAACGGTTCGTCGGCGCGGCAGATCTCGAGCAAGCTCGGGATCAGCGAGCGCACGGTGAACACGCACATCGGGAACACCTATCGCAAGCTGCAGGTGAACAACCGCGTCGAGGCCGTGCACGAGGCGATCCGCATCAGATTGATCGAGCCGCCCCGCTAGCCGTTCGCGGGAGGATCCCTCGCATATCCCGTTAGAGCAGGGCGAGTCGTCTCTGCACAAGTACCTAGGCCCTTTCGGCATTCCTCTGCTATCGCCCTTGCGCCGTAGATCCTACGGTTCGGGATGTGGAACTCGAGCTTGGAGAGGCCGACGAGATTCGGCGTTCGCGGCGTCCTTTTGGAAGCCGTGCGGGCGACAGATGAGGCGCTTCGCGGCCTCAGCCGTGCGGAGCGCACCGCTCCGGATAGCAGAGGCGAGATCGACCGTGTGCGTGTGGAGGTTCGCCACGCCGCTCGGATGATCTTGGAGTCGTTGCTCGGCATGGTCGAGGTCGAGACCGGACGCGAAGGACACTCGCGCCGGGTCGCCCTCAGAGCCCGAGCGATCGCCGCTCGCATGGGCCTCGGCGCGATTGAGACCGAGCGGCTCGAAGAGGCGGCTCGCTTGCACGACGTCGGCGAGCTGATGCTCGACTGGGAGCGGCTCGCGAAGCCACAGGCGCTGCCGCAAGCGCAGCGCCGACCGCTTCGGCGTCATCCCACGATCGGTGAACGGCTCCTGCCCACGGTGGGGCTCGATGCGGAGACGTGCCGGATGGTCGGCGCGCATCACGAACGGCTCGACGGAACCGGGTATCCGGACAAGCTCCGAGGGGAGCGCGTTCCGCTAGGCGCGCAGATCCTCGCCGTCGCCGAGACGTTCGAGGCCATGACGCACGTTCGTCCGCATCGGCCGGCCGTGGAAACCAGTGAAGCGATCGACAAGCTCCGCCGAGAGGCGACGGCCGGGAAGCTCAACTCGACGGTCGTCGAAGTGCTCGCAGAGATGACGAATCCGAACTGAACCTATTCCGGGGAGAAGGAGTCACAGAGATGGGAATCTTCCGTACACGCAAGGCTGGAGGTAACGGCCGAGCGCACAGGCCGACCGCACCGCAACGACTCGGCGCGATGTTGCTGGCGATCTTGCTGGCGTTCTTCATCGTGGGACCGACCGCGTTCGCGGTTCACGACGAAGGACTCTTCGAGCTCGACGGTGATGCCACGGCGAGCGGAGCACCCGGCGACGACTGGAGCGACATCGGCCCGGGCGCGATCGCGACCGCGTTCGTGACGGACGGCCAAGCGCCGGTCGATAAGACCTATCTCCACACCGGCGACTCGAAGGACATAAAGGACTTCGACGAGTGGGTTGTCACGACCACCGATGAGGCGCCAGATAAGGACGAGATCCTGCACGCGTTCGCCGCCGCCTATGTCGCCGCCGACGGTGATCTGATCGTCTACTTCGGGCTCGACCGCTTCGACGCGAGCGGCGACGCTCAGGTCGGCTTCTGGTTCGCCCAGAGCAGCGTCAGCATCGTGGGTTCCAGCGTCGTCGGCGAGCATCAGGTCGGCGACATCCTCGTGTTGAGCGATTTCGTCAACGGCGGATCGGTCCCGGATGTCCGCGTCTTCACGTGGGTGGGCTCGGGCGGCTCGGACGGTCCGATCGATGAGGTCACGACCTCGGGCGACCCGGATTGCAACGCAGCCGACCCCGGCGACGACCTTTGTGCCCTGGTCAACTCGGATACCGAGGACGCGCCGTGGTCGTTCCTCGACAAGAGTGGCTCGACCGACTTCCTTCCGGGGGAGTTCTACGAGGGCGGCATCAACCTGACCGAGCTCGGCCTCGACCAGGCCTGTATCACAACCTTCATCGCTGAGACCCGCACCTCGCAGTCCACCGACGCGCGCCTCAAGGACTTCGCGATCGGCGGGTTCCCGCTGTGTGGCATCTCCGTGACCAAGACCGGCGACGCCCAGTCCAAGGTCGGCGACCAGGCGCACTACACGATCGAGATCGAGAACACCGGAGCGATCACGCTCTACAAGGAGAGCATCATCGACGACGTGCTCGGCAACCTCACCAACGGTTCCGACGCGAACATCACGTCCTCGACGTGCGGCGCCTCCTTGGCTCCGGGCGCGTCCTGCACGATCCAGCTGACGTACACGGTGCAGGCGAACGATCCCGATCCACTCGTGAACACGGTAGACATCGTCTATGACAACAAGGCGAACCTGACCGGCACCAATGTTAGCGACTCGGACAGCCACTCGACGCAGCTGTTCCAGCCGTCGATCGAGGTCGTCAAGGGCGGCGACGCGCAATCCAAGGTCGGCGACAACGTCCATTACACGTTCGAGATCACGAACACGTCCTCGAACGACGCGCCGGACCTGATCATGGACTCGATCAGCGACTCGCTGCTCGGGAACCTGGCCGACGACGCGCCGGCGGCATGTGACCAGATCGCATCCGGCGACAGCTGTTCCTTCACGGCGGACCGCGTCGTGCAAGCCGACGACCCGAATCCGCTGCCCAACACGGTGACGGTCCACTATCACCCGGAGGGCTTCCCGAACGACATCAGTAACACGGACGATCATTCGGTGGATCTGTTCGGGCCGAGCGTGACGATCACCAAGGGTGGAGACACGCTTGGGAAGGTCACCGACAACGCGCATTACACGTTCGAGATCGAGAACACCTCGTCCGATAACTCGCCGGATCTGGTGCTCGACTCGATCAGTGATTCGTTGCTCGGCGATCTCGAGGATGCGGCTGTGGCTGCCGGGTGTGACACGCTTTCACCTGGTGACAAGTGCAACTTCACCGCCGATCGGGTTGTGCAGGCGGGCGATCCCGACCCGCTGCCCAACACCGTCACCGTCCACTACCATCCGGAAGGGTTCCCGAACGACATCAGTTCCACCGATGATCACGCGGTGAACCTGTTCCAGCCGAGCGTCACCGTGGACAAGGCCGGACCGGCGACCGTGACGGTCGGCCAGCCGCTGACCTACACGTTCACGATCAACAACACCTCGTCCGAGGACAGCCCGGCGCTCGAGCTCGCGAGCATGACCGACGTGGGCAACGGCTGGGCCGGGCTCGGCGACCTCACCGACGAGGCGGTCGCGGCCGATTGCGGCTCGCTCGAACCGGGAGGGACCTGTCAGTTCCAGGTGACGATCACCGCTCCGGCGAACCCGTCTACGCTCGCGAACACGGTGAGCGTCCTGTATCACCCAGACGGGTTCCCGAACGACATCGCCGATAGCGATTCCCACACGCTCGGGCTCGTCCAGGTCTTGGGCAACAAGATCCTGCCGAAGACCGGGACCGATGTCGGACTGTTCATGGCGCTCGGTATCGCCCTGGTGCTGGCGGGGCTCGGGCTCCGATACCTGGTGACCTACTCGCCGGACGAGGCGGCGTAGCGCAGTTCCTGGCGGCTCACCGCGGCCCGTGCTTGACTGGGCTGCGGTGAGCCGCCCGGCAGACGACGACGACGGAACCCTGCTCGAACAGGCGACCCACGACCTGTTGAACCCGGTCGCCTCGATCCTCGGCCTCGGAGAAACCATCCGTTCGCGCGGGTCGCAGCTCGACGACGAAACGCTCCGCCAGTTCGGCGAGTCGATCTCCCGACAGGCCGCGCGCCTCGAGGCCGCCATCCGAGATCTGGTGAGGGCCACCCGGCTCCTTCGCCGCGACCCCGGCATCGTCGCGCAAAGCGTGCTGCTATCCGATCTCGTCGGGGAACTTGCCGGCGACCGGGTCCGCGTCGAGATCCCGCCGGACGTCATCATCGATGCCGATCCGATCCTGCTCGGGGACGTGATCAGAAGGCTCATCGAAAACGCGCTCGAGCACTCCTCGGACGAGGTGGTAGTTACCGGCGGCATCGCCTGGGTCGAGGTGGCGGATCGCGGCGTCGGATTCACGGATCAAGGGCTCGCGGGCGCCTTCGAGCCGCTCTCCGCCGGCGCGAACGCGAAGGGGGAGCGCGGCTCTGGACTCGGCTTGGGCCTCTACATCGCCCGGCGCCTCGTCGAGGTGATGGGCGGAACGCTCACGGCAAGAAGCGCGCCGGGAGAGGGGAGCACATTCCGGGTTGAGCTGCCGGGCTGAGCGTTGCCGGGGATAGCCCCTGTTGTTAGCCTGACTGCTCCGATCGGGCGTGTAGCTCAGCGGGAGAGCGCTGCCTTCACACGGCAGAGGTCGCAGGTTCAAAACCTGCCACGCCCACGACGTAGGCGGATCTTTCTGCACCTCCTCGCGGCCCCTCGACCGACCCGCTACCGTGAGCGTATGAAGCGCGCTTCGCTCTGGGTGATCGTCGTCGTTCTGCTCGCGCCGGTCTGGACCGGTTCCGCCCAGACGCCGTCGCCGACCAACTCGGTAACAGCGAACTGGCAAGACGAGGTCCGCGCGATGCTCGCGACCCGGGCTCGAGCGGTGCTAGAGGGCGACGAGCAGGCGTTCCTGAGAACCATGATCGGGGCGCCGGGAAGTTTCCGGTCGGACCGGCTCACCTGGTTCCGCCGCATCCGCGCCTTGCCGCTCGGCGCCTACTCGCTCGACTTCTCGCAGGCCGAGTTTTCGGAGCTGACCCGTGAGGCCGACCGGCGAGATCACGCAGGGGTCGAGGTGCACGTCGTCCAGGTCAAGGAGCGGATCGGGTTCAAGGGCTACGATGTCGCACCCTCGGCCGAAGACGTCTATCTGACCGTCGTGAAAGGGAAGGACGGCTGGGCGGTGGTGGCCGACGACGACGTCGAGGGGATCGCGCTTCAGTCGAACCGCAACCTTTGGGACTTCGGCCCGGTCGATCACATCGAGGACGACGGGATCATGGTGATCTTCCACCCTGCCGAGCGTTCCGCCGCGTCGAGCATGCTCGCGCTCTCCAAACAGGCGCGGGCAACGGTCAAGCGCCAATGGCCGAACCGGTGGCGTGAGGACCGCATAATCTTGAACATCCCGAGCACGGTCAACGAGCTCGCACGCATCCTCCAGACGACGTTCGACCTGTCGACCTTCGTGGCGTTCGCCGCTTCGAGCATCGATCGGGGGAAGGGGTGGGATCTGGTCGGGCCCCGCGTCTACCTCCATTGGCCGAACTTCCGTGGCTACGGTGAGTCGTTCCAGCGCTCGATCCTGCAGCACGAGTTCCTGCATCTCGCCGCGCGTGAGCTGAGCGGCCCGTACGTGACGTCGATCATGGATGAGGGGGTTGCGCAGTATTACGGCGAGGCGGCCTACAGCCCTCCGACCCCGCAGTTGCGGGCGATGGTTCGTGGCGGGCGGTTCGACGACCACCTCGTGGAAGACTTCGTCTTCACAGCCGGGACGCCGAACGAGATCTACGCCTCCTATGAGCAAGCGAACCATTTCATCGCCTACATCGGGACCCGCTTCGGCCGGAACGCCGGAGCCCGGCTCTACCGGGACTTCGGCGCGGAAAGCCCGGTTGCGCCGGGGACCTGGCGATATCATCTGGACCGCGCCTGCCGTTCCGCGCTCGGCTTGCCCTTCGCGACGCTGGAACGAGATTGGGCGCGCCGCGTGGTACAGGAGCTGTCGTGACCGCAACCGTGAAGCTAACCGAGGGAACTGCCGTCGACCTCTCCTCGGAGGAGGGGCGTGAGGTACTTCGCCATTCGACCGCGCACGTGATGGCACAAGCCGTTTGCGATCTGTTCCCCGGCGCCAAGTACGCGATCGGGCCGGCCATCGCCGACGGCTTCTACTACGACTTCGACGTCGGGCGCGCTTTCACACCCGAAGACCTGGAACGCATCGAGGCGCGCATGCGCGAGATAGTCGCCGCCGCACAGCCGTTCAATCGTGAGGAGCTGAGCCGCAACGAGGCCCTGAAGCGGTTCGCCGACCAGCCCTTCAAGGTCGAGATCATCCAAGGCGTCGACGAGAGCGAGGGCGCCGGCGGCCAAGCCATCACGGTCTACCGCAACAACGGGTGGGCGGATCTCTGCCGCGGGCCGCACGTCTTGGACACCGCGCTCATCCCGGCCTTCAAGCTCCTGCGTATCGCCGGCGCGTACTGGCGCGGCGACGAGCGCAACCCGATGCTCCAGCGGATCTACGGCACCGCTTGGGAGTCGCAGGATGCGCTCGACGATTACCTCGTTCGCCTGGAGGAAGCGGCCAAGCGGGACCATCGCAAGCTCGGCCGTGAGCTTGACCTCTTTTCGTTCCCCGAGGAGCTCGGCGGCGGGCTGCTCGTGTGGCATCCGAAGGGTGGCGCGCTTCGCAAAACCCTCGAGGACTTCTCACGCGAGATAAATCTGAGCCGCGGCTACGAGCCGGTGTACTCACCGCACGTCGCCCGGTCCGTGCTGTGGGAGACCAGCGGCCACCTCGCTCAGTACAAGGACAACATGTATCCGGCGATGGAGCTCGAGGGCGCGGAGTACTACGTCAAGCCGATGAACTGCCCGTTCCACGTGCTCGTCTACAAGTCCAAAACCCGCTCGTACCGAGACCTGCCCATCCGTATGTTCGAGCTCGGCACCGTCTACCGCCACGAGCGCTCGGGTGTTCTCCACGGACTGATGCGTGTTCGTGGGCTGACCCAGGACGATTCGCACATCTTCTGCCGGTCCGACCAGCTCGTGGACGAGATCATCGGCGTGATGGAGCTCACCCTCGACATCCACAACACCCTCGGATTCGGCGAGCCGCGCATCGAGCTCTCCACCAAGCCCGGAAAGGCGATCGGCAACGAGGAGATGTGGGCCGAGGCGACCGACGCGCTGAAGAGTGCGCTCGACAAGTGGGGGAAGCCGTACACCGTTGCCGAGGGCGAGGGCGCGTTCTACGGACCGAAGATCGACTTCCACTTCGCCGACGCGATCGGCCGGTACTGGCAGCTGACCACCATCCAGGTCGATTTCGCGCTCCCCGAGGCCTTCGATCTGCAGTATGCGGCCGGCGAGGACAACAAGCTCGAGCGCCCGGTGATGATCCACCGGGCGATCCTCGGTTCCGTCGAACGTGTGACCGGTGTGCTGATCGAGCACTACGCCGGCGCGTTCCCGACTTGGCTCGCGCCGGTGCAGGTCGTGGTCTGCCCGATCGCCGATCGACACAACGAGCACTGCGAGTCGGTTGCCGCCGACATGCGCGCGCGCGGCATCCGCGTCGAGGTTGACAACCGGCGCGAGAAGCTGGGCCACAAGATCCGCGACGCGAAGCTTCAGAAAGTGCCGTACATCCTCGTGATCGGCGATCGCGATGTCGAAGCGGGGACCGCCGGGGTAAACCCGCGAGACGGCCAACAGCAGGGTGACGTCCCGCTCGCCGAGTTCGCCGAGAAGGTGCTCGAGGAGATACGCGCCCGGGCGCACTCGTAGTGGAACGTCTCTGGACCCCCTGGCGGATGGCGTACATCAAAGGCGAGGAGCGTCACAACACGTGTATCTTCTGCGACTTCCCGTCGCAGGGCGCGTCGAACGACGAAGCGAACCTGATCCTCGCGCGTGGGGAGCATTCCTTCGTTATCCTCAACAAGTTCCCGTACAACACCGGACACCTCATGGTCACGCCTTACCGTCACATCGGAGAGTGGGAGTCGTTGACGCCCGACGAGCTCGCGGAGATCTCCGACTGGTCGCAGCGTTGCATCAACGCGCTCAAGGCGACGCTCGGGCCGCAGGGATTCAACGTTGGGGTGAACCAAGGCGTGATCGCGGGCGCCGGCATCACGGATCACGTCCATCTGCACGTCGTGCCACGCTGGGGCGGGGATACCAACTTCATGACCACCGTGGGCGACTCCAAGGTCATCCCCGAGGCGCTCGAGGACACCTTCTCGAGGCTGAAACCGCACCTCTAGCAAGATTCGGGAAGCCGCCCGTTTCGTCTCTAGACACGGGGCCCCCCGGCGTTAGAGAATCGGGATGCCGGTGGTTCCTCAAACGCGGCTCACGTCGGGGCCGGAATCCGCGCCCCGTGGGATGCCCAGTAGGGCTGCCGCGTAGGACGAACCGGCTAGGGTGACCCTCCGACGCGGGCCCGGGCTCGATGAGGAGAGGGAGCCACAGTTCCATACGAGTGAGGGCTGGCGGGTGCGACCTCGGCCAGCCCTTTCTCCTTTTTCGCGACACACCCCTACAGCAGATGTCGTAGCGGTGCCCACGTGAATGCAGAACGCGGTCGTGGGGCCCTGACCCTATCGTTACCTGGATGACCCTCATCCTGGCGCTTGCGCTGTTGCCGGTCGCCGTCGTGGCCCTGGTCGCGGGCCTCCGCGCCCCGGTCCGGGTACTGCTCACCGCCTACGCGCTCGTGTTGCCGTTCGGGTCTGCGGTGAGCCTTCCGCTCGGCCTGCCGGCGCCGTTCGACACTCCCTCGAGCGTACTCGGCCTGATCGTGATCGCCGGCCTGATCGGACATCTCATGCTCGTCCCGAGAAGCGCGCCGATGCTCCTCTCCGCCGTCCCCGCGTGGCTCCTCTTCGTGGCCTTCGCCGGATTGAGCTTCGCGTGGTCGGTCGACCCGTCGACGAGCTTGAGTGAGTTCACCGTCCTTCTCGGTCTCATCGCCTTGTACTTGCTCGTGTGCTTGATGCCCGTGGAGGAGCGCGACGTGGTGCGTGTCGAGGAGGCGCTTGTACTCGGCGGAGCCATCGCCGGCATGTACGGCATCATCCTGCTGCTGCAGTCGGGACTAGCCCAAGCGGGCGGCACGGGGCCGAGGTTCGCGACAGCCGGCGGTGTTGGCAAGGGGATCGACCCGAACATCACGGCAGCAACGCTGATCCTTCCGCTCGCGATCGCGATCGGACGCGCAGTTCGGGCGACGAACACCGCGGCTCGTCTGCTGTTCTGGAGCGCGAGCGCGCTCATCGGTGCGGCGATCATGCTCACCGGCTCCCGTGGCGGGATCCTCGCCGCCCTGACGGTGCTCGTGATCCACGCGTTCTCGCATCAGCGTCGCGGTGTGATGGCAGCAGTCGGGCTCGGACTGGTGCTGGTGGCGGGCGTGACCATCTCCCTGGCGCCGGACCAGTTGCAGCGCCGGATCTCCCGGCCGGGATCCTCCGGACGGACGGACATCTGGCGAACCGCCCTAACGCGTTGTGAACGGTACTGCTGGGTCGGAAGCGGGTTCGGCTCGTTCCCGACCGTGTATCAAGACACCCTTCATTCCGAGCCGAGCGCGCGTGGTCTCGACCGCCCATTCGTCGCGCACAGCATCTGGATCGGCTCGCTCATCGAGACGGGGATCGCCGGACTCCTGCTGCTGGTCGCGGCGCTCGCGCTCGTGGCAAAGGATCTGCTTCGCTTACCGAAGGAGATCCGCGGATCCCCGCTCGCGGGCTTCGTGGGGGTGCTCGTGGCGAGCACGTTCCTGTCCACTCTAGGCTTCAAGTACTTCTGGATGGTTCTGATGTACGCGGGATTGACGACGCTTGCTCACGAGGGGCGACGAGTAGCGGCACCGACCACGGCGCGGTTCATACCGTTGCAACGCCTGAAATTAGGGGAGGCCTGATGGCCGACGTATTCGAGGACACAGCATCGAGGCTGTGGTGGGGGGTGCGCCGGTTCCTCTGGGTTTTCATCATCACGGTTCCCGCGGCGGCGGCGATCTTCATATCGGCCGGGGCGAGCGGGTTCGGGCGAGAGTATGAGGCCACCGCCCTCGTCATCGCGACGAAGCAGCCGCTGCCGATCGACGCCTACGCGAAGCTCGGCGAGAACATCTTCTCCGGCGGGGCAGTCGCGGAGAAGGCGGTTAACGACGGGCGTTTGTCGATCAAGCCGTCGAGCCTGATCCCCGACCACGCCCGGCTGGAGCCGGTCCAAGAGAACATCATCTACCGGGTGATCGGCCTGCACGCCGACCGCAACGTGGCCGCCGACATCGCCAACGCGGTCGCGAACGCCTTCGTCGCCGAGCTCAACAGACCGGGAGATGGGGTCGGGGAATTCGCGGTTCAGGACATCGCGCGCGTCCCCTCGGCCGCGTCCGATGCGATCGCCGCCGTGCCGGTGCTCGGCGTGCTCGGCATCGCGCTCGGCCTGCTCGTTGGGATCGGCGTCGTCGGGATGTTCCTGACCATCCGGCGGCCGGTGCTCGGCGCCGACGAGGCAGCGGCGCTCGTCGGTTCCCCGCTTGCCGGCACGCCGACGCTGCCGTCGATGCGAGGGATCTCGGCCGAAGGCTCGCGAGTCCCGGGTCTCGCTGCGACGGCCAAGCGTCTGTTCCCGAAACCCATCGGGACGGTCGTCCTCATCAGCGCCCCGGGCGACGAAGAGGTTCGGACGGTTCTGGCCCAGCTCGTCGCCGCAGTCCATGGGCGGGAGATTCGGACGTACCTCGTCCCGTCGAAGGACGCGGGCGTGCAGCGGCTTTACGAGCACTTCGAGAGCGACGCGCGCGTGCTCGTCAGCAAGTCGCTTCCCGATCCCGGGACGTGGACCAAGGCCCCGATCGTGATCGACGGACCATCAGCGAAGGGCAGCGACGCACCGCAGATGATCCCCGAGTCGGCACAGATCATCCTGGTCGTTCGTCAGGGCACACCGAGGAGCCGGATCCTCGACGTGGCCTCCCAGTTCCTGCCCGGTGAGATCGCGGCCGTGGTGTTCGTGCGCCGCGGCCACGCCTGGCCCTGGCTGATGAGTCCACGGACGACGCCGACGCCGGCCACGTCGCCAGCCGAGGCATCGCTCGCCCAATCGACGCCAGCGCCCACGACGCCACCACGTCCGGCGGTCCAAGACCGTCCGGCCGTCCATGAACCCCCCGCGGCACGGCCCACTCAGCCGTCACCGACGGCTCCCGCGGCGCATCGGCCGGCGCCGCCGACGCCACAGCCGGACAGCCCGCCCTCGGCGAGGCCGGTTCAACAAGACCGGAACGACCGGCGTACGCGGGACCCAGTGATCGAAGCCCCGAAGCCGGTGGAAGCCCCGAAGCCGACGGGCTCGCAGCCCTCGACCCAGGTCGAGCGCTCCGGGTGGACGCCCGCGTCCGAGCTCGAGCGTGAAGAGCGGCGGTTGCAGTCGATGATGCCCCCGCGCGCGCAACCGGAACAGCCGCTCCTCTGGCAGCCGCCGCGAGAGCCCAGGCCGCCACGACAGATCAACCTCGACGATCTCGAGGACGTGCGTTCCGACACGGGCAACGGGAAGGACGTCGCGGATGACGCCCCGTCGGCGCCGCGCGACGGCGGGTCGGTCAGCCGGCGCGACGCCGAGTGACCGCGCGGGCCGCGCGTCGCAGCGCCGGGAACACGGGCGATGTGCGCGCGGGTAGGTACCAGCGCGAGTCCTTTACACGCAGCGTCCACTCGCTGTTGCCGGGGTAGATGCCGACCCGCGGGATCGCATGACGTCCGACCGCTTCGCGCCCCTCCGGTAGGGTGAATGCGGCTTCGTATCCGGCATGCGCGGCGATGCGGCGAACGCGCTCGTCGTGCCGGCCTCCCGGATACGCGAGGAGCGTCGCGGGGCGGCCCAAGAGGTCGCCTAGGATCTGCTTGCTCTCCGACATCTCGTGGGCGCACTCGGCGTCCGAAAGGTGTGTGAGGTCGCGGTGGTTCACCGTATGCGATCCGAACGTCACGCCGGCGTCCTGCATCTCGAGCACTTGCTCGAGCGTGAGCGTGCGCGGCTCGGGCGGCGGTTCGCCATCGACCCATTCGTAGCGCAACGGCGCACCGGTCAGCGTGGACGCGACGAGGAAGATGGTGGCGGGGAGGCCGTGCTTGCGCAGCACCGGGGCTGCGTGCTCGGAGAGACCGGCGAAGCCGTCGTCGAAGGTGATGGCGACCGTTCCGGCGGGAAGCCGGAAACGCCGGTCCAGTATGCCGATCGCGCGATCCAGACCGACGACGCGCCGGTTGCCGGCCAGCCACACGCACTGGCGCTCGAACTCGGATGGCGTGACCGCCAGCGGCGATCGCCAGGCAGGGTCGACGGAGTGATAGCAAAGGATGCTCATACGATCCATCCGGGCTTCACGCGCGCGTCCCCTCGTTGGGCCGCAGTGATCGCGTTCGCTACGCTCCTCGCGGGTTGTTCGTCCGGCAAGAAGCCGGAGACGCCCCTGGCGTGGCGCGCAGCATACCAGCCGTTCTCGGCCGATTCGCCGCTGCGCATGCCGCTACCGGCGGACGCGGGCGCGCATGTGCAGTCACGCCGCATGATCGACGATCTCGTAGCGGCATGTGGCTCCGACCCGGACGGCCCCTGCAAGTATCCGCGCCTCGCCGGCGCCCCCGAGCGCGGCCGCTTCTTCAGTCAGTTCGGAACGCCCGTCTACGTGGCGCGGACGACGGACCGCCTGCGAACCGTGAGCTGCACTAGGTTCCCCTGCGGCGTTCAGGCCGTAACCGGCGAGGACACCCGGGCTCTCTACAACGTGCCCATGCCGAGCGGCGCCCTGCCGGATCCCTCCGACGACGGTCACTTCGTCGTCTACGACGCGTTGAAATCGGCGGCATGGGAGTTCTTCCGCGCGACCTACTCGACCGCGGACGATGCCTGGGGGGCCGAGGGTGGGATCCGATGGGATCTCAACGGCCTCGGGACCGACGGAGCGAACGAGCCCGGGACGGCCGTCGGTGGGGGCACGACTCTGCTGGGAACGATCGTGCGTCCCGAGGAGGTGCGCCAGGCCCTGCGCGACGGCACGGGCGTCATCCCGCACGTGCTCTCCGGAGGCTACGACTCGCCCCGTACGGATTGCTACATCTCGCCGCTCGTGAAGACGACCGACGCCGACGACGGCCGTCGTTGGGCGATCCCGGAAGGTGCGATCCTGCAACTCGACCCCGCACTCGATCTCTACGATCTGGATCTGACGCCGGGCGCGCGCGTCATCGCGCGGACGCTCCAGATCTACGGCATGGTGATCCGCGACGACACGGGCGCATTCACGGTCGACGTCGAGAACGTCTCGGTCGAGGATGGCGCCGAGCCCGGCCGGTCGGGCACCTGGAAACGGCTCGGCATCCAGAACGAATCGCTGAAAGCTCTGCGATCCGAGCAGTTCCGCGTGGTCGCGTGGGCGGCCTCGCATGCTCACGGCACCAACTGCCTGTAGATCGCGTCGATCTCGGCGATCATCCGCCCCGTCGCGAAGCGGTCGGCGACGGCGCGCCTCCCGGCTTCTCCCATCGACCGCCGCCGGTCCCCATCGGCGAGCAGCTCACCTAACGCGCCGGCGAGCAGATCCGGCCGTTTCGGCGGAACGACGAGACCGGTCACGCCGTGCTCCACGATGCGCCGCACGTCGCCGACGTCGGTCGCCACAACCGGAAGGCCGCTGGCCATCGCCTCGAGGATCGACAGCGGCATCGCTTCGAACCACGACGGCAGGCAGAAGAGATCGGAATCTCGATACAACGCCGGCATCCGATCGTGCGGCTGCGCGCCGAGGAGCTGCGCGGTGGAAGGCGCGGCCGCGCGGACGGCAGCCTCGTCGTCCGGGCCCTCGTCCGGCATGCCGCCCGCGAGGACGAGCTCGTGCGCGAGCCCGCGACGATCGAGCTCCTCGCTCGCCCGCATCAGATCGACGACGCCTTTGCGCGGGGTGAGCAGCCCGGCGTAGAGGATCCGGGGCGGCGCGTTCGCGGCGTTCCCGGGATGGAACCGCTCGACGTCGACGCCGTTGTCGACGACGGAGATCCTTCGCTCGCCGAGCGCCTCGGCCAATGCGTCGCGGGTTGGATGCGACATCGTCAGTACGCGGTGAGCGGGGGACAGGAGCACCCGGGCGAGCGTGCGCCGCGCTCGAGTCGTCAGCCAGAGTTCGACGAGGCCGCTGTGTACGTGGAGCGCGACCTTCGAGCCGCGGATCCGGGCGGCGAGGCACAGCATCCCCGCGCGGACGAGCGTAACGGCCGGAACGAGTGCCGTGTGGATGTGTACGACGTCGGCCCCTCCGGCCGTGCTTGCGACGCGCCCGATGTCGGACAACGTCCGCCGAACGTTCGCGGAGGTGAGGCGGCCGGCTTCCGGCACCTCGTCGCGGGTGAGGTTGAGGAGACGGATCGCATGCGTGTTCCCGAGGTCGCTCGCGAGCAAGATCTGGAGGAAAGCGGCGATGCCTCCGCGGTCGGGCGGACCCTTCCCGACGAGGAGGACGCGACTCACATGGAGCCGTCGCCGCCGGGCCCGGCCGGAGGCGCGGTGGTCGCGGCAACCGGAACGCCGTCGGGTCGTCGCCGGGAGCCTGCGACGGCGAGGCGGATCACGTGGAGCGTGCCGAACCCTAGCCCGATGCCTTGCGCCATGCCGCGGACGAGGAGCAATGCCGGGCTCGCCGCGCCGACCGCACGATCTTTCGGCAGAGCCTTGATCGTGAACGGAACGGTGGAGACCGCGAACAGCGCTGCGAGGGCTATCGCCGGCCAAATCAGTGCCGGCACGACGATCGCCGCCACCGCCAGGATCGGAACCGTCGGCGCGACGACGGCTTGGGCCTTCATCAGCTGTGGCGTGTGCGAGTCCGAAACGAGTTTCTCCGGATTGCGTTTGACGGCGAGCAAGCGCCAGTACGCGAACTTGAACTTCTTCCTCGCGTAGGCAAACAGGCGATTCGGGTGGAGGTGGAACACGATGGCCTCGGGCTCGAACACCATGCGTCCGCCGGCGCGCGACATCCTGAACGACAGGTCGACGTCCTCCGCGCACGCCGTCGGAAACTCAGCGCTGAACCCACCGTGCCCGAGGAACACGAGGCGGCGGAACGCAGCGGAGTATGTGTCGATGAAGTCGATGTCCCGGCTCCGCGAAAGCCGGTCGTACTTGTCCTCGTACTCGATCTGGACGAAGCGCGCGATGAGCTCCGGCTGGCGTGTCCGGTAAGCGCCCTTGACGGCGATCACCTCCGGATCGGCGAATCGGGCGAGCATGTGCGCGAGCCATCCCGGCGCAGCCTCGCAGTCCGCATCGATGAAAACCAGGAGCCTTCCGCGCGCCGCCTGCGCGCCGGCGTTCCGAGCCACCGCCGGCCCGGCGTTGGTCTGACGAAGGACGCGAATGCCGTCGAATGATCCGGCTACGGCCGCCGTGTCGTCGGTCGAGCCGTCGTCGACGACGATGACCTCTCGATCCTGAGCGTCCGGTTGGGCGGCGATCGAAGCAAGCGTGCGCCCGATCGTCCGCGCTGCGTTGAACGCAGGGATGACGATCGAAACCGTGGGGTCGCCGGGACGGGACACCGGACAAGCGTATCGGGGGGGCACCCGGCCCGGAATCCTGCGCGGGGACGAGATGGGCTACGACTTTCGCGCCTTCGCGGCGGCGGGGCGACCACTCAAGGGGGTCGGACCGGGGGCCGATAGGTCGCTTAGCGGTTGATGTCCGGCCTGGGGGTCCGACATGCCCTGGATCCCCCACGATGTCCTCGTTCGGCCGCTGAAGGGGGAGCGATGAGCGTCCGACCGATCATTCCCGACGGCCCAACAACCCACCGCGCCCGGCTCCGTCGGTTCGTTTCCTCGTCCGTCACGTTCGCGGTCCTCGTGGTTGCCCTGGGAAGCGGAGCGCCGGATCCGGGAGCCCGGCAGACCGGCATCGCCGGGGGAGCGATCTCGTTCGCCGAAACGGTCCCGAAGCCGACGCATGCGGTCGCTGCAGCGCTGCCGGTGGCGTCGCCGGCTGCGAAGGCAAAGGCGAAAGCCGTCGCTTCGAGCGGACCGGCTGCGCATGCGACGAAGCCGAAGCCGAAACCGGCTCCGAAACCGCCGTCGGCTCCCGCGCCGAGCACCGGCAAGCTCTACGCCTCGAACTCGTTCTGGAACACGAAGATCCCTTCATCTCCCGCGATCGACGCCAACTCCGCGGCGATCGTTCAAGCTTCGCTGACCGCCTTCAAGTCCAACGCGAACTTCGCCAACACAGACGGATGGGGCATCGCGATCGTGAAGGCGGGATCGGGATCGAAGACCTACTCGATCGGTTGCACACACTTCGACTGCGATACGCCGGTGTCGTTCCGAATCCCGGCGGGCGCGAAGCCGACGACGGGATCCGATCACCATCTTGTGGTGATCGACGGCACCAAAGAGCTCGACATGTGGCGCGCCGAGTACAACGCTGCGACGGATAAATGGACCGCCGGGTCTCGTTACGTCACCAACGCGTACGGATGGGGAGCGATCTGCGGACTCGGTCAGCACTGCAACGGCGCCGTCGCCGCCGGGTTCGCGGCCTTCGGAGGCATCCCTCGGCCGGAGGACTTCAAGGGCGAACTGATCCCACACGCGCTCACCATCACGTCGCCGTTCACACGCGACAACTACATCGCGTGCCCGGCGACCCACACCGACGGTGAGGAGAGCAGCGCGAGCGCGATCCCGGAGGGAGCCCGGATACAGCTCGACCCGGGCTTCAACGTCTCTGCTCAGTCCTGGCCGCACTGGAAGAAGGTCATCGCCAGAACGCTCCAGGTTTACGGAGCGTACGTTTCCGACACCGGGGGCACCCTCGCGATCCGCGGCGAGGCCGACATCAACCGCCCGGGGACCTGGGCGAAGTACGGGGTTCCCGAGGGCGCGAACATCTCGGACCTTCCCTGGAGCAAGATGCGCATCCTGAAGCTCAAGGCCTGCTGAGCTGGAGTGAGCCCCGTAGGCCAAAAAGCGTAGCCCGGTTCACCTGCAGGAACGAGCATCGGGACCCCCCCGGCTACTACTGTCGGGGGAGGTCACGGCGCCGGCGTCTTCCGAAGGACGGCAGACCCGTCGCTGCCACGTTCAAAACATGCCGCAGGAGGACACCCGGATCCAACGAAGGGCTCGCCGTCCGAGAGGGCGGCTCGCCTTGATCTCGCTCGTCGCCGTGATGGCCACGTCCATGGCGGTGCCGGCCGACGCGGCCACCCAGGTCGGCTTCAAGGCCCACTCGTTCTCGGGGTTCAACGCGGAAAGCTCGGGCGGGGCGATCACCGGCGAGAAGCCCGAATCCAAGCTGTGGTTCCACGACAACCAGTGGTGGGGGTCCATGGTGAGCCCGGCCAACGCGGGCGCGCACACCATCTGGCGGCTTGGACAGACGAGCTGGACCGACACCGGCGTCGTGATCGACTCGCGCCCGGCGTCGAAGGAGGACGTCCTCACGGTGGGAGGGACCCTGTACGTCGCTTCGCGTGCGTCGAGTGGGTTAGGTGGCAACAAGCTCAGGCGATTCACCTACACCGGAAGCTCGTATCAGCTCGACTCGGGATTCCCCGTTACGTTGCCCGGCGCCGGGGAGGAGACGCTGACGCTGGCCCGTGACTCGACCGGGCGGCTCTGGGTGACCTACGAGTCGGGCTCGAGCATCCGCGTCGCACATTCGCAGGGCTCCGACACGTCGTGGAGCGCCCCCTTCGTCGTGCCGGTGACCGGGGCGACCAGCACCAGCGGCGACGACATCTCGGCGGTCATCGCATTCACCGACGCGACCGGCCCCGCCGTCGGCGTGATGTGGTCCAACCAGAGCACCGAAACGGACTACTTCGCGGTCCACCGAGACGCTGCGCCGACGACGACCTGGACCGTTGAAGTCGCGCTCACCGGCAGCGATGAGGCCGACGACCACATCAACCTCAAGACGTCCGGCGGTCGCGTGTACGCGGCTGTGAAGACGGAACAGTCCGGCTCGACGAAGACACGGATCCGCCTGCTGGTCCGCTCCGAGTCCGGCGTGTGGGGCCGCCACCATGTGGCTATGGTGGCGGAGGCGAACACGCGGCCGATCACGTCGCTCTACATCGACCCAGTCCAGCAGCTCGTGTACGTGTTCATGACCATCGGTGAGGGCGACACCGCCAACGGCATCTCGTACAAGGTCTCTTCCACCCAGTCGATCGGCTTCCCGTCACAGGCAACGATCCTCATCCAAGGCGCAAGCGGCCAGAAGATCAACAACGCCACGACGTCGAAGCAGAATGGTGATCAGGCCTCAGGTATCGTCATCCTGGCCTCGGACGGGGTGAACTACTGGTGGAACCGTATCGGCGGTGGCGCTCCGACCAACGCGCCGCCGACCGCGGCTGCGGTCTCGGCCGCAGGGGCGCAGGATCAATCCGTCCTCGTCGGGCTGGGCGGAACGGACGCGGAGACGTGCCAGCTGACATTCGCGATCGTCTCCGGGCCGGCGCACGGCTCGTTGTCGTCGATAACGGACGCCGCCTGCCAGGCAGGCAGCCCCAACGTCGATACGGCAAGCGTGACGTACATCCCCGCGCCGGGCTTCGTCGGATCAGACTCGTTCACTTACTCGGTGACCGACGACGGCGGCGCGTCGGCGAACGCCCTTGCATCGCTCACGATCAGCGCTCCCTCGTCCGGGATCACCTTCCGATCGGCATCGAGCGCGGCGAACGTTCCGTCGACATCGCTGACCATCCCCGCGCCGGCGAACATCGCGTCGGACGACGTTCTCGTCGCCGTCGTGGACGCGCGCGGCAACCCGACCATCACCGCTCCGGCCGGCTGGACGCTCGTCCGGCTGGACATCAGCGGGAACGTGATGCGTCAGGGCGTCTACGTCCGTGTAGCCGGGACGAATCCGCCGGCCGGGTTCACCTGGACGCTGTCCAACGTGCAGTCCGCAGCGGGTGGGATCTCGGCCTACGCCGGGGTCGACAACGTAACCCCGGTGATGGCGCACAACGGGCTGACCAGCACGACGAGTTCGACCACGTCGATCGTCGCTCCTTCGATCACGACGACGGACGACGGCGCGATGGTGCTGGGATTCTTCGGCGTAGCGAACAGCAGCTCGGTAACCCCGCCGGGCGGGATGAGCGAGCGCTTCGACGTGCTCTCCAACGCCGGCACCTACCCCGTCGTCTCGGCTTCCGCCGACGTCCTTCAGGCGGCAGCCGGTCCAACCGGAAACAAGACGGCCCTCTCCGCCCTCCGGGGATGGAACATCGGCCAGCTGGTCGCGCTGAGGCGCCGTGTCGGCTAGCGCAGGACCGGCCGGAGCGACTCGCCGAGCCCCCGACGAGTCGGTCGTCCCTGCCCCCGTCCCTTCGTTCTTGAGAGATGCGTTCGATTCACTCGAGACCGCCGGCATCGCGTGGTGTCTGTTGCGCGGCGCGGATGAGCTTGCCGATCAAGACGGCGACATTGATCTGCTGATCGCGCGCGGTGATATCGACCGCGCGGCCCGCGCGCTCGAGAAGGTCGGATTCATCGAGCACCGCTCGTGGGGCTACGAACCGCACCGATTCTTCTTGCGGGTGAGCGACGCTGGCCGTATCAAGCTCGATCTTGTCGACGAGCTGCGATTTGGGCCGACTGCCCGCGTGCGGGTTCCCGCCCTCGCCGGGGCTTTGGAGCGCCGGCGGCATGAAGGAGGCCTCTCGCGGCTCGCCCCCGCCGACGAGTTCTGGGCTCTCCTCCTGCACGCGCTGCTCGACAAGCCGTCGGTCGAGGAGCGACACCGCCTCGCCCTTCGTCGGCTTGCACCCGCCGCCCGGGAGGCTCCGATCGCCGGTCTCT
>JBKKCR010000219.1:0-24874 GCA_046712825.1 Actinomycetota bacterium | reverse complement strand
GGTCCGGGTCGCCCACGATGATCATGTCGGCGTCACTGAACGCCTTGACGTCGAAGTCGCCCTCGCTGTGCTTCTTCAGGAGCGGGAACATCCGGTCCTGCTCCTCCTTGGGCAGATGAGGGAACTCCCACTCCAGCGTGAACTCGGAGAGGTTCTTGTACCACCACCACACCGAGTCCCAGATCCCGTTCTCCTCGCACTGCGCGAACGTGTCGGCGCAGTGGACGAGCGTGTACGCGGCGACGCGGTTGTTCTGGACGCGGGTGAGCGGCTTCGCGGTCTTCTGTGCCTCGCGGTAGTCGCGGATGTGCTCGGCCATCTTGGAGATCGGCTGCATGATCGCGAACGAGAGCAGGCCGAGTCCCATCTTGCCGGCGACGGCGCTCGAGCCCTGACTCGTCGCGGCCATCCACGCCGGCGGGTGCGGGTCCTGGACGGGCTTCGGCGTGACCATGCGTCGCGGGAAATCGAAGCTCGGCGAGTGGTACTCGAAGTACTCGCTCTCCCACATGCCGCAGACGATCTCGATCGCTTCCTTCCAGTGATCGCGGGACTTCTCGCGGTCGACGTTGAAGGCCGTCTGCTCCATCGGCGTCGAGCGGCCGGTGCCCCACTCGACGCGGCCGCCGCTCAGGACGTCGACGGTCGCGACCTTCTCGGCAACGCGGGCCGGGTGGATGAATCCGAACGGCATCAGCGTTACGCCGAAGCCGAGCCGGATGTTCTGGGTCGCCTGGCTCAGGGCGCCGAGCACGACCTCACTGGACGGCGAGTGCGAACGGCCTTCGCGGAAGTGATGCTCGACACACCACACGGTGTGGAAGCCCACCCGATCGCCGAGCTTTATCTGCTCGATCGCCTCCTTGTAGGCCTTCTGCTCGGCCTCGCGCTGGCCGTACGGGTGGGGCTTGCCCCACGGCTTCGGCACGTCGATCTCGTAGAGCAGGTCGAGCTTCATCGCCCACCTCCGTATTCGCTCTAGCGAACGGTCGGTTCAGATTGCGAACAGAAGTATCCCCAGGACGGACTGGGGGTGTCAAGCCGAGCGCTCTTGCTCGCGAGCCGGTCATCGAGCTATTCTAGCCATATGAAAATAGCCACAATAACTGAGGCCAAGAACAAGCTCAGCGCGCTGCTCGACATCGTGAAAGCCGGCGAGACCGTCGTGATCGTCGATCGCGGTATCCCTGTCGCGCGGCTGGAGCCGGCGGCGAAGGCAGATGACGACGAAGGGAGACTCGCGCGCCTCGAGCGCGCCGGCATCATCACGCGCGCCAAGAAGCCCTTCCCCGAGTGGATCTTCACGACAGAGCCACCGAGGGTGTCATCGGGGTTAAGCGCAGTCGAAGCGTTGCTCGAGGAACGCCGCGAGAGCAGATGAAGTTCTGGGACCCGTCGGCGATCATGCCGCTCGTGATCTGGGAAGGCACATCTCGAAGCGCGCGCTCCATCCATGCTCAAGACAGGCAGATGTTCGTGTGGTGGGCGGCCGAAATCGAGTGCGTCTCGGCACTGAGCCGAATCGAGCGACGCGGGACGAAGCCGGAAGAGATCGAGCTAGGTTTGAAACGCCTTGATTCGTTCGTTTCCAGTTGGGACGAGGTTGATCCTAGTTCCACGGTACGGCGCACGGCCCGCAGACTTCTCCGTACTCACGATCTGCGCGCTGGAGATGCGTTTCAACTCGCGGCCGCGCTTAAGGCGAGCGAGGATCTGCCGTCGATGCTCGATTTCGTCTGTCAGGACAGCCGCTTGAACGAAGCCGCCCAGCGCGAAGGATTCAACGTCATAGACCCGGGGGACGCATAGCGACTCGGCTCTGGTAGCGTTCCGGCGATGTCCGACACGCAGCTCGCCGTCAACGCTCAGCTGGCCGGTGCGACGGCTCGCGAGTCGCTCGAAGTCGTTCGCCGGGCCTGGGATTGGGGCTATCGCTCGGCCTGGGGCGCGGAGGTCGACGGGCCCGACGCATTCACGCTTCTCGGTGCCCTCGCCGCGACGACCGACTACGAGCTCGGCGTCGGCGTGCTCCCCGTCCAGACGCGAAGCGTCTTCGTGATCGGGATGTCGGCGGTCTCGATGGCGCAGCTGTCGGGCGGCCGTTTCGCGCTCGGCGTCGGCGCGTCGTCGGAGGTGCTCGTCTCGCGCTTCGGCGGCCAGCCGTTCGACCGCCCCCTGACGAACCTGCGCGAAGCGGTTGAGGCGTTGCGGCCGATCCTGCGCGGCGAGCGGTCGACCTACGACGGGCGCTACGTGAAGATCGGCGGCTACAAGACGCCCACACCGCCGCCGGCGCCGGTGCCGTTGTTCCTGGGGTCGCTGAACCCTCGATCACTGCGGATGGCCGGCGAGCTCGGGGACGGGCTGTGCATCAACCAGATCGCGCCGCATCACGTACCGGCGATGCTCGACGAGGTGCGCGCCGGGGCGAAGGAGGCCGGACGGGAGCTGCCGGCGGATTTCCCGGTGATGGCACGGCTGTTCTGCCTCGTGACCGACGACGCCCCGGCTGCACGGGCGATCCTCAAGATGGTATTCGCGCCGTACGTGGCGACGAGCGTCTACAACAAGTTCTACCGGTGGATGGGATACGAGGAAGAGGCCGAGGCGATCGCGCAGGCAGCGAAGGCGAAGGATCGCGAGGCGATGGGCAAGGCGTTCAGCGACCGGATCGCGCAGGACCTGTTCGTGGTCGGGACGGCGGAAGAAGTCGTCGCGCGGTTGCGGGAGTACGTCGAGGCCGGGGTCACGATCCCGGTGATCGCACCGCTGGCCCCGAGCGCGGACGCGGCGGCGGAGACGTTGAAGGCGATCGGCGAACGCTGGGAGAGCTAGGGTCCTAGGCTCGTGATCACTGCATCGCGAGCCCGGCACGCGCCTCCGCGTCGGCGTTCCGCTCGGGCCGGCCGATGATCTCGATCACTACTCGTCGGAGCACCCCGGCGGTCACCTCGAACTTTCCCTGACACACGGGACTGAGGGGTCCCGCCGGGAGGTAACCAACCGCGAACCCTTGCATCCCGTAGGTGACGGGCGTCGTCTTCGGGATGTGACCTTGCCCCACCGGCACGTCGCCGTACAGCAGCTGCACGTCGCCCTTGAAGGATCCCGTCGGCGTGAAAACGGCACGCGCGATGACCGCGCCCGGCGGGAGCTCGACGCTCGCGGAGATCGTCGTGATCTGGGAGCCGAGGAAGTTGTAGACGTAGTGCAGCCGGCGGCCGGCGAGGTAGAGCGCGTATCCGCCGGAATGGCTGCCGTGCGCGACCACGCTGCCCTGAACGTCCCCGGTCGCGGGGACCTCGAGCTCCGCGGCGATCTGGAACGGACGGTCGCGCAGGTTCGGCGCGATCACCTGCGGCAGCGAGCCGATGCCCGGGTAGTACACGTGCCGCTCGCGCCGGAATCGCTCGTCGCCCGACAACCAGGGCTGGTTGTTGAGCGGTAGCACCTGATAGCGCTCGGCCTCCTCCCACCAAAGCGCTTGGAGCTCGGCGAGCTTCTCGGGCCGTTGGGCGGCGACGTCGTGGATCTCCGAGAAATCCTCGGCCACGTGATAAAGCTCCCAGGCGTCGTCGTCGAAGGGCTTGCTCACGTCGGTCCCGTCGTAGGCGAGGAACGGCGCCGGATGGAACGTCACCGCCTTCCAGCCCTCGTGATACACGGCCCGCGAGCCGAGCATCTCGTAGTACTGGGTGCGGTGCCGGCTCGGGGCGCCCGCGTCCGTAAGCGTCGCGGTGAAGCTCGACCCCTGAACCGGGCTCTGCGCGACGCCGTTGATCTCGACGGGCGCGTCGATCCCGATCGCGTCGAGCAGGGTCGGGAACACGTCGATCGCGTGAACGTATTGGTGTCGCGTTTCGCCCGGACGCCCGAGCCGCGCCGGCCAGTGAACGATCAAGGGGTCGGCGACGCCGCCCTCGTGCGTGTCGCGCTTGAAGCGCTTGAGCGGCGTGTTGCCGGCCCACGCCCACCCCCAGGGGTAATGATTGTTCGCTCGGGGCGTGCCCAGATCGTCGATGCGACGCAGGTTCTCCTCGAGGCTCTCGGGCTGGAAGTTGAAGAAGTATTGCTCGTTCAACGTCCCGCCCGGCCCTCCTTCGGCGCTCGCGCCGTTGTCGCTCATCGCGATCACGATCGTGTTGTCGAGCTCGCCGAGAGATGCGATGAAGTCCAGGACGCGCGCGATCTGGACGTCGGTGTGCGTCAAGAAGCCCGCGTACACCTCCATCATCCGCGCATACAAGCGGCGCTCGTCCGGGGAAAGGTCCTCCCATGCCGGAACCCACGACGGCCGCGCAGACAGCTCCGTCCCCGGCGGCAGCAGACCCGACGCCGTTTGGCGCGCGAAGACCGCCTCGCGCCAGCGGTCCCATCCGAGGTCGAAGGCGCCGCGATACGCGTCGATATACCCGGCCGGCGCCTGGTGGGGCGCGTGGCACGCCCCGGGAGTGAGATAGAGGAAGAACGGCTTCGCCGGGTGCGTCGCGCGGAGGTCCTGGACGAACAGGATGGCGTGGTCCGCGAGATCCTCCGTCAGGTGATAGCCCTCTTCCGGGGTTCGCGGTGGATCGATCTGGTGATTGTCGTAGACGAGGTCGGGATGGTACTGGTCGGTCTCCCCGCCCATGAAGCCGTAGAACCGCTCGAAGCCACGGCCCAGCGGCCAGCGATCGCGCGGGCTGCCCATGGTCATCTCCGTCGCCGGCGTGAGGTGCCACTTCCCGACGGCGAAGGTCGCGTAGTGGTTCCGGAGGAGGATCTCGGGCAAGAACCCGTTCTCCTTCGGGATCGTCGCGTCGTACCCGGGGAAGCCCGACGGGAGCTCGATGATGCGGGCCATCCCGTTCGAGTGATGGTTCCGGCCGGTGAGCAGCGCCGCCCGGGTCGGCGAACACAACGAGGTCGTGTGGAAGTTCGCGTAGCGCAGGCCGCCGGCCGCAAGCCCGTCGAAACACGGCGTCGCGATGTCGGACCCGAAGCAGCCGATCTGCGCGTACCCGACGTCGTCGAGCACCACGATCACCACGTTGGGGGCGTCCTTCGGCGGACTGGGGAGCGGCGGCCACCACGCGACCGATTCCTCGAACGTGCGGCCGATTACCCCTTCGAACGGCTTGCCCGCCATGGCGCCCCTCCCCCCGGCTCCCCCGGCTGGGCGCCACTATGCCTCAGGCGCCCGCTTCCCCGTAAGCCCCGAGTACAGGATCCGCGCGAGGCTCTTACGGATGTCGTCGAGGCGGATCCCCCAGAACTCGAAGCCGTACCGATGCTGCGCGACGTGGGCGAGCATGGAAACGAGCGTCGCGGCCTGCGCCATCGCGTCGGTGTCGCGAGCGTGCTTCCCCGACGCGCGGAAATCCTCGATCACGTCCCGCAGCCCCAGCGTCACCTCGTTCAGCAGATGCGTACGGATGTTCTGGAAGCGCAGATCGCCCTCGGCGGTAGCGAGGTCGACGACGCGCAGGATCGGGCGATGCCGTTCCCACAGACCGAGGAACTCGTCGACCAGCGCGAGCGCGGTCTCGCCCCCGTTGCGGCCCTTCCAGTCCGAGTCGCGGATCAACGACGTCAAGCTCTTGCCGTTCGACGCCATCTCCTCCGCCAAGACTAAGATCGCGCCCTCGACGTCTTGGAAGTACTGGTAGAAGGTCGCCGGCGACGTCCCCGCGCACTTCGCGATGTCGATGACCGTGAGATCGCGGTACGACGATTTCTCGAGCAGTTCGCTCGTGCAATTCAGCAGCTTCTCGCGCGTGGCGCGCCCTCGCCGCCCCGGGGTGCGACCGTCGAGCGCGCGAACCTCCTCGTCCACGTCGGGCTGCGGCTTAGCGGCGCTCATCGGTTCCACGCCGCCACCAGCTCTTCGGTGGTCACGACGGTCGCCAGGAGCGCCAGCGTGTTGTCGATGAGGGCGTTCGCGTACTCCTCGGGTACGCCGGCCACCGCGTCACGCGGAAGCACGAACTGGTAACCGAGGTTCACCGCGTCCATCACGAAGTTCGTCATCCCGACGTTCACCGACACGCCGATCCCCACGATCGTCGTCGCGCCGAGGTTGCGAAGCACCGCGTCCAGGTCCGTCCCCGCCATCGGGCCCACGCCGTGGAGCCGCGTGAGGACGACGTCGGAGTCCTCGACGCCGATCTCGTCGATCACGCGAGCGGCTTCCGAGCCCGGCGTGAGCGCGATCGGAGCCTTCCGGGCCGCGCCGAACAGGCGCGCGTTGGTGTTGGAGCCGAGCCCGTCCGGGCGGCGCAGCGCCAGGCAGTGGACGACCGGAACCGCGGCTGCTCGCGCGGCCTTCACCAGGCGTGCGGCGTTCGGGATCATCTCGCGGCGGGCGGCCTCGGCGAGCGCCGGGAACACCGCGCTCTCGCCGATCACGCCGTTCTGACACTCCTGCGTGACGAGCGCGACGTGACGTGGATCGACCAGGTCGGCCAGCGGGTTGGCCATGGTCGGATTGTATCTGACGGGTCGTCAGATACGACCGGCGCCCAGCAGCCGGTCCATCACGGCGGGGTCGCCTCGCCAGTGCTCGCGGACGACCTCGGGACCGCTCTTCCGAAGGAGGTGCCGGAGAACCAGGGCAGCGACGATCGCGTCGTCGAGAGGCCCGGCGACCGGGATGAACTCGGGGATGAGGTCGATCGGTGACGCGATCCAGCCGATGGCGAAGAGCACCCAGAACTTGCTGCGCTTCGGCACGCGCGTGTCTCGCAGCAACCCCTTGAAGAGGAGAACGAGGTTGGGAAGGAAGGTCGCCAGCTCACGCGCAGCCGACCGCCGCCCGAAGATCGCCAGCGCCGCGACGGCGATCAGCCAGACGCCGGCCGCGACGCCCAGTCCGATCAGGAGCGGTTTCACGCCGGAGGTCGAAGCCTCGGCAGAACCTTCTCCTTGAAGAGCTCGAGGCTCCCCCACCCAAGCTCGAGCGGCATCCCGCACAGCAATGGGTGGAGCACGATCGTGCCGCCGGGCGTCAGCTCTTCGGCGAGCGCGACGCACTCGTCGGGGGTGACGACCCGGTAGATACCTTCACGACGCAGAGCGTCGACGTCGGGCGCGGACGTCAGCACCTCGGCGCGCGTTCCTTCTTGCCACGACCGGTACGTGTCGGCGTCGTACCAGGCGTAACGCGAGATCTCGGCCCACGCCTTGTCCGGGTCCTCGGTGACGTGCACGAACCCGGGACCCTTCGGCATCACGCAGAAGCCGAACTCGAAGCCGGTCTTGGCGCACTCGTCGTCGTAGAACTCCTTCAGCTTCGGGTCGCCCACGCCGGGGAAGAACGGCAGCCCGAGGCGCGCGGCGCGCCGGGCCGCTCCCTCAGATGACCCGCCGGCCAGGATCAGCGGGTGCGGCTTGGTCTTGGGCGTCGGCGTGACGCGGATCGTGCGGCCCTGCCATTCGAACGGCTCGCCGGTCCACGCCTTCCGCATGACCTCGATGTACTCGACCATCATCGCCGTGCGTCCCTTGTACGGAACGTTCGCCATCTCGAATTCCGAGCGCTTGTAGCCGGCCCCGGCGACGAACGACACCCGGCCGTCGCTCGCGAGATCGACCACGGCGATCTGCTCGGCCAGTCGTATGGGATCGTGCAGCGGCAGCAACGCCGCGGCGATCGTGATCGGGATGCGCTTGGTGATGCCGGCCACGGCGCCGGCCATGACGAACGGCGCGGAGAGGTACCCGTCGTCGATCCCGTGATGCTCGGACAGGCTGATGATGTCGGCGACACCGTGCTCGTCCACCCAGGCGCTCTGCTCGAGGCAGGCCTTGTACAGCTCGGCATGCTGAGTGGCCGCCCAGGACGGGGAACGCAGGTCGTAGCGCAGCGCGATCGTGATCATCGGAAGCATCACAATACATCCGGGGGCCCACCCTCCTTGCACGCCCGTGGAGCTTGCCCGAGACTTGCCGCATGAAGGAGGAAGATCCGACCCCACGCGAGGAAAAGATCGTCGACCTCGCAGACCCTCGCGCTCCGTGGGAGGAGCTGGTCGAGGATCCGGCGGCGCCTCGCGCGATGCTCGCCGTCATGTTCACCGACATCGTGGGCTCGACGGAGCTGGCGACGGCGCTCGGCGACAAACGGTGGCGCGAGCTGCTCGAGCAGCACGACGCTGCCATCCGCACGCAGATCGCCCGCTTCGACGGGCGTGAGGTGGACACCGCAGGCGACGCGTTCTTCGCGACGTTCGGGTTGGCCGTCCGCGCCGTCGACTGCGCACTAGAGTCCGCGCGCGCGGTCCGCAGGCTCGGCCTTCGGATCCGCGCCGGTATCCACATGGGCGAGTGCGTGGTCGCTGAAAGCAAGGTCCGAGGCGTCACCGTGCACATCGGCGCGCGCGTCGGCGCGAAAGCCCGTGGCGATGAGGTGCTCGTATCGAGCACGGTCCGCGACATCCTGGCCGGCGCGGGCCTGAAGTTCGCCGACCGCGGCGAGCAGACCCTGAAAGGCATCGACGGCAAGTGGCGGCTCTACGCCGTCGAGCCGCGTATGCGCGACAACGAGGCCGACCTGCCGCCGTTGCTGGAGACGGAGATCGCCGGGCCGCCGAAGCCGCCGTGGCAGAAACCGAAGGCACTTGCAGCGATCGGGACCGCGCTCGCCGTCCTCATCGGCGCGGTCGCGTTCGTAACTCTGCGTGGCGGCGGACTCTCGTCCGTTCCCGCCGATTCCGTGGCTGCCATCGACGCGTCTTCGGGCGACGTCGAGTCCTTCGTCACCGTCCGGCGGCGTCCGGTCGGGCTCGTCGCGGCCCCCGACGGGGTGTGGGTGGCGAATTCGATCGACCGGAGCGTGACGCACATCGGCAAAGAGGGGCGGATCGAGACCATCCCAGTGGGGCCCGGCCCCATCGCCGTCGCGTCGGGCACGGTGGGGCGCGGCGAGCCGTTCATCTGGGTGGCGAACGCCGACGGACGCAACGTATCGCGCGTCAGCCCCAGAACCGGCGCGACCGTCGGCGAGCCGATCCAGGCGGGCAACGGCCTTTCGGGGATCGGATTCGGCTCAGGCACCTTGTGGCTGACGAACTCCGTCGAGGGAACCGTCTGGCGGGTCGACCCCACGTCCGGGAAGCGAACCCACGAAATCCCGGTAGGCCCGGGCCTTCGCGGCATCGCGGTAACGAACACCGCCGTGTGGGTGACGAGCGAGACGGCCGGGACGGTGACGCAGCTCGATCCGAAGTCCGGCGAGGTGCTGCGCGTGGCTGAGGTCGGCAACGGTCCCGGCGCGGTCGCGATCGGCGGAGGATCTGTGTGGGTCGCGAACGCGTACGACGGCACGGTCTCGAGGATCGATCAACGGACGGGGAATGTCGTCGGGACGATCCGCGTCGGCAGGGGTCCGCGCTCGATCGCGGTGGCTCGCGACCGTGTCTTCGTCGCGAACGAGGCCGGTGAGAGCGTGACGATGATCGACGCCGGAAGCGGCAACGTCGTTCGCGAGATCGTTTTGAGGAACGCACCGATGGGCCTGGCGGCCGACGGCGATCGCGTGTGGGTTTCGGTGCGCGGCGGGATTGCTCGGTACCGTGGTGGAACTCTCCGGATCGGAACCGCAGAGGTCATGAACTCGTTCGACCCCTCGTTCGTCTACACCATCTTGAGTTACGCCGTGCACACGACGCTCTACGACGGGCTCACGGCCTTCAAGCGCGTCGGGGGTCCCGAAGGCAATCAGCTCGTGCCGAATCTGGTGGAAGCGCTGCGGCGTCCGAGCGACAACGGCACGACCTATTCGTACACGCTGCGCGAGGGCCTGAAGTATTCGGACGGGACGGCGGTGAAAGCATCGGACGTCCGGTCGACTTTCGAGCGCATCATCCGCAACGAACAGTACGGCGGGGTGTTCCTCGATGTACTCAAGGGAGCAGAGGGATGCACGCCATCTGCGTGTGACCTTTCCGCGGGCATCGTCACCAACGACGAAGCCGGGACGATCGTTTTCCATCTGACCCGGTCGAACCCGGAGTTCCCGTACACCTTGGGGCTGCCGAGCCTCAGCATCCTCCCTGCCACCGCGCCCGCGAAGGATGGCGGCGCGACGCCGATACCCGGCACCGGTCCGTATCGCATCGCGGAAGGCGAGCTGAAGCTCGACGAGGAAGGCTTCGGAGAGAGCGGCTTCCTGATGCTCGAGCGCAATCCGCACTTCGTAGCACGAGGCCTCGCACAGCCCGACGCCTACGCGGACCGGATCGAGATCACCATGGGCGGCGATCCGGAGCGGTACCTCGAAGAGGTGAAGGACGGCCGCTACGACCTGACCCCCGATCTTCAGTTCCCGACCCTGACGCACCGAACGGGGGAGTTCGCAACCGAATTCCCGAGCCAGGTCCACGTCTTCGATGTGCCCTCGACCTTCTTCGTGATGCTGAATCCCGGTACGCCGCCGTTCGACGATGTTCGTGTTCGTCAGGCGCTGAACTACGCGGTCGACCGGCGGGCGATGATCGGTAACCGAACGTCCATCCTCGAGGTCAGCTGTCAGCTGCTCCCGGAGAACATGATCGGTTACAAGCCGCACTGCCCCTACACGAAGGAACCCAACGAATCGGGTCTTTGGATCGGGCCCGATATCGAAAAGGCGAAACAACTCGTAGGGCAGTCGGGCACGAAGGGCCAACGCGTCATCGTTTGGATCATGAGTGGGGATGAACCGATCGCAGAGACACGGCGCCGGGTCGCGCCGGTGATCGTGAAGGCCCTGCGCGATATCGGCTATCGGGCGGAAGCTCGCGAGATCCCCGGCGGCGAAGAGGGATACTTCGAAGAACTCCAGGCAGGGCTGGACTCGAAGAGTCAGGTTCTCCTCGGCGGATGGATCACCGACTATCCGGGACCGGCCAACTACTTCCTGCCGATCACAACCTGTAACGATACGCTCGAGGGCTTGGCGCAGACGGACCTTACCTTCACGCACTACTGCGACCCGACGCGGAAGCTCGATCAGCTCATCTTGCAGGCGATCGACGTGCAGGAGAACGACCCGGCGGCCGCGGCCAAGCTCTGGGCCGAAGTCGACCGCAAGGTCACCGAAGCCGCGCCGTTGATCACCTGGGCGAACCTTCGAAACCCCTATTTCGTCTCGAAGCGAGTCGGCAACGCGCAGGGACACCCGGCGTACCTCGTGCTCCTGTCGCAGATGTGGGTGGTGGACCAGGGCTCGCCCTCGCCGACGCCGGGAAACTGATCAGCGCCCGTTCCCTTGCGACCCCGCGGTTGATATCCGAGACTCCACACATGTCTGACGGAGAGGCGCCGGAAGGCAGTACGGGGAGATCACAGGGTCTCGAAGACCCGCGCGCTCCCTGGGAAGAAGCGGTCGAGGACCCCGCGGCGGCGCGCGCGATGCTCGCGGTCATGTTCACCGACATCGTCGGCTCGACCGAGCTCGCGACGACCCTCGGCGACAAGCGCTGGCGCGAATTGCTCGAGCAGCACGACACCGCCGTGCGGGAGCAGATCGCTCGGTTCGAAGGCCGCGAGGTCGACACCGCCGGCGACGCGTTCTTCGCGACGTTCGGGCGTCCGATCCAGGCGGTCGACTGTGCGCTGGAGTCTGCGCGCGCCGTCCGCCGGCTCGGGTTACGGATCCGTGCCGGCATCCACATGGGCGAATGCGTCGTCACCAGCGACAAGGTCCGCGGCGTGACCGTCCACATCGGCGCGCGGGTCGGGGCGAAGGCCCGGGGGGACGAGGTACTCGTGTCGAGCACGGTCCGCGAGATCCTCCGCGACGCCGGCCTGAGCTTCCAGGATCGCGGCGAACAGACCCTCAAAGGGGTCGACGGGCGATGGCGTCTGTTCGCGGTCGAGCCGCGCGTCCGTGATCTCGAGGCCGAGCTTCCCCCGCTGATCGAGTTCGAGACCCCGCAACCACCCACGCCGCTTTGGAAGCGCCCACGTGCGATCGCCGCCGGGCTCGCGCTCATCCTCGCGGTCGCCGCTACGACATTCGTCGTCACGCGGGGCGGCGGCTTGTCGTCCGTGCCGGCGGACTCCGTCGCATCGATCGATGCGGGATCGGGGAACGTGACCGCCGCCAGGAAGGTCGGCCGCCGACCGACGGGGGTGGTCGCGACCGGCGGCGGGGTCTGGGTTGCGAACAGCGTCGACCGCACCGTCACGCGCATCGGGGAGGACGGACGCCGCGACAACATCGCCCTCGGCGCCAGCCCGACCATCATGGCGGCGAGCCCGGGGCTGATCTGGGTCGGGAACGCCGACGACGGGAGCGTCGTCCGGGTCGACGCCGCAACGAGGGCGATCGTCGGGGACCCGATCCGCACGGGGAACGGCCTCTCGGGGATCGCGTTCGGCGCCGGCGCCGTCTGGGTTACCAATTCCGTGGACGGGACCGTCGTACGGATCGACCCGTCGACGGGCAAGATCCTCTCGACGTCGAAGGTCGGCGCCACGCTGCAAGGGATCGTCGCTACGGACGACGCGGTGTGGGTCGCGAGCGAGTCGGCCGGAACCGTGAATCGCATCGATCCCGGCTCCGGATCTGTCGTGGACGCCATCCAGGTCGGCAACGGACCGCGCAGCCTCGCGCTCGGCGCCGGTGCGCTTTGGGTCGCCAACACGTTCGACGGCACGGTCTCCCGGATCGATCCCGAGACCGGCTCGGTTGGGGCCGCCGTGCGTGTCGGGCGCGATCCCCGAGGGATCGCGATCGCTCGGGGCCGCGTCTTCGTCGCGAACGAAACGGACTCCACGATCTCCGTCATCGACGCGGCAACGAATGAGGTGACCGACGCCATCACATTGAGGAACGCGCCGATGGCGCTAGCCGCCGACGGCGACCGCGTCTGGGTCTCCGTCCGTGGTGGGATCCTCAACTACAAAGGAGGAACGCTCCGATTCGGGAGCGCGTTCAACGAACACGACTTCTCCACATTCGATCCGATGCACGCGTGGAATCCGCTCGGCTTCTCGATAACGACTTCCGTGTACGACGGGCTCATGGCATACAAGCGCGCAGGCGGGATCGAGGGATCGGTCGCGGTTCCGAACCTCGTCGAACGTCTGCTGCCTCCGACGAACGACGGGAGGACGTACTCGTTCCGCCTCCGCCGGGGCGTACGGTTCTCATCGGGTAAGGAGCTCAAAGCGAGCGACGTCCGTGCGTCTTTCGAGCGCATGTTCCGGATCGAGGCGCAGAGTTCCGTGTTCGTTGGCGCGATAGCGGGGTCGGAGGCGTGCTCGCCGCAGGCTTGCGACCTGTCGAAGGGGATCGTGACCGACGACGACGCGGGCACGGTCATCTTCAACCTCCGCGCTTCGGTCCCGGAGTTCCCGTACTTCCTTGCGCATCCGCTGGTTGCGATCCTTCCCGCCGACACGCCGCTTGAAGATCTGCGCTACCGGCCGGCGCCGGGAACAGGACCGTACATGATCGCGAACGTGAAGCTCGGCGAGGAGCGGAGCGAGGGGGATGTCCCGACGTCCGGCGAGCTGACCCTGGAGAGGAATCCGCACTTCCGCTCGCGCGGCGCGGCTCAACCCGACGGGTATCCCGATCGCATCCTCGTGTCGTGGGGCGGAACACCTGAGGAGAACCTTGAGGCGGTCAAGTCCGGACGGGTGGACTGGTCGGTCAACGCGCTCAACGGCGCATCCGACATCGAGCAGTTGGCGAACGAGGTCCCCGGGCAGTTCCACGTCCTCCATCAGCAAGCCACGCTCTTCACGACGCTCAATCCGAACATCCCGCCGACCAACGACCCGCGCGTACGGCGCGCGATCAACCTCGCCGTCGACCGGGCCGCGATGGCCGAAGTGGTAGGCGCCCCCCTCGGCGCCACGGTCGCGTGTCAGCTTCTCGCACCCGGCGTGTTCGGATACGTGCCTTACTGCCCGTACACGAAGAACCCGAGTGAATCGGGGGTATGGAGCGGACCGGATCTTGCCGAGGCAAAGCGCCTCGTAGCGGAGTCGGGCACGAGCGGCCAGCGCATCACGCTGTGGGCAGAGCAAGGCCACGAGTGGGAGCCGGTGATCGATCTGGTCGCGGACGCGATGAGGAAGCTCGGCTACCGGCCGATCGTACGATTCCGTGAGGGATTCGAGATCTTCACGACGGCGCTCGACGACCCGAAGCAGTACCAGGTGATGCTGAGCGGTTGGTTCGCCGACTTACCCGTGGCCTCTAACTTCGTAATCCCGACGTTCGCATGCCCCGCGTTCGCCGACCGGATCAGCGGCCGGGAGGATACGACCGCCAACGTGGCGTGGTACTGCGACCCAGCATTCGACGCCAAGATCGAGGCGGCCATGGCCGCCCAGGAAGACGACATCTTCTCGTCGGCGGATCTGTGGACGGCCGTGGATCGAGCGATCACCGCCGCGGCGCCCTTCGTTCCGTATGCGACCCTCCTCAACGCCACACTCGTCTCGCCGCGGGTCGGCAACATCCAGTCGAACCCGTTGACCGGCGTACTCCTGACCCAGATGTGGCTGAGCGACCGGAATTAGCTACTTCACCGCCACAGGATTGACCGGGCCGCCGAGCCCGCCCGCGAATGGTTCCGGGGACGCGCTCAACATGAACTCGTAGACGCCGTCGGCCGCGCAGTCTTCCGCCAGTGCCTCCAAGTCGAAGTTCTGACCCATCGTGAGCCCCATCTCCACGATGCACAGCAGGTGGAGCGGGTGCCCGAGCACCTTCAGCAGCTCCTTGCTCTCCCGCGGCCACACCTCGAAGCCCGACGTGTCGACCCCGGCGGCGGCGACGTCGTGCTCACGGAACCAGGCGGCGCTCGCGATGCCGGGCCCGGCGATGCCCTGGTAGATCCCCGCGTACCCCTCCTTGTCGCCTTCCTTGAGCCATCGCATCGCGCCGGTTCGGATCAGAACTGCGTCTCCGGGTTCGATCGTCACGCCCGTGGCTTTCGCGGCCTCGTCAAGATCGTCGTTCGTGATCAGCGTCCCGCCGGCCAGACGGTCCACGCCCTTGAGCCGGGCGACATCGAGCAGGACACCTCGGGTCACGATCGAGCCCACCTTGTCGATCCCGAGCGTGTGCGCCCCGCGTTCGTCGATCGCGGAGGTCGGGTGCCCGTTGTACAGCCGGCCCGAGTACTCGACGTGACCGAGCGCGCTCCAGTGCGTCGCGGCTTTTAGATTCAGCGTGTACTCGTTCGTGTTCACGTGCGCCGAATCGGGATCCTTCGTGAACGGGTCGTGGAGCTCGAACCGATGCTGCTGCGGGTTCTTCCTGCCCGGCGGGATGTTGCCGAGCATCGGCCCGTCCTCCGACATCGGGATGGCGAGCGAGAATCGCTTCCCGGTCTTCACGCACGCCGCCGCGCGTCGCACGACCTCGTCGGTGATCAGATTGAGCGTGCCGATCTCATCGTCGTCGCCCCAGCGGCCCCAGTTGTTGACCTTCTCCGCGAGCGCGCGGAAGTCTTCGGGGATCGTCATGCCGGTTCGGTCTACGCGTGCGCCTGAGCGGCTTTGCTCAGCTCGGCGAAGGACTCGGTGATGTGCCCGGCGATGTCCCAGACGTCGACGGTCTCGCGGCAACCGATCAGCCCGAAGAACAGCTGGTCCATGTACGACACGACGGTGATGTTGAGCCCGGCCCCGTCGAAGATCGGCCCGAGCGGGTAAAGGGCGACGAGCTTCGCGCCGGCGAAGTAGAGCGGGAACGGCGGCCCCGGCACGTTCGAGATCACGAGGTTGTGCACCACCGCATGCCGGTCTGCCAGCTTCAACCTGGTGTAGAACCGCGCCGCGAGGGAGAACGTCGTCGGCGCGGCGAGCTCGCCCCATTTCGTGAGCATGTCGGCGCCGATCGCCTTGTGCTCTTCCTTGGCTCCCTTGTTCGCTTCGTGGATCGCTTTCAAGCGCTCGACCGGGTCGTCGATGTCGGTCGCGAGGGTCGAGAACATCGCCGATACCTTGTTGGAACCGACCGCGCCCTTCTCTTCCTCGGTGCGCACGGATACCGGTACCGCCGCGATCATCGAGCGGTCGGGCATCTCGTTGCGCCCCTCGAGGTAGCGACGCAGCGCGCCCGACACGATCGCGAGCACGACGTCGTTGACGGTGGTTCCGAACGCGCGCTTGATCGCCTTCACGTCGCCGAGCGGCACATGCGTGTACGCGGTCCTGCGGTGCGGGGTGATCGTCGTGTTGAAGGAGGTCCGCGGCGCGCGCAGCGGCGTCGGCATGCCGGGTCCCTCCGTGCGGCGGCGAGCCGCGATGAACCCACCCACCGACTTCAGCGTCGCGGGCACCACCCGGAACCAGTTGAGCGGCTTCTGCGCTCGCGCGATGAGGGCGCGGCCGAGCAGTTCGATGTCGGACGGCTTGCGATCGGGCTTCCAGTCATCCGGCGGGGCCGGTCGCTCTGTTCCTTCGGGCTCGAGGTCGAGGAAGTGGACCATGAAGTTAGCGCCGGAGACCCCGTCGATCGTGCAGTGGTGCATCTTCGCGACGGCGGCGGTGTAGCCGTGTTCGAGCCCTTCCACGATCCATATCTCCCAGAGCGGCCGCGACCGGTCGAGCGGCCGGGACGCGATGTCGCCCACGATCTCTGACAGCTGCTCCTCGGTTCCGGGCGCTGGGCAACCGATCCGGCGGACGTGGTAGTCGAGGTCGAAGTCGTTGTCCTCGACCCAGACGGGGTGATGGAGGTTGAGGGGGGTCGGCGCGAGCTTCCGACGGAGCGGCGGGGCCAGATGGAGCCGGCTCTCGATCACCCGCTTGACGCCCTCGAACGAGTAGCCGCGCGGAGACGTGGAGGGGTCGAACTCGATGGTCGCGACGACGTGCATGTGCATGTTGGGGGTCTCGAAATACAGGAAAGCGGCGTCGATGCCGCTCATGCGCTCCATCGGGATTCCTCCGTTCGGTGGTCTGAACCGACCGGTTCGACCTGGACCAGAGTGCTTGGCACACTAGGGTCATGTCAAAGGCATTCCTCATCGTCTCGATCGTGTTCACAGCCATCACGCTGAACGCGCTGCGGCCGATCCCGTTCTCGATGTTCAGCTTCTTCTCGAGCTGGCTGACGAAGGAGCTGGCGCCGCATCTGCTCCTCGCGAACGCCGTTTACACGATCTGGTTCGCCGTCGCCGGAGCGGTCGAGGGTAACGCTGGATGGATCGCGGTCGGCCTCAACGTGGTGACGGTGGCAGGGCTGGCATGGCTGATCCTGGAGGCGGTGCGGGTGAAGCACATCACCGAGGTCGCCCTGCAGCGAGACCTCGGCCCCGATTACGCGACCCGGATCCTGCCGCACAAGGCCGCGAACCACGACCTCAAGGCGCCGTGGCGGCAGATGCTGCTGCCGTTCTACATGCGCCACCCGGACGTCGAGCGAACCCGGAACCTCCCGTACGGGCCCGTGAAGCGCCGCAACCTGCTCGACGTCTACCGCCACAAGGACCATCCGACCGGAGCGCCGGTGCTGCTGTTCATCCACGGCGGCGCGTGGACGATCTCGAACAAGGACCAGCAGGGAAAACCGCTCATGCTGCACTTCGCCTCGCGTGGGTGGGTGTGCTTCGCGCCGAACTACCGGATGTCGCCGCGCTCGACCTGGCCGGCGCACATCGAGGACGTCAAGAAGGCGATCGCCTGGATCCGCGAGCACGGCGCCGAATACGGCGCCGATACGAACTTCATCATGATCACCGGCGGCTCGGCCGGCGGGCACCTCGCCGCGCTCGCCGCGACGACGCCGAACGACCCGGCCTTCCAGCCGGGGTTCGAGGACGCCGACACGAGCCTCCAGGCGGCCGTCCCCCACTACGGCATCTACGACTTCACCGACGCGTCGACGTTGAACACGCGCGGGCGGCGCGGCATGCTCGAGAAAGTCGTCTTCAAGCGCAAGTACAAGAAGGACCCCGAGCCGTTCCGCCAGGCGTCGCCGATCCACCGCGCCGGACCCGACGCGCCTCCGTTCCTGATCATCCACGGCGCGCACGACAACCTCGCGCCGGTGAAGGAAGCGCGCCGGTTCGCCGAGCGGCTGCGTGAGGTTTCGGGCGATCTCGTCGTCTACACCGAGCTGCCGGGTACGCAGCACGCGTTCGATGTCTTTCCATCGATCCGGACCGCGCACGTCGTGCGCGCAGTCGAGCGCTTCGCCGATTACGTCTACAGCGACTGGCTCCGCAAGCGCGAGCATATCGAGCAGCCCGCGGCGCGTCCCTGATGGCCTACGACGAGGACCTCGCCGATCGCGTCCGCGCGGCCGTCGGGGTTCACAAGAACCTGCGTGAGCAGAAGATGTTCGGCGGAATCGCGTTCATGATCGACGACAAGATGGCCGTCGGCGTCCACGGTTCCGACCTGATGGTGCGCGTGCCGGTCGACGAGCACGACAATATGGTGAAGGAGCCCGGCGCTCGGATCATGGACATGATCGCCCGCCCGATGAAGGGCTTCCTGTTCATCGGGCCCGCCGGCACGAAAGGCGCGTCGCTCAAGAAGTGGGTCAACCGGTCGGCGACTTACGTCGCGACGCTCCCGGCCAAGAAGAAGCCCAAGCCGCGCTAAGCCGTCGCGTAGCGGCTCGGGGATCGAAGAGCTGGTGGTCCCGGAGGGAACTACCGAGGTAGCAGCCCTGCCCGGATGGTAGCAACGCAATACGGCCAAGCCGCTCGAGTCGGTCAAAGGCGCGGGGGGCCTGTGGTCGGGGTCAGCGAATGCTAGGCCGGATGAAAGGACCAGGAGCTCGCATCTGGACCCCACGCGCAGCTAGAGCGGCGGTCGCGGTCGCCTCTGCTGCCTTCATCTTTGTCGTCCCGATCGGCGCATCCTCGGCGTCGGCTCCCCCCTCGCCAGCCCCCGGCGACCTAGAGCAGATGATCGTTCCCGATGGACCTAAAGGATTCGAGCGCATGTCCATTCCGAACGTGCCCACCGGGAAGCTCACGCCCGCCGACGTCAGCATGTTCCTCGATCCGGAGGGTGAGCTCGGCAAGGATGGACTGCGGGAAGTGGAGGGATACGGGCGATCATGGACCGATCGCGGGCGAGATCAAGCCTTGATGGTGCTCGTCTACCGGTTCCCGCAGAGTCTCCAGGCCGAACTCTTCGTAGCCGCTGTCCGGCAGGGGAATGCCAGTCCGGATGTGGCCGCCGTATTCGAGGTTCCGATCCCGGGTGCCGTCGGACAGACGCTTCGCAGCGACCCGAACGAACCATTGGAGGGGCACCAGATCTACTTCCAGAAGGACCGCATCCTCGTGCATGTTCTTGTGGTCGGTAGAACCGTCGAGCTGAAGCCCAAGGATCTGATCGCAATGGCCCAACAGCAAGCGTCACGCATCCCGAGCGCGGATGTCTCCGTGACGGAATCAGTCCATGAGGACGACTCCATCGCCTATCGGCTCGGCTATGCGCTCGTTCCGGCGATCCTCATACTCGGCATCGTGTTCCTCGTCACAAGGCAGGCACGTCGTCGACGGGCCGCTCCCGCTCCGCCTCCCGTCCCCGGGACGGAGCCGCTCGAGCGAGTCATGCTTGCGGAGGCGTCGCAGCCGGACCGGCCCGCGATACGAGCTCTGAGGCGACGGAGTCAAGCGGTCGTGGCTTTCCTGGGAATCGCAGGAGCGCTTGCGATCATTTCGGCCGTAGTCGGTTTCGGCTTGATCGACCGGCTTTCTCGACTGCAGGATGGTCGAGCCATCAACGTCGAAACCCTTAAGTCCATGGCCGGGCTGCACGATGCCCTCCTCATCGTCCAAGTCGTCGCGACCCTCATGACAGGGATCGCTTGGATGATCTGGCAACACCGCGCACAGCGCACGCTGCTCGGCATGAGGAGCCAAGGAGAACTCCAATTCACGCCAGCTTGGGCCGCAGGTTGGTGGCTTATCCCGATCGCAAACCTGCTCATGCCCTATCAGACGATGAGAGAGCTCTATCGGGAAAGCGCGGCTCCCGACTCGAAGGAAGCGCGGGTACGGGGGCGGACGGGACTCCTCGTGGTCTGGTGGATGGCTTTCCTGGGGGCGTCGATCCTCGGCCGGGTCGTCCACTCGCTCGATGATTCGCTAAACGAACTCGTTCTGCGGAGCAAGCTCGAATTCGCGACCGATCTTTGCTATCTGTTCGCGGCCGGAACCGCCATCGGACTTATCACGCTGATCTTCGGGGGCTTGAAAGCCCAGCTCCATCAGATCGCGCCGACGGTGTCACTGCTTGCTTTGCAGCCGGCGTCTGCGGCTCCTCCTCCGCCACTCCCTCCCCCAGCTATCTACGACGTTCCCCGGGCGCCACGCTGAGCCCCATCCCCTCAAGATCCCAAGTCTCGGCAGTCACGCCTTTCTCGCGGAGCAGATGCTTCATGACGCGCAGCGTGGCGTTCTTCGGGAGCTCGAGGACGACTTCGACGTAGCGCGGGATCGCGAAGTACGGCAATACCTCTTTGAAGAACGCGAACAGCTCCTCGGGCTTCACGTCTTGGCCCGGCTCGACCACGATGCAGGCCTTGATGTCGTCCTCGGTCATCGGGCTCGGGATCGCATGGACGGCAGCCTCGACGATCTTCGGATGACCGGCGATCGCGCGCTCGAGCTCCTGACTCGAGACGTTCTCGCCGCGTCGCCGCAGCGCGTCCTTCTTGCGATCGACGAACGTGATCCAGCCCTTGTCGTCGACGCGTCCGTAGTCGCCGGTGTGGTGCCAGAGGTTGCGCCAGGTCTCGATCGTCGCCTCGGGCTTGCGCCAGTAACCGAGGTAGAGTGCGTTGGGGACCTTCGCGCGGACGACGATCTCTCCGATCTCGCCGGTAGGGACCTCCATGTCGTCGTCGTCGAACAGTCGCACGTCGAGGTACGGCGCCGGCTTGCCGATCGAGCCGAGGTTCCGCTCGTCCGAAAGGCGTGCGTAGGTGATCGCGCCGCACTCGGTCTGGCCGTACAGCTGCGAGAGGACCACCGCACCGAACCGGTCGAGGAACTGCTGCTGCTGGTCGGGCGTGAACGGGATCATCAACGCCGCGCGCAGCCGGTGGTCCTTGTCGCGGTGGGTGGCCGGCGCGCCGAGCATCGCCATCCCCATCGCGCCGACGCCGGTGAACACGCTCGCGCCGGTCTCGTGGAATCGGTCGAGTAGCCGCGTGACGGAGAAGATCGGGTCGACCCACGCCGTCAGGTGATGCACCAGCGCGCCCATCACGATCCCCTGCGCCCACGCGTGAAACAGCGGGAGCGCAGTGAACAGGACGTCGTCGGTCCGGTACTCGAGCATCTCGGATGCGACCTTGGCGCCGTTCATGTACCAGCCGTGCGGGAGCATGCAACCCTTCGGCATGCCGGTCGTGCCGCTCGTGTAGAGGATCGCCTGGAGGCTGGCCGAGCTCAGATCCGGGGTCGGCGTGGGAGCGGTGGATGCTGCGAGCGCTGACCACGGCACCACGTCGAGGTTCGCCGGGAACTCCGAAAGCTCGTCCATCGCGATCACGCGCTTCAGTCCCGGGAGATGCTCGAGCAAGGGCGCGGCGGCTTCCCACCCGGGTGCATCGACGACCAGCGTCGAGGCTTGCGAGTCGTCGAGCTGATAGCGGAGGAACTCGCCTTTGAGGAACACGTTGAGCGGGACCTCGACGGCGCCCGACTTGGCGCACGCGAAGAAGATCTCGAGCATCTCGATGCGGTTGGCCGAGATCACCGCGATGCGATCGCCGGGAGCGACGCCGATCTCGGAGAGCCCGGCCGCAAGCCTGTCGGTGCGCGCGTCGACCTCGCCGTAGCTCAGGAGCGTCTGGTCGGAGCCGAGGTAGGGCTGGTCGGGGTGTTTCTGCGCGCGCTCGCGGAGGAGCTCGCCGATCACACGAGCGTCCGTCGATCCGTCGGTTCGTGGCGCGGTGGGCTCCCGGCTGGCCATCGCGGCCGATTATTACGTACCGGGCACGCTCAGCCGAATCCCTGCGACCGGACTAGCCGGTGACCGTGTATCCGGGCGTGATCAGGTTTGCCAGCACAGCGTCTTCGGTCAGGTGCATCGGCACCCATTGCTTCGCCGAGTACAGCCAGGTCTGATCGCCGAAGTACGGCGACTCCGGGTCCGTGGACAGCGAGTAGGTGAGGATCGACTTCGCACGCGGAACGCCGGGGCCGTCCCAGGTGGCGGTCATGACGAAGCTCGAGCCGTAGGTCGTGTCGGGATAGCCCCTCGCGTCCCCGCTGAACGGGCTGGAGATGTAGTTGAAGATGCCGTGCTCGGACCCGCCATGGATCGGGATCGAGTCGGCCCCGCGGATCGCACGCTGGATGTCTCCGAGCGGCGCGTCGAGTGCGACGCCGGCGTCCTGCAACCGCTTCACCGCGGTCCCGAGCCCTTGAAGCACCTGCGGCGACAACGGGTTCATCTTCCGCGGTGTGTCGACCGGCTGGTTCGCGTCGAAGCCGTCCAGCCAGAACAGGTCTGGGAGCTGCCCGAACGAAGCGTTTACGAACTCGCGGAACAGGTGCGCGCCGCGCGAGTCGAGGTTCGCGTGCAGGTCCCAGTCGCGCAGCACGCCGCAGGCCTCGCTCACGTCCACGAGCGAGCCGTCGGCGAGCGGCACGATCGGCACCAACTCGCACGAGGCGACGAGGTCGTCGCGCACCAGCTCCCCGAGGTACTGTCGGTTGTTGAACACCGTCTCCTGCAGCTGATCCAGGGTGAACACGTTGCCCGGCCGTCCGTCGGTCCCGTCGAGTCGCTCGCGGATCATCGTGAAGCCGAGCCGTGCGCGCGGCTCGAGCACGGTCCGCTCGGCGCCGGTGACGTACGGGTAGCCCTCGAGCGGCTCCTCCGGGTTCGCGATCCAGTGACTGTTGTTCGAGTTCGCGACGTAGTCGTTGCGGAACAGCTTCGGCAGGTTCCCGGCCCCGAGGATCCCCGGGACCGGCGCGTCGGGATCGCTGCCCGGCTGGCAGTCCGACCGCGAGCCGTCGAGCACCGGCAGACGCGCGAGCGCCTCGAGCGCCTCGCCGACCGCCGTCGTGCAGAGCAGCAGCTGCGTGTCGGTGTGGTGGGGCACGACGCTGATGTCCGCGTAGAACGCCTTGCCGGTGTCGTCGGCAGCGATCGTGTTCACCCACGGGATGCCGAGATGCCGGCCGAGGATCTGCTCGACCTCGGCGACGGAGGAGGCGCGATTCACCTCGACGAAGTGCTCGAGGATCCGGAAATTGTCTTCGTTCGCATCCTTGAGCGCGTACGCGACCGCCGGCGTCCACGGCATCAATGCGCCCGTGAAGTTCATCACCGGCCCGAAGTGGGTCTCGTAGAACGTGTGCTGCTCGGGCTTGAGGCTTCCGTCGGGTTGCTTCGAATCGACGCTGACGGTCGTCGCCTTCATCTTGCGGATCCCGCCGTCCCACAGGTACGCCGTCGGATCGCCGGGCAGGAGCTTGAGCTCGTAGGGCGTGAACCGGTACGGCACCGAGACCGTATGGCTCCACGCCATGTGATCGTTGACGCCGATGTGAACGAGCGGGCTCCCGAACAGCGCGCCGCCCATGACGTTCACGTTGCCCGGCCAGGTCAGATGGAACTCATAGAACCGCTCGGGCCCCCGCCACGGGAAGTGCGGGTTCCCGAGCACCATGCCGCGGCCTGTGTCGGTCGCCTCGGAGCCGAGCGCGTAGGCGTTGGAGCCGATCGCGAGATTCGAGGCGCTGGGAAGCTTGTCGACCTCGGACGTGTCACCCGGATACGGCACCACGGTCGGCAGCGGCGGTTGCGCGCCGACGATGTACTCCAGGAGCGCACCCTTCGACGCGAACAACACGAGCTGGTAGTAGCGACGGTAGAGCGCAAGCGGCTCGACGGTCTTCACCCACGGCTCGTTGAGACACGCCGGGGCCCGGCGCAGCCCGGCACGCGCGTCCTGGATGAGCCGGTTGTAACCGGCGACCCATCCTTCGGTGCCGTCGCGGATCGGCTGTGAAAGCGCCGTTGAGTTCGGCCATGTCCCGTCGATGAGCCCCTCGACCACCCCGGACTCGTTGATCCACTGATAGTAGAAGTCGCTGTCCAGGTTGGAGGGCTCGACGCCGTTGGCTTCAGATACGTAGGTCCCGTCGGGGCCCAGGTAGCGCGCGCGTTCCGCGTTGACGGTCAGAAACGTGTCGGCCATCAGACACAAGTTGTCCTCGGCGAACGCATAGCCGACCCCGAACGAGAGGTTTCCCCAGCCCTCGCCGAGGATGTGCGGGACCCCGTTCGCGGTGCGTCGGATGGTGGCCAGGTAGGTGGCGCCCTGCACGCTACCGACGGGCAGCGTGGCCGCGAGAGCCGCGAGGGCGAGGAGTGCGAGCCGAGCGCGGGCGAATGAGGGCTTTGTCACTCCCTACCTAAGTTCTTGTCGGATCGTGCATCTCCTCCCTCCCGACACAGCTACTTGTGAGGATCGGGAGGTCACGTTTGCGGAATCTGACGGGTCGTCAGAAACTGAAGCCATGAGTACATCCACCGGCAAGGTCGACGTGACGGGACGGCCGCTCGCATTGCGTGACCTCGACCTCGAGCGGCTGATGCAGCCGAAGGTCATCGCCGTCGTCGGAGCCTCGGATACCGCCGGCTCGCAGAGCGCCCTCAACTGGAAGATGATCCGCTCCTGGTCGGAGCCGCTCGGCCGCCGCGTGATCCCCGTCAACCCCAACCGCGAGACCTGCGACGGCGAGCGCTGCTACCCCTCGCTCGAAGCGGTCCCCGACGAGGTCGACGTCGCCGTTGTACTGACCTCGAACGCGGCCGACGCCCTCCGGTCGGCGGTCGCGGCCAAGATCCCGTTCGTGGTGATCTTCACCGCCGGCTTCGCGGAGACGGGCAAGAAAGGCGCGGCGAAGCAGCAGGAGCTCGAGGATCTGATCGCGACCAGCAGCATCCACGT
>JBKKCR010000218.1:0-9665 GCA_046712825.1 Actinomycetota bacterium | reverse complement strand
CCGTACCGGAAGGAGAGCCGGGCAAAGGAGGGCGCAAGCTACCTCCCCTCGCAGGGCGTCGCGCTCATCGAGGTCGACGCCCGCGGCACCGGCGGTTCCGCCGGCGAGTACGACATCGTCTTCTCCGTGCGGGAGCAGCAGGACGCCGTCGCGTGGATCGACTGGGCGGCCACGACCGCGACCAAGGACGGAGCGCCGCTCAACGGCACGAACAAGCTCTGCGAAGAGACCGTGGGGATGTACGGCGGCTCGTACTCGGGGATCATCCAGTATCTCGTCGCGTCGCTCCCTACCGCGCCCGGCGACGTCGGCTACGGACGGCTACCGACCGGATCCGCGCACCTCGCGGCGATCGCGCCGGCGCGCGCGTACGGGGACCTCTACCGCGACATCGTGTACCACGGCGGTGCCGTGATCGGAACCTTCGGCGCCATCTGGTCCGGGGGCACGACGGCGTTCTACACCCAGCCGCCGACCGACTTCCCGTCCGGCCCGGCGATCGCAGCGTGGACCGATCACCTCACCCAAAACGACCCGCTGATCGTGAACTACATCCAGCGCCCGTACGCGGACGCGACGTTCACGAGCAACGCTTCGACCCCACAGTGGAGCCAGCTGATCTACGAGGATTCGAGCACGCTGCCTCGCATCGCGAACCTCCGCGTGCCGACGCTGCACCTTGCCGGCTTCTTCGACGCGTTCACGCGCGGCCAGCTACGCACCTTCGAGGAAGCGCTTGCGCTCGAGGGCCCGGGGCGCGGGCCCAACTTCTTGATCGTCGGGCCCTGGAACCACACAGGCACGCACTTCATCGACCCCGACCAAGGGTTCAAGCAACGCCTCGGTGATTGGTACCGACACTGGCTCGAAGGCGCAGCCAACGGCACACCCGCCGCACCCTGGATGAGCGGCCCGCGCGTGAACTACTTCCAGATGACGAGCGGGAAGCCCAACACGATGACCCCGGACGATGGCGCGTGGCGCACGGACGCAACCTGGCCGCCCGCCGGCGTTCAGGCACAGAAGCTCTTCATGGCACCGGGCAACCTCCTCGCGCGAACCCTTCCGGCCGTGTGTTCCGGAACCTGCGCCGGCTCCTATCTATATGAGCCTGCCCAAGGGAAGGCCGAGACGTGGTCCCGATGGGATAACGCCGCCGGCATCCCGGTCCCGCAGCTGCAGCTCGATCAGCGCCTCGATAGCGAGGGCGTGACCTTCGAGACGCCCGTCCTAAGCGCACCGCTATCGGTCGCAGGGCCGATCGCGGTGCACCTAGTCGCCGGAACGCAAGGCATTCCGGGAGATCCTTCGCTCGCCGGAAGCTGGCCGGGCCTCCTTCAGATGTTGCCGCCCCACCACGACACCGACTTCGTCGTGAAGGTATCCGACGTCGCACCCGACGGCGCGGCGACGCTCGTTACGCAGGGCTACCTTCGCGCGTCGCACCGAGCGGTCGACGTCTCGCAGAGCCGATTCATCGACGGGGTCAACATGGCGCCGTTCCACCCACACACGCTCACGGCGCTGGATCCGCCGCCTGCCGACGGCACGCCGCGCGATTACGACATCGAGGTCTGGCCGGTCGCCAAGACCTGGGCGGCGGGACACCGGCTGCGGGTCGACATCTACTCGGCCGACACCCCGAATCACCTCACGCTGATAAAGCCGGCGCTGAACACGATCTACTTCGGGCCCGGCTCCGAGTCCTACATCGCCCTTCCGGTTATCGCCCTCTAGGTCGCCGGGCCGTTCGGAATGCGACGCGCATCGAACGCGTTGCACCTTGAAGAGACGTCTGCGGATCCACTGGGGAGAGCGAAATGGCTGGATGGAACGACGAAATCATCGATGAGTTCCGAACCAAAGGTGGGAAAGTCGGTGGCCCGTTCGAAGGTCGCAAGCTGCTGCTCCTCCATCACACTGGAGCCAAGAGCGGGATCGAGCGCTGCAACCCGCTGGCGTATCAGCAACTCGATGGCGGCTCATTCGCCGTCTTCGCATCGAAGGGCGGAGCACCCACGAACCCGGATTGGTACTACAACCTGCAGGCCAATCCGCGCGCGTCCGTGGAGGTGGACGGGAAGACCATTCCCGTGATCGCTCGTATCCCCGACGCCGACGAGCGCGAGGGGATCTGGACCAAGCAGAAGCAGGACTGGCAGGGCTTCGCCGATTACGAAAAGAAGACCTCCCGCACGATCCCGGTCGTCATCCTGGACCGAGCCTGAAGCGATAGTCGGCCGCTTGCCCGGCTCCACGGGCACCTGGATCGGCGACCTCGCCGCCGACGCGCGAGCGAAACTCTACGGAGGCAACGCCGCGTGCTACTGCGCTCTTAGCCCGTTGCGCGGCGTCGAGACCTCGCGGTATGAATGTCCCGTCCGCGAGGGATCAAAGGGGGAGCCATGAGCGAAGACATCAAAGCGGTCGTCCGCGCGCTCGAGGAAGCCTGGGACGCTGGGAAGCTCGACGAGGTCGACCGGCTGATCGCTCCCGACTTCCACAGCCACGCCGCGCTCCCCGGGATGCCGGAGAACCACGAGACGCGCTCGATGATCCACGGCATGTCTCTTGGCGCGATGCCCGATCGCAAGGTCGAGATACAGGACATGATCGCCGAAGGCGACAAGGTCGTCGCGCGCTGCCGCGTCACCGGCACCAACAACGCGACGGGTTTCCCGTGGCTGGGCGCGGACGCGAACGGCGCGAAGCTCGACTTCGAGTGGATAAGCATCTACCGCGTCAAGGACGGCAAGGTCGTCGAGCACTGGGGCATCAACGACGCGCTCTCGCTCCTGGTGCAGGCGGGCGGGTGGGCACCGCCACCGATGCCCGGCGCCTAGCGGGCTGAGCAGCCGGTCCAACCGCCGGGCTTCGACCCCGGGCAGGGGCGACCGTCGCCCGCGTCGAACCGTCTAACGATGCGCGCACCCACCAGGGCCCTCGTTCCGCTCGTGCTCGCCTGCCTGCTCGCCGGCTCTTCGCCGGGGAACGGCGCCGCCCCCGTGCTGCGCACGGTCCCCCGGCCGGCCGCGCCCAAGCCGGGCCCTGCGGTCCTGCACGCGCCCCTCGCCTCGGCGCCCATGCTCGAGAACGCCGGAGGTTGGCCAGCGGCGGCGCTGATGGTGTCGGGAGCCGACGCCTACGCAGGCGGCGAGTATCTTTATCAAGACTTCATCTACGACTCCTTCGGAGCCAACACCACGAACGCGCCGCTGCCTCCCGATCCGGTCCCGGCGGCTTCCGACTCCTCCTTCAGCGGGATCACCGGCGACATGGTCTACCCGACCGACGCGAAGACGTACGCCTACGACGCGGCCGACCTGCTCGAGTTCCGAGCGCGGACCGTAGGCGACGCGATCGCGTATCGGATCACGCTGAACACGATGCTCGCTCCCGAGGTCGCCGGCATCGCGATCGGGATCGACACCGACCGCAACGCGTCGACGGGAACGGAAGACTGGGGCTCGGGGATCGGCGCTCTCGGCAAGCTCGGACTCGAGCACGTCGTCGTCTCGTGGGGGCCCGGTGCGACGCTCGACGGTAAGGCGATCCCTTCCCGCGTCGACGTCCGTCGCAATCAGATCGAGATCCGAGCGCCACTGAAGCCGGGCAGGGCCACCTGGCGACACTATCTCGTCGTCGGCCTCTTCGACGCGGGCGCGAAGACGTTCAAGGCCGTCCAGGACGAGCCGACGGAGACGGAACCCGGCGGAGCGCACGGTACCGACGCGCCGCCGGTGTTCAACGTTGGATTCCGTTTCCACGAACCGCTCGGCGACATCACGACGGAAGGTGGTTCCCGCGGAGCGGGGATCGGGAGCCATCGCGAACACGGCCAGGCGACTGCGCTCGAGGCGCGCGACATCTCGGACCTCTACGCCGACATCTCGTTCGCGAAGCTACGGTCGCGTGTCTTCGAGTCGCACGTGCCGGCGTCGGGTCATCTGAACCGTCTCTACGTGTCACACCTCGACCTCGGCGAGGGCGCCCAGCCGACGCGGCCGATGTTCATCGGCAAGATCCAGCCGTACTCGGCGTACGTGCCGGTGAACTACCAGAAGGGAAAGCCGGCGCCGCTGCATCTGTGGCTGCACTCGCTCGCGGCGGGCTACAACCAGTATGCGATCTTCGCTCCGAACAGCCTCCAACAGCTGGGGGAGGAGCGCGGCTCGTTCCTGTTGACGCCCGAGGGGCGCGGCCCCGACGGCTGGTACCACGACGAAGCCGAGGTCGACGTGTTCGAGGCCTGGGCAGACCTCGCGGCCCGCTACGACATCGATCCCGCCCATGTGACGATCGGCGGCTACTCGATGGGCGGTTTCGGCACCTACAAGCTCGGCGCGCAGTACCCAGACCTGTTCGCGAAAGCGTTCGCCATCGTCGGGCCTTCCGACGAGGACATCCTCGGCGGACCGAGCGGCGGGGCGATCTCGAGCGTCAACCACAACTTCGACATCGCCACCAACCTCCGCAACGTTCCGCTGCTGATGTGGAACGGCATGATCGACGAGCTCGTGCCGGTCCTCGGAACGTTGCAGTTCGAGAACCGCCTTCACGAGCTCGGGCTACGGCACGAGCTGGATCTGTTCCCGACGCACGACCATTTCCTCTTCTCTATCCTCGACGAGTGGGGGCCGGGCCGCGACTTCCTGGGCGCAGCTAAGCTCGACCCCGCGCCGTCGCACATCACCTTCCGCGTCGTTCCCGGGCAGGACGTGCCGAAGCTCGGGCTCGTGCACGACCATGCGCACTGGGTCTCCGGCGTGCGGGTCGCTCCCGGCGCGGACAGCGCGCTTGTCGACGCCCGTTCGCTCGCGCGTGGCGAGGCGTTGCCCACCACGTCCGAGATCACCGGCGTCGGGATGGACCCGGCGCCGCACATCAAGCGAGGCATCGCCTGGACGCAGGGCACCGAGACGGCGCGGAACGCACTCGAAGTCTCGCTCGAGGGTGTCTCGGCGGTGACGATCTGGAGCGAGCGCGCCGGCATCGACACGACCAAGCCGCTCGAACTGTCGATCGATTCGCCGGCAGAGGCCGTCGTGACGCTCGCCGGTTCGTTCGGCGCACGTGCGATCACCGCGCCGGCAGGCTCGACCAAGATGACGGTGAAGATCGAGCCGGTCGTCGCTTCGGGCTCTCAGCGTCCCGGCGTCGCACCGCCTGCACCGACAGGCTCGCTTCCAGCCACCGGCGTCCCCATGCGAACCGGTGCGGCGCTCGCGCTTCTCACGGCCGCGGGGTTTGCAGCAGTGTTCCGACGGTCGAAGGTTCGCTCCTTCTAGCGCGAACCCCGGACGAGCGGCGCGACCTCGGTCGCGAACAGGTCCAGCATCTCGGGATCGTCGCGCAGCAAGAGCGCGACCACCACCTCGTCGGCCTGGTAGGAGGCGATCCGCTCCGCGCAGCGCTGCGGGGTGCCGGTGACGATCTTGCCGGCGAGCGCGTCTCGATCCACCGCCGATAGGAACGCCGCCCTCCCGCGGAGCCGCTCCACCGCGGCATCGATGTCGCGGTCTCGCGCGCCCACCAGAACGGTGAGCCCGACGGAACGGCGGATCGACGATGGTTCCCGGCCGACTCGATCGCAGGCCTCGTCCAATCGTCGAGACAAGAGCGCGAAGCCGTCCGGCGGTGCGTCCCATGAGACGTTCCACACGTCGGCGTGTCGCGCGGCAAGCTCGATCAGCCGCGGCCCCGTCCCACCCGCGAGGATCGACGGTCGCTCGGGGCCGAGTCCACGCAATGCCTCGAGCGTCGCTTCAACGCGTGCGATCCGCTCCCCGTAGGGGGGAAGCGCGATCCCGAATGCGCGATGCTCGGGCTCGTACCAACCCGTCCCGACGCCGACGACGAGCCGGCCCGGAGCCAGCCGGCGAAAGGAGTGCGCCACCAGCCCCGGACTCCGCATCGTGGCGGCGAGCACGAGGGTTCCAAGCTCGATCCGAGAGGTCTCCCGCGCGAGCGCGGCGAGCAGCACCAGCGGCTCGAGCGCGCCGGACACGGTCCCGTCGGGCGCGACGGCGAAGGGATGGTCGGACACCCAGACGCCGTCGAGCCCGAGGGCTTCGGCCAGGCGGGCCATGCCGGTGGCCGCCTCGAGGGTCGACCCCGCGGCGGGATCCCTATCCACCTCGTATTGGGGCAGCGCCAGGCCGACTCGCATGCCTCAGTGTGCAAGGCATAGCTCGTCCGGGCCCTTGGGACGAACCACAGAGAGTGGTTCGAACGGTTCTGGATCAAGCGCCTGGAACCGAATGCCGATTCACCACAGGAGGCTCGCATCGGACGTTCCCGGACGAAATCGCCCGGGAGGTGCGAGAGACGACTGTGGAGAGCGAAGCGATCCGCCTGGCACCGGAGGCGTCGCGTAGACGCGACGCCTTCTTCGGCGCCGCGCGGGACTGGGTCCGAGACCCCGGTGGCAGGGTCGCGGGCGCGCTCGGCATCTACGGACTCGTCTTCCTGGCTTGGCAGATCTTCGGCTGGGGGGGCGACGAACACCGAACGCTGATCAGCGATCTCGCTTTCCTCCCCGTGAGCCTGGCGGCCGCAGCGCTCGCGCTTCGCGCCGGACGGCAAGAGACGCTCGACCGGAGGACGGCCAGGGCGTGGCGGATCATCGGCGTCTCGTTCTTCCTCTATTGGCTCGGTGACGCCATCTGGGCGCTCGAGGAGAACCTCGGCAGCGCGCCGTTCCCCTCGATCGCGGATGTGGCGTACATCGCCTTCTACCCGATGCTGCTCTGGGGGATCTTCGCCTTCCCGACGGCACCGCGGAACGCGACGGAGCGGACGAAGCTTTGGCTCGACGGGGGGACCGTGGTCGTCGGTTCCGCGATGATCCTTTGGTACTTCTCACTCGGACCGACCGCCCAGGCGAGCGGCTCGAACCTCCTCGAAGCGGTGGTTTCGATCGCTTATCCGATCGGCGACCTGGTGCTGTTGTTCGGCATCGCGCGCATCCTGCTCGGCCGTCCTGCCAGGGGGAGCGGGCACGCGCTCGGGATCCTCGCGTCGGGACTGCTCGTGCTCGTGATCGGGGACATCGGATTCGCGCACTTGGCCCTGAACGACGCGTACGCCGGCGGCGACTGGCCGGACTCGGCGTTCATGATCGCGCAGATCCTCACCGTGCTAAGCGCGCAGTACCAGCATTGGCACGCGTCGCGCGGCAACCACGGGCTGGCGATGCCGCCGCCCGAGGCGCGAACGTTCAGCCCGTACCCATACATCGCGATCTTCGCGAGCTTCCTGCTGCTCGCCACCGTGGCCTGGAACCAGGCGGTCTATCCGATCGGCGGACTGATGGTCGGCGCGCTCATCGTCACCACGCTGGTGGTGGCGCGCCAGATCGCCGCCCTGCGCGAGAACCTGCGATTGCTGCGCGAGCTCCATCTCCTCGCGAGCACGGATTCGCTCACAGGACTCGGGAGCCGCCGTCACTTCTACGAGCTCGCCGAGCGCGAGTTCTATCTGTCGCGCCGGGGCGGCCGTCCGCTCGCCGCGATGATGGTCGACATCGATCACTTCAAGTCGATCAACGATTCTTTCGGGCACGCTGCCGGTGACTCGGTCCTGCAGAGCGTCGCCAGGCAGTGCACCGACGGCCTCCGCGCGGGCGATCTCATCGGGCGATACGGGGGCGACGAGATCGTCATCCTGCTCCCGCACGCCAGCCTCGAAGCGGCGCTCGCGGCCGCCGGCCGGATACGCGCCGAGGACGTCGTCGTCGAGACGCCGAGCGGAGCCGTGCGCGCCACGTTGAGCATGGGCGTGGCGGCTTCCGGCGACTGCGGCGATCTCGCCGAGCTCCTCCACCGCGCCGACCTAGCCTTGTACGAAGCGAAACAGGCCGGACGTAACACCACGCGCGCCATCGCGTAAGTCTGCGCCTCCCTAGTCCGGACAATCCGGCAGAGACCGACGCTTGCCGGGACCAAAGCCCTAACACCGGCAGGACCGAGACGGCCCGCACCGAAATCGCACCCATCCGAATAAGCGCCTGCCTGGGGGTGGGCATACCTAGGAAGGGGGAAAGTGCGTGGAACGTTCGCCGGCTAAGAAGCTGCTGGTCGTTCTCCTCACGGTCCTGCTCGGGGTATTCCTTATGGGCATCGTTGCTGATGCTCACTTCCCCGGCAAGGCCTGCGAGAACGAGACGCCGCTTGCGCAGAACAAGCACTGCTCGGAGGGTCACGGTGGAGAGGACCCCGGCCAGTGCACTGACGGCATCGACAACGACGGCGATGGCCTAATCGATGAGGACGACCCCGACTGTGGTGGGCCGCCGCCGCCGCCGGACGAGTGCAACGACGGCATAGACAACGACAACGACGGTGCCACGGACGGCTTCGATAGGGACTGCGACGACGGTTCGCCCGAGTCCGGTACCGACGAGCCGCAGTGCTCCGACGGCGTCGACAACGACGGTGACGGAAAGACCGACTTCGGTGGACGCAACGGCGATCCGGACTGCGAATCGGACGACGACGATTCCGAAGCCGGCCCGCCGCCCGCGGACCCGCAGTGCAGTGACGGCGATGACAACGACGGCGATGGACTCGTCGACGGCGACGATCCGGGCTGCACGGATGAGAACGACGACGACGAGACCGACCCGCCGACTCCCCCGCAGTGCGCCGATGGGGATGACAACGACGGCGATGGACTCGTCGACGGCGACGATCCGGGTTGTGCGGATGAGAACGATGACGACGAGACCGACCCGCCGGCGGGTGCGCCGACGTGCGCCGACCCCGATGGTGACGGCGTCGACCACTCTGCGTTCGATCCTGATTCGAACGAGGGTGGCTTGGTGTCGAGCATCGTGCACGGAGTCGACCAGGCGCTGCCGAGCCCGCTCGGTGGTGACCAGGGTGTGGTGACCGAGGTCAACTGCGCCTTGATCGTGACGGTCGAAGAGATCGTCGGCATCAACGGCTAAGTACGGCCGATAACGCGAGGGGCCCCGAAAGGGGCCCCTCGTTCTGCTTACCGGCCCCCGGCATGACCCGATACGGACGTGGGTAAGGGTTCTGCACAGAACCTTCGATTACGGAAGGAAGGGTGACGTCGTGTTCAGACGCAGAGCAACCAACGTCGACGGTCCGGTAGAGCCCACGGTCGTAGAGCAGCCTGCTAGCCCCGTCGTTTCGCCGATCGAGGGAGCGGCACAGAGCATGCTGTTCACGCTGCTCGGAGCCGCCGGTCTGATCGTGTCCGCGTTCCTTGAGTGGGTACGACCGGACGGGATCATGGGAACCGAGGTGAGTTATCGAGCGTTCTTCGACTCCGATTTCGGGACCCAGGCACCGTTCTTCCGGTCGGCAGGAGTCCTGGTCATCGCGATCGGCCTGCTCGCCATCCTCGGGATGGCGGCGCGCTCGGGATGGATCACGAGGCTGGCCGGCGCGCTTGGGATCATCGCGTTTGCGCTCTTCACGATAACGCTCTATCGCGTCGACGCGAACCTGCCGAGCACGCTCGGGGTCGGCATGTGGGTCCTTCTGGGCGGCGGCTTGCTGTCGATGTTCGGCGGCCTTTTCGCCACCCGGCCGAGGATCGTCGTACGCAAGGCGGTCCCCAGCGCGTAAGGCTTCTTGGGGTGGGAAGGGGGCCCCGCGGCCCGCCCGCCGGGCCGCGGCGGGGTGTGGGGGGGC
>JBKKCR010000217.1:0-4166 GCA_046712825.1 Actinomycetota bacterium | reverse complement strand
GGAGCTCGAGGCTGCGGGCACCCCGATCGGCCCCTACGACGTTCTCATCGCCGGAACCGCAGTGGCGAACGGCGCGACGCTCGTCACCAGGAACGAGCGCGAGTTCGGACGCGTGCCGGGCCTCGCGATCGAGAATTGGTACTGACGCTAGATCAACCGACGGTCGCTCGCCCACCGGATCAGCTCGTGCCAACGCTACGCTTCGGGTGTCCCGGTGGACAATGGGCCGGAGGAATCGCGGGTGACACTTCTCTGACGGCCGGACTCGGGGGAGTCCCACCAACTAGTCTGGCGCCTCCGCGTTGAGGAGAGCGTCCTCGAATCACAGGACTGTAATCGTCACACCCCACGTGTACGTTCGCGGCGTGTCGAACAAACCGGAATGGTGGAGACGTCGGCGAGCCGCGGTCATCCGACGGGATGGCGGTCGTTGCCGGCTGTGCGGGACAGCCTCAGATCTCACCGTCGATCACATCAAGCCGCGATGTCTCGGAGGCACGGACGCGCTGACGAACTTGCAGGCCCTCTGCAGGGCCTGCAACTCGAGGAAGTCGGGCTCGAGTCTCGCCTGGCGCTGGAACGGCCGGGCATCGCTCGAGTCGGCTGCTTGATAGCGGAGTGCCCGTGGTGCGTCGGAAGAACTCCCCTCCCGTACCGCGCATACCGCGATCCACAGCGTGAGAGGAAACCCGGGAAGGCGTGGGCTTGAACGTGCCGGCCCGAGCGCCCGAGCGAGCAATTGTTCGCGAACGGGCTTCGGGCGGCGTTGAATGTCGTTCTCGGCCGCTACCATTGTCATGTGGCCGAAGCCAAACAGGTTCCGCCCGGGTCATCGTTCGCCTACGACGCCGGATTGGCGTCGTTGGACGAGCAGCGGAAGCGCGCAGACGCATTGGATTCGAAAGCCGGCATCCTGCTCGCGGCTGCCGGCTTGTTCGCGGGATTCGTGTTCCGAGGCGACTCGCTCCTGACCCGAGCGCCGCGCGCCGTCGGAGTGAGCGGCGCCGTATTGTTGATCGCTTCGATCGCCGTTGCGCTTCTGGCGTTCGCCAACCGGAGTTATCGCTCTGCACCCACTCCCGCGGTCGCGGTTCGGATGATGGCCTTCCCCGAGGACTGGCTGCGCTGGCGCTTCCTCGGAAACGTGCTGGAGGCCGTCGAAGTGAATCGACGCAAGCTTCGGGACAAGGCCCGCCTGCTGACGCTCGCGGAAAGTTTGCTCCTTGCTGCGGTCGGGATACTGGGCGGATACTTCATATATGCGCTCGCAGTGAGAGGTGTGAAGAGCTGATGGCCAGGAGATCGCGCACACCGCATAGTCCGGAGTCGGGTACGGAAGAAGGAACTCGAATCCCGCCGCCCATTCCCGGTGGGACGGACACGCACGAGAGCTTAGGGCGCTGGGTGGACGATCTTGTGGGTGATCGCCGGGCCCGAGCAGCTGCTGGTCGTGAGATGGCCGATCTGCTCCTCGAAGACGGCGAAGCGCCAGCCGATCCACCCCCCAGCGAGGCGCCTCCTCCTGTGCCCGGCGGGACGGAACCACTAACCAAGGGCGGCAAGCCCGAAGCCGAACGCAGATAGGCTGGGTCCAGGCACGATCAACCATTCGCATCGCGCCTCCCACAACGACGTGATGGAGCAATAACCTCAGCCGCGGGAACCGCGGGGGGCTCGAAGCGCGCAGCTAACGGTCGCTCGACATGCGGAGTCGTTTGCTGATCGTGCCTTCTGGGCAGGAACGAGAAACGGCTCATCGCTCACCAAACGGCTCGAAACGGACCTGATGACATGAGACTCCGGCGCCGACTACTGATCGCGCTTTGCTCCGCGGTGATCGGCATCGCGACGGTGCCTGCGGTACCCGCCCAGACCCCGGCCGCCATAGATCCGGGCCCAACCCCGCGCGCGGTGTGCGGCCCCGGCTCCAACCCCGAGACGGGGGCGCAGGGGCGCGTCTCGGCCGCCGACATCGAGGGCGGACGCGCGCTACAGGGCTACACGTGCAACATGGCCGAGGTTTCCCACTTCGGCGAGACCGGCGGCTTCAAGGTTCACCGCTACGTCGACGCCGCCGGCCACGAGTGCGCCTACTACGACTCGACGCTCCTCTTCCCGAAAGACGTGTTGCCCCAGGGGCCCGATCTCTCCGGCGTGTACGTGCTCGACATGACGGACCCGGCGCATCCGGTGAAGACCGCGAACCTCCTCACCCCTGCGATGCAGTCACCACACGAGTCCCTCTACCTCCACGCCGGACGCGGGCTGCTGATGGCCGACATGGGAGGCCCGGCATTCAACTTGGGCTTCGTCGACATCTACGACGTCAAAGAGGACTGCCGCCACCCCGCCCTCTTTCACAGCTCGCCGCTCGGCATCCTCGGGCACGAGAGCGGACTGAGCCCCGACGGCAACACGTTCTGGGTCACCTCGACCGGCGCTCGCACGATCGTTCCCCTCGACATCACGAACCCAAGCGTCCCGGTGCCGCTCTGGATCGGAAGGGACTGGAGCGCCCACGGACTTCGCGTGAGCGAGGACGGCAACCGGCTGTACATCGCGGACGTGAGCGACGGGCTCCACATCCTCGACGTCAGCGAGGTGCAGAGCCGCGTGCCCAACCCGACCGTACGCGAGATCAGCCACCTGACCTGGCCCGAGATCAGCATCCCGCAGGTCGCGATCCCGGTCTCGATCGCAGGTCACCCATACGTCGTCGAGGTCGACGAATTCAGCAACAACTTCTCGGATCTCGGCAAGAATGACGTCGGCGCCGCGCGGATCATCGACATCGGCGACGAGAAAAACCCCAAGGTGATCTCGAACATCCGGCTCGAGGTCAACATGCCGGAGGCGCAAGCGGGCCCGCAGCGGAGCGATCCCGGCGCCGACTCGTCGCTGGCGGGATACACCGCGCATTACTGCAACGTGCCGCGTCACGACGATCCGGGGATCGCGGCGTGCAGCTTCATCCTCTCGGGCCTGCGCGTATTCGACATCCGCGACCCGTACCACCCGAAAGAGATCGCGTACTTCAACAAGCCGGTGAACGGAACCTCGCCGGACGCCCCGCCGAGTTCCTACGCTATGTCGGCGCCTGCGTTCGTCCCCGAGCGCGGCGAGATCTGGTACGCGGACGGCAACAGCGGCTTCTGGGCGTTGCGCGTCACGAACGGCGTCTGGCCGTTCAGTGCGGAGCAGGCTGGAGCGTCGCAGCCGAAGCCACAGGTGAAAGCGGGCCGAACCGGCGCCGGCCACCTCCCCGCCACGGGGGCCTCGGCATCAGTGTTGATCGGGGTGGCGTTGGTGGTCGCCGCCCTCGCTATCGGGCGGTTCGCACGCCGGGCCGCTTAGCTCTTTACGTTGACGCTCTCAACGATCTGCTCGTACACGGCCGCGTCGATGGTAGTGCTGTCGGTGTCGCCGAAGATGAAGTACCAGGTGTGCCCTCCCACGGTCGGTGGGGTTCCGCCCGACTTCGAGAGCACCCAGCCGTCGTAGCGAGCGTCGGTCGTGCTGCACTGCTGATCGGCGCCACCCGTGCAGTCGACCTTCTCGACGACCTCGAAGCCCGTCCCCTTGACCTCGTACCGCCACACCACGTCGGAGCTGAAGTCCGACCCGGTCGGGTCGATCGCGACGATGAAGTACTCGCCGGTCGCACCCTTGTATCGGATCGCCTTCTTCGCGTCGGCCTCGCTCGTGATGTCTTCCTTCGTCCATCCGGCCGGCGTGACGATGGTCCACTCGGCCTCCTCGAACGTCGTCGAAGTCGGCGAGGGGGTCGGTGTGCTCCCCGCGGACGGTGGCGAGTCATCTCCGCACGCTGCGAGGGCACCGAGCATCACGAGCGCGATCCCGAACAACTTCATTCCGCGTTTCATTCATCCTCCTCTTTGGAAAAGACCGGCCGGCAGGCTTTCTAGCGGCGGCAACTCAGTATGCCGGACGCCGGAAGCGGCCGCGAGTCGCGCCGGTGACTAGCCACGCAACCACCCTCCTTTGCTACGTAGCGTGGTCGAGTCCTAGGCTTTGGGTTGTCGGGACATCGTCCTGGGAGGAGGGGAAGCGCATGAGTCTCAGCAGGCGAGCCCTAACCGGGCTCATGGCTGTTGCCCTAATCGCCTCGATCGGGGTCATGGGCACAACTCACGCGGCCGGCTTGA
>JBKKCR010000216.1:0-15454 GCA_046712825.1 Actinomycetota bacterium | reverse complement strand
ACAAGGCGGCGTTCGGATTCGTCGACGACAACACCAAGAACGAAGACACCGTCGATGTGGTCGGATGCTCGTTCGCAGGGAACGAGTTCTGGCTGTCCAACCAGATCGACCCGGCTTCACTCATCCGTGTGCAAGACGCGAAGCTCGGCACGATCGCGCTGCGGCGCTTCGACCAGCTGCCGGGCACGTACAACGCGAAGTGGAACGCACGCGTCACCACGATCGGCAAGTTCGCTTAGCCGAGGCTTTGCGCCTCCCCGTCCATCGCTGTTAAGGACCTGTCATGGACTACCTCCTTCACCACCTCCTTCGATCGTCGGCCGCGCGCCATCCCGACCAGATCGCCGTCGAGGATCGCGATCGCTCGATCACCTATCGCGACCTCGCGGCCCGGGCGAATCAGCTCGCCAACCTGCTGATCGCGCGCGGCGTTCGCCGCGGGGACCGCGTGGGGTTCTACCTCGACAAGTCGATGGAATCGGTGATCGCGATCTACGGGATCATGTCGACCGGAGCCGCCTACGTTCCGTTCGACCCCCGCGCGCCGGTCTCGCGGCTTTCCTACATCGCCAAGAACGCCGGCATGACCCATCTGGTCTCCGGTGTCGAGAAGGCGAGCCAGTGGGAAGCGCTCGTCGCCGAGGGAGCGCCGCTCGAGCATCTGGTGGTGCTCAACGCGGAGATGGTGCCCGACGGGGCGCCGTCGTCGATCGCCTCGTGGGCGGGATCCGATGTCGACGGATTCCCGACCGCTTCGCCCGAAGTTGCTCAGGTGCATCACGACCTGGCGTACATCCTCTACACCTCCGGTTCCACGGGGGATCCGAAGGGCGTGATGCTTTCCCATCTGAACGCGCTCGCGTTCGTGAACTGGACGGTCGACGAGTTCGGAATCACGCCGGAGGACCGGCTCTCCAGCCACGCGCCGCTGCATTTCGATCTCTCGGTGTTCGACCTCTACGCCGCGGCCGAGGCCGGCGCGACCGTCGTGCTCGTTCCGCCGGAGACCTCGGTCTTCCCGCGTGAGGTCGTGCGCTTCATCGAATCCAAACGCATCAGCATCTGGTACTCGGTGCCGTCGATCCTCAGCATGCTCACGATGCGCGGCGGTCTGAAGACCGGGGACCTGCCGACGCTGCGCACGCTGCTGTTCGCCGGCGAGGTGTTCCCGACGAAGTACCTTCGCCAGCTGATGGGATTGCTTCCAAACGTGCGCTTCGCGAACCTGTACGGTCCGACGGAGACGAACGTGTGCACCTGGTACGAGGTGCCGAAGCTCGACCCTGAGCGTGACGAGCCGATCCCGATCGGTAAGGGGATCCCCAACGTCGAGTGCTACGTCGTCGGCGAGGACCGCATGATCGTCCAGCCAGGCGAGGTCGGCGAGCTCTGGGTTCGCGGCTCCACCGTCATGCAAGGCTACTGGGGCGACGCGGAACGGACGGCGAAGGGTCTGATCGCCAACCCGTTCGGCGGCCCGCTCACGGACCCGATCTACAAAACGGGAGACCTCGTCCAAGAGGACGCCGACGGCAACTACCGGTTCCTCGGCCGGCGCGACAACCAGATCAAGAGCCGCGGGTATCGGATCGAGCTCGGCGACGTGGAGACGGCTATCTACGCGCACCCCGACGTCGTCGAGTGCGCCGTGGTCGCCGTGCCCGACGAGCTCGTGACGAACCGCCTCAAGGCGTTCGTCGTCGTTCGCAACGGTTTGAGCCGATCCGACCTGGTCCAGTTCCTGGGCCAGCGGATCCCTCCATATATGGTTCCCGACATGGTCGAGTTTCGAGACGCGCTCCCGAAGACGTCGACCGGCAAGATCGAGCGGCGGGCTCTGAGCGCGCTCACCGGGTAACGTCGTCGTGGCCAAGACATCGACCGAACGCTCGCGCGGCAGCCGGTTCCCGAGCTCCACGTCCACTCGAGCCGGTGTGTTGCATGTGATCACCGGAACGGCGCGTCGCGGCGCCGAAACCTTCGCCGTCGACCTCGCCGAGGCACTTGCGGATCGGGGACGGTCGGGACGGACGGTCGCGCTCACTGGCGACTCCACGCCCGGCGGCCTTCCCGTCGACGTGCTGGGCGACCGGCCGCTCGGGATACGGACGCTTCGCGCGCTTCGCAAGGAGGCGAGCCGCGCGAACGTGGTGGTTGCCCACGGCTCGAGCGCGGTCGTCGCCTGCGCGATCGCGACGCTGGGAACCCGGACGTCGTTCGTGTACCGCAACATCGGGGATCCGTCGTTCTGGCTGGACACGCCCCGCCGGCGGCGCCAGATGCGATGGATCCTGTCGCGCGCTTCTGCCACCGTCGCGCTGTGGGATGACTCGGCGACGCAGCTCCGCGAGCTCGGCGGGCGCGCGATCGAGATCATCCCGACCGGCGTGCCGGCGCGTCTCTTCCCGCCCATCGAGCCCAGGGAGCGCCGGCTGGCCCGTGAGCATTTCGGACTCGACCCGTCCGCGCCCGTTGCGGTCTACGCCGGAAGCCTCAGCGGCGAAAAGAACGTCGAGGCTGCCGTGTCGGCGATCGCGTCGATCGACGGCGCCACGCTGCTGCTCGTAGGCGACGGACCCGACCGGGCTGCCCTCGAGGAGCAAGCCGATCGAACTGCGCCCGGCCGGATTCGGTTCCTCGGCACACGCGAGCGGCCTCGCGAGGAGCTCGCCGCCGCAGACGTGCTGGTCCTCCCGAGCAAGACCGAGGGGATCCCCGCGGTGCTGATCGAGGCGGCCTTCTCGGAGCTTCCCGTCGTCGCCTCGGACGTGGGTGGTATCCCGCAGATCGTGGCCCACGGGCGCACCGGGTATCTGATCCCGGCGGGAGACTCCTCGGCGCTCGCCGGTGCCGCCCGCGAAGCGATCACCGCCGGTCGAACGATGGGTCGCGCCGCGCGCGAGCATTGCATCGAACGGTTCGAGATCGCGCCGGTCGCCGACGCGTGGGAGTCGCTGCTGGCCGGCCTCGGAGCGTGGAGCGCGCGGCGATGAGCGTCGGCGCGCCCGATGCGAGGCGACTCAAGGTTCTCTTCCTGATCGACAGCTTGCAGGGCGGTGGAGCCGAGCGCTCGCTGGCCGAGATGCTTCCCGGCTTGCGGCGACGCGGGATCGATCCGATCGTCGTCTGCCTGAGGCGCAGCGCCGAAGGCGTCGAGGATCAGGTTCGGGGTCGTTTCGATCTGCGGTACCTCGCGGCTCGACGGTTCCCCGGCCGGGTGCGAGCGGTGCGGCGGATCATCCGCGATGAACGACCGGATCTGGTCCACACAACGCTCCTCCAGAGCGATCTCGTCGGAAGGCTCGCCGCGATGGGAACGCCCGTCACGGTACTGACCAGTCTCGTCAACACGTCGTACGACCCGGTACGTTTCGCCGATCCGCGGATCCGGCCGTGGGTCTTTCGCATCGTCCAACGGGTCGATGGGCTGACGGCGAGACGGCTGACCGCGCACTTCCACGCCATCACGGTCGCGGTCAAGGACCACAACGTCGAAGCGCTTCGCCTCCGGGCGAGTCGCGTCACGGTTATCGAGCGGGGCCGGGACGACGGGCGGCTCGGTCGAGGCTCGGACGATCGCCGCGCGGCGTCGCGCCGGGCGCTCGACCTCGCCGCCGACGCCGAAGTCGTCGTCACGCTCGGGCGCCAGGAATACCAGAAGGGTCAGCGCTTCCTGCTCGAGGCGGTCGAGCGGCTGGCACAGCAGCGGCCGCGGCTTGTCCTGCTCATGCTCGGGCGACGCGGTGCCGCCTCACCGGAGCTGGACGAGCTTCTTCGCCGGCCACTCCTCGCCGAGCGCGTCAGGGTGCTCGGGCACCGCGACGACGCGCCCGACGTGCTGGCCGCCGCCGACATCTTCGCGTTCCCCTCCTTGTTCGAGGGGCTCGGCGGATCGCTGATCGAGGCGATGGCGCTCGGGCTGCCGATCGTCGCTTCGGACCTGCCCGCGGTCCGTGAGGTCCTCGAGCAGGGCAACGACGGCAACGCTAGGCTCGTGCCGCCGGGCACGTCGGAGCCGCTCGCCGAGGCGATCGACGATCTGCTGTCCGATCGAAGCAAGGCCGAGTCGTTCGGCGCTCGGAGCCGGCGGATCTTCGAGGAACGCTTCACGCTCGACCGGAGCATCGACCGGATGGCCGGTCTGTACCGAGCGCTTGTCGCCGATCGGGCGGGGGCGCGTTCCGTCGTGATCGCAGGCGGCACCCAAGGCACGCGAGAGGAACTCACGAGATGAAGGCGCTCGATCTCGACCTGCGCTCCTATCGACCCGAGGACGAGCCGGGCGTGCTGGAGCTGCTCGGCGCATCGCTGGGTGGCGGTCCGGCGGGCGAGCGTCCTCCGGAGTTCTTCCGGTGGAAGCACTTCGCCAACCCGTTCGGCAGCTCCTACATGCTCCTCGCCGAGTCCGCCGGTCGGATCGCGGGCTTGCGAGCGTTCATGCGCTGGCGCTGGACGGCCGGCGATCGCACGTTCAGCGCGGTGCGGGCCGTGGACACGGCGACGCATCCGGACTTTCAAGGCAAGGGGATCTTCTCGAAGCTTACGCTGAGGGCCCTCGACGACCTGCGCGCTGATGGTGTCGACTTCGTGTTCAACACCCCCAACCCCGCGAGCCTCGCCGGCTATCTCAAGATGGGGTGGAGCATCGTCGGACAGGCGCCGATCCGCATACGGGTCCGGCGGCCGATCCGCTTCGCTACGCGGTTCCGCGGAGACGAAAAGGTGCCGGGGGAGGCGCCGGTCGTGGACGCGCCTGCCGCTTCCGAGGTGCTCGGGCAGGTACGTGGACTTCCCGAGCTGCTCGCCGACGCGGCGTCCCCGGACCCGCGCCTGCGGACGCCCCGCGACGCGACCTACCTCGGCTGGCGCTACGGCGCCGCCCCGCTCCTGGACTATCGTGCGGTCGCCGAGACCGAAGCCGGAGCCCTTCGCGGGCTCGCGATCTTCCGGGTTCGCCCCCGCGGCGGGTTGTGGGAGACAACGCTTTCCGAGCTGATCGTTCGCCCCGGGGACCGAACAACCGCTCTTCAGCTACTCAAGCGGGTGCGCGGATCGGCAGCGGTCGACCACCTGGCCTGCCATTTCGCCTCAGGGACCGCCGCCGACGCAGCCGTGCGGGGGTCCGGATACCTGAAAGCGCCTCGCGGCATGACCTTCGTCGTTAACCCCCTGCAAGACGCGCTCGTCCCCGATCCGCACGACCTGGGGTCCTGGGCGCTATCGATCGGCGATCTGGAGGTGTTCTAGGGTGCGCACGACAGAAGAGGTTCGCACCTCCGACACGATGCCGCAGGAAAAAGAGAGCCCTCCCACCGGAGGGGTTCTCCAGACGTCGCTCGGTGCCGTGGGACTCGCGGCATTCTTCTTCCTTCTTTCGATGCTATTCGGCGACAGTCCGGTTTGGCACGCGCTCGGCGCCGTCGTCGTGGGTCCTGCCCTCTTCGCCTTCACGCTCCCGATACTCGCTCGTCAGGCCAAGCGCGAAGGCGATCGCACGCTCTTCTACTTGCTCGTCCTGGCGCTTGTCTTGAAGCTGGTCGGCGCGCTCGTCCGCTACTTCCTCGGAACCAACGTGTATGGGGGTGGCGTAGACGCGAGGGCGTACGACATCGCGGGAGCAGAACTTGCCGCGGGCTTCAAGCACGGTGACTTCTCGGGGGTCGAGGGAACCACGGGCACCCATTTCATCGACCTTCTCACGGGGATCGTGTACACGGTCATCGGCCGAACCATGATCGGCGGTTTCGTCTTCTTCTCGTGGTTGGCCTTCATCGGACTGTTCCTGTTCTACCGAGCCTTCACCATCGCTGTGCCGGAGGGGAGGAAGCGGACCTACGCGCGCTTCGTCTTCTTCCTGCCATCCCTTTTGGTGTGGCCCTCGAGCATCGGCAAGGAATCGTGGATGATGTTCTGTCTGGGCATCATCGCTTTCGGCGCCGCGAGCATGCTCACCGGGAAGATGCTCAAGGGGATCGGCATCGCGGCGGTCGGCCTGTGGTGGGCAGCGCTTCCGCGCGCACACATCGCCGGGCTGGCGGGGGTGGCGATCGGCGTCGGGGTCGTGCTGCGTCGCATTCGTCCGGAACACCGTCAGCTCGGACCGATCATCAAGGTCGCATCGCTGGCGCTCGTCGCCGTTGCGGCACTCTTCTTCGTCGGCCGTGCGAGCGAGTTCGTTCAGGAAGCCGGGATCAACACCGAAGGAGGATTCGCCAGCACTCTTGAGGAAGTGGCGGATCAGACGGGCGGAGGAAAATCGAACTTCGACGCACCGGTCATCACTTCGCCGGGAAGGGCTCCGCTTGCGATCTTCACCGTGCTGTTCCGCCCAACCCTCATCGACGCACGGTCCCCCACAGCGCTGATCGCCGCGGCAGAGGGAACCTTCCTCGTGATCTTGACGCTCATCCGATTTCGGTGGCTGTTCGCTGCGGCGCGGCTCGCACGCCGACGCCCCTACGTGACATTCGCGATCGCGATGGTCGGGGCGCTCATCATCGCGTTCTCCGCCGTCAGCAATCTGGGCATCCTCGCGCGCGAGCGCGTGCAACTCCTTCCCTTCTATTTCGTGCTGCTGTCTGTCCCCTCGAAGAAGTGGCTCGCGAAGCGCGAGGAACGGGACCGCCTCCGGGAGCCTCCATCGTTCACCCAAGCCGGAGCCTGACGTGCTCGCATCCCTGGTACGCCGGTCCGCCAAGGCCGCGGTCATGCCGGCCGGCATGTTCTCGCGCCGCCGGCCCGGAGACGTCGTCGTGTTGCTGTACCACCGGCTCGGGGACGATGGGTCGGAGATCGAGCTGTCCACCGAAGCTTTCGAGCGGCATCTGACGAGATTGGCAGAGCGGGATCGCCCGCGTTCGCTCGAGCAGGCGCTCGGCGGCGACGGCGGGGTCGTCGTAACGTTCGACGACGGAACGCTCGACTTCTTTTCCCGCGCTCTGCCGCTCCTCGTCCGGTACAAGGTACCGGCGCTTCTGTACCTCGCGACGGGTGGGGTGAGCACGACGGCGGCGGACTCCCTCACGTGGGAGCATCTCGCCGAAGGCGTGGCGACCGGGCTGGTGACGATCGGCTCGCACACCCATGGTCACACCGATCTGTCGACCGCTACCGAAGAGGTGGCGGAGGACGAGATGCGCCGCTCCCAGGGTCTGATCGAGGACCGGTTGGGCGTCGAATGCCGCCACTTCGCGTATCCCTGGGGCATCGGATCTCCTGAAGCCGATCGCGTGGCCCGCCGCCTATTCACGACGGCGGCTCTCGACGGCTGGCGCGTCAACCGCGCCGGCGCCATCGATCCGTATCGGCTCGCGAGGATCCCGATCTTGCGGAGTGACGGCCAGGTGTTCTTCCGGGCGAAGGTTCGCGGTCAGCTCAACGGCGAAGCGCTTCTGTATCGCGCGGCGCGTCGTGGTCCGTGGCGGCCGAAGTGAGGCGCCGACGTCACCCCGGTGAGCGTCTGCGCGTCGTCCACATCACCACCATCGACCTGACGCTGTGGTACATGCTCCGCCCGCAGCTGCGGCGGCTGGCCGCGGAGGGGTACGAGGTGAGCGCGATCAGCGCGCCCGGCGACTGCGTTCCGTTGCTGGAAGCCGAGGGGATCCGCCACATCCCATGGCACGCCGCGACCCGGGGGTGGAGCCTCGGCGCAGACCTAAAGGCTTTCTTGCAGCTCTATCGGATCTTGCGCCGAGAGCGCTTCGACATCGTGCACACGCACAACCCGAAGCCCGGAGTCCTCGGCCGGATCGCGGCGCGGCTCGCCGGCGTGCCCTGCGTCGTCAACACACAGCACGGGCTCTACGCGATGCCGGAGGACCGGGCGGCGCGCAAAGGCGCCGTGCTGGGGATCGAATGGATCGCTGCGCGCTTCTCCGATTCGGAGCTGTTCCAGAGCGCGGAGGATCACGCCTGGGCAGCGCGGCTGCGGATCGCACGCCCACCGAAAGGAAGGCTTCTCGGCAACGGGATCGATCTTTCGCTCTTCGATCCCGACGCCGTGCCTGCGGAGCGGCTCGAACGACTCCGAACGGAGCTCGGGATCCCGGAGGGCAAGGTCGTCGTGGGCGCCGTCGGGCGGATGGTGGCCGAGAAGGGCTACCGGGAGCTGTTCGAGGCCGCGGCGACGGTTCGTGCCGCTCATCCGGATGCGGTGTTCCTCGTCGTGGGCGGTTCCGATCCCGAGAAGTGGGACTCGATACCGGCCGACGAGATGGCGCGCGCGCGGGAGCACGCGGTATTCGCCGGACACCGCGACGACGTCCGGGACCTCATGGCGCTCATGGACGTCTTCGTGCTGGCGTCGTGGCGCGAGGGTCTGCCGCGATCGGCGATCGAGGCCGCCGCGATGGCGAAGCCGCTCGTGCTGACCGACATCCGCGGCTGCCGGGAGGTCGCGCGCGACGGGATCGAAGGCTTCTTGGTCCCGCCCAGGAACGCGAAGCGCCTCGCTGCGGCGATCGAGAAGCTGGTCGCCGACGAAGGCCTTCGAGCGAAGCTCGGTTCCGCCGCCCGCGCCCGCGCCATCGAATGGTTCGACGAACGAAGGGTCGAGGAGATCATCGTGAGTGAGTACCGGCGAATCCTTTCCGAGAAAGGCATGGCCTCCGTTCCGCTCGAAGGAGGTTTCACGGTCCGCTTGGCCCGTCGGTCCGACATACCGACGCTCGCCCGACTCCATCGGGAGACCGTTCCTTCGGCCTTCCTCCCGAAGCTCGGCGACCGTTTCATGCGCCAGCTCTACCGGGCGCTGTTGAGCGATCCCAACGCAAGCGTCGCGGTCGTCGAGGACGACGGAGGTCGCGTCGTCGCGATGGCCTCGGGAGCGGATTCCGTTCCGGCCTTCTACAAGCGGTTCTTCCGGCGGTACGGGATCCCGGCCGCGATCGCGGCGGCTCCGAAGCTGATCCGTCCGGTGGCGCTCAAGCGCGCACTGGAGACGGCGCGCTTCCCGAAGAGCGCTCAGAAGTTCCCCGATGCCGAGATATTCGTCTGGGGCGTCGACCGGAACGTGCGCGCGCGTGGATTGGGCGTGGCGGTGCTGGACGAGGCCACCCGCGACATGGGCCGCCGCGGAGTCCCCGAGGCGCGCGGGATCGTTTACGCCGAGAACGAACGTGCCCGTAAGGTGCTCGAGGACTCCGGCTGGCGCATCGTCGGCGAGGTGAGCGTGCACGCCGGCCGGACGAGCGTGGTGGTCGTGCGGCCATGTCCTTCGTAGTCGCGCTCGGGATCGCGGTCGTCCTTGTTCCCGTCGCGCGGCGAGTCGGGCTCGCCGCCGGTCTCGTCGACCGGCCGAGCGACCCTTCGCTCGCCATCCATGTGCGTCCGGTGCCGGTCCTCGGTGGCGCTGCCGTGGTCGCGGCGACGTTGATCGCTTCCGCGCTCGTCGGCGATGGGCTTCCCGGAAGCATCGTCGCCGCCACGACGATCGCGTTCGCGGCTGGGCTCGCAGACGACATCCGACAACTGACGCCGCTGGTCCGTCTGATCCTGCTGACGGGGGCGGGTGTGGTTCTCGCCGCCGGCGGCGTCGAGGTCGAGCCGCTCGGCGCGCTCGCCGGCGTCGCGACCGTGGCGCTGACGCTCGCCTGCGCGAACGCGACCAATCTGCTCGACGGACAGAACGGCCTGGCCGGCGGCCTGGCAGCGATCGCGGGAGCGGCGCTCGCAACGACCGCTCCCGGTGGTTCGGGTATCCGCTCCCTCGGGTTCGCACTGGCCGGCGCCGGGCTGGGCTTCTTGGTTTGGAACCTTCCGGGCAGGATCTTCCTCGGGAACGGCGGCGCGTACGCGGTCGGCACGCTCCTGGCTGCGCTCACCGCGAGCGTCTCGACCGTAGACGGATGGCATGGTGTGCTCGCCGCGGGCGCGTGCCTCGGCGTCTTGGCGTTCGAGATGCTGTTCACCGTCGCCCGGCGGCTGGGGTCGGGCGCCTCACTCACCTCAGGCGACCGGCTGCACTCGTACGACATCGTGGCAACGCGAACGGATTCACGCCTCCGGTCGACCGGAATCCTTTGCGGAGCCGGTGCGGTCGCGGGGACGCTGGGCTATGCCGCGTCCCGCGCCTCGTTCACGGCGGCGGCCGTCTTCATCGGCCTGCTTGTGCTCGGCGGGATTGTGGCCGGGGTGCAGCTCTGGCCGGGACGCGCAAGCGCGGACACCGTCGGAGGGGATCCGCGATGACGGGTTCTCCAGTTTTCGTGGTCGGGTGCGCGCGGTCGGGGACGACCATGCTCCGCGCGATGCTCGACGCGCACCCGATGCTCGCGATCCCACCGGAATCGCACTTCATCACCTCGTTGTGGACGGTCCGCCGGCGCTACGACCGGGCGGGCGCGGTCGACGCGGAGCGCATAGCGGCCGACGTGATCCGGACGTATCGCTTCGGCGAGTGGGGGATCGCCGGCGAGGCGGTTCTGCGTCGCGTGCGCGCCCTCAATCGGCCGGCCTTCGCCGACGTGATCGACGCGGTGTTCATGGCGTATGCCGCCGAGAAGGGCAAAGAGCGCTGGGGAGACAAGACCCCGAACTACGCGCTCGACGTCGCGTTGCTGGCGGAGATCTTCCCCGGCGGAAGGTTCGTGCACCTCGTGCGGGACGGCCGGGATGTCGCGCTTTCCCTGCTGCAGATGCCGTGGTGGCCGAACACTCTCGCCGAGGCGGCTCAGGTGTGGTCCCACTGGACGCTGGCCGCGCGACGCGCCGGCCGCGCGCTCGGGCCCGAGCGGTACCTCGAGGTCCACTACGAGGACCTGGTCGACGAGCCGGAGCGCGAGCTGCGGCGGATCTGCGACCTAACCGGATTGCTCTACCGGCCGGAGATGCTCTCGTATCCGGATCGGGCTTCGGGAAACGGCGTTCCGACGTACCACCGAAACGCCCAAGGAGCGCCCGTGAAAGGCCTTCGTGACTGGACGCGCGACATGACGAAGGAGGACGTCGCGCTGTTCGAAGCGCTGGCCGGGAGACAGATCCGCGCGATGGGATACGAGCCCGCCTTCGACCGGCTGCCGCGGGGCGCGAAGCTGCGCGCCGGCACTGCCCGGTTGATCACGGTCGTCTCTCGTGAGATGCGCGAAGCGCGCGTTCGCACCGCGCTCGCGGTCCGTCGTGACGTTCTGCCTCCGCCGCGGAGATGGTGAGGACGCCTTCGATGGACCCCCTGTTCAGTATCGTCATCACAACGTACAACCGGCAGGCGCTGCTCGACGAGGCGATCGCCTCCGTGCTCGCGCAGACCGTCGAGGACTTCGAGTGCATCGTCGTCGACGACGCGAGTCCGGTTCTAGCGACGGGGCCGGATGATCCGCGGGTGCGGGTCGTCCGGCGCCCGACCAACGGCGGCGAGCCGGCGGCACGCAACACGGGGTTGGACGAGGCGCGCGGCCGGTACGTGGCGTTCCTCGACGACGACGACCTGTTCGTTCCCGAGCGGCTGGCGATGGGACTCGAGGGCATGGGCCGGGCCCCCGTGTCGGTGTGCTTCCGGCGGGGGAGCGACGGTTCAACCGGCGACGATCGGATCCTCGAGGGCAATGTGTACGACTCGATCCTCGACGCGATGACGCCGCAGCTCGGCCAGGTGACGGTGGCCCGCGATGCCGCCCCGCGGTTCGATGAGCGGTTCGCCGGATCGGTGGACATCGAGTGGTGGTTGCGCGTGGCGCGCGAGGCGATCGTGTCGACGGTTCCGCGCGTCGGGGTGATCTACCGGCTCCACGACGGCCCGAGGAACCTCAACGGGACGGCGGAGCGTGTACGGTGCCAGAGGTTGCTGCTCGAGATGTACGAGGATTATTTCGAGGCGCATCCCCGTGCTGCGGCGTTCCGGTGGAAGCGGATCGGCCTCATGGCCACAAGCTTGGGCGAGACCGCGGAGGCACGGGCCGCGTTCCGCCGCTCGCTGCGCTTGCGACCGGAGCTCCGCACGGCGGTGCATCTGGTTCGCTCGTTCCGCTGATCGTTCGAGATCATGAGAGTTGGATAGGAAGGAACAGATGAAGAACGCACTGGTAACCGGAGGAGCCGGCTTCATCGGCTCGGCCATATCTCGCGCGCTGCTCGCCGATGGATGGCGTGTCCGCGTGCTCGACAACCTGCTCACCGGGTTCGAGGAGAACATCCCCGACGGTGCCACGTTCGTGCGCGCGGACCTCCGGGACCCCGAGGGGCTCGCGCCGTCGTGCGCGGGGGTCGATGTGATCTTCCATCAAGCTGCCCTGCGCAGCGTTCCGCGCTCGGTCGATGACCCCGTGCTGAGCGAGTCTTGCAACATCACCGGGACGCTCAATCTGCTCGTCGCGGCCGAGGAGGCGGACGTCAGTCGCGTGGTCTACGCGTCGAGCTCGAGCGTGTACGGCGACGTAGCCGAAGGACGCCAGCACGAGGCGATGACGCCCTCACCGCTGTCGCCCTACGCCGTGAGCAAGCTCTCCGCCGAGCAGTACTGCCGCGTGTGGACGCATCTCAAAGGTCTCTCCACTGTTTCGCTCCGCTACTTCAACGTGTTCGGTCCGGGACAGCGACCCGAGTCCAAGTATGCCGCGGTCTTCCCCGCCTTCGTCGCGGCGCTCGTTGAGGGAAAGGCTCCGGAGGTTCACTGGGACGGTGAGCAGTCCCGGGACTTCTCGTACATCGACGACGTGGTGCGAGCCAACATCGCCGCGGCGACCGCGGGACCGGAGGCCGACGGTGCCGTGATCAACGTAGCCGGGGGGGACCCGAAGACGATCAACGAGGTCCTGCAGGAGGTTTCGAACGCGGTCGGGCGCTGGGTGGATCCGATCCGCACGCCGAAGCGCGCCGGCGACATCCGGCGGACACACGCCGATATCTCTGCGGCGAAGCGACTGCTCGGGTTCGAGCCGAAGGCGGTCTGGGAAGAGTCGGTCGCGCGAACGGTTGCCTGGTTCGAGGAGCGCCGCGCGGCTCAGACCGGTGCGGCCGCTGCTTCGGACACGGCCGCGACGGCCTCGTCCAGCCGGCCGACGGCGAGCCGGTAGCACGACGCCGAGCGGACGACCTCGGCCAGGAGCTCGATCCCGGCCGGTGCCCCGAACATCTCGAGGTTGAAGGCCTGGCCGGCCAAGTCCGACAGCCCGGCGGCGCGCGACACGCGCTCGAGCCGGGTTTCGGAGCCGGGCCGGTATGTGGGCGCGACGACCGTGCGGACCGGGGCGGGGCCGCCGAGAGCGCCGGGGCGCAGGTCGTCCGGCGTCACCGGCCAGGTGCCGCCCAAGAGCTTTAGGGCCGCTTCGGAGACGTCGGGCGGCTCGATCCCGAGCGCCTCGAACGTTCCCGGCTTCACGAACAGCGAGCGCGGAACGGGCAGAACCTGCCGGGATGCAGGGTCGATCGCCATCATCTCGTCCGAAAGGAAGTCGAACCCGGCGCGGACGAGCGCGGCGGTGAGTGTGGTCTTGCCGCCGCCGGAAACGGCCGGAAGAACGACGGCGTTCCCGTCGGGAGCGACGACCACGCCGGCGTGCACGACCAGGATGTGCCTGGCCTCGGCGACCGCCTTGTTCATGATGTGCCACACGAGCCGCGAGAAGGCGTTGCCGGGCTTCGCGTTCTTGAGGAGAACGATGTCGTCGAGACTCAAGCTCGAAACCTCGTCGCCGTCCTCGACGTAGAACGACGGTGCGTCGTCGGGCACATCGGAGTGACGACAGGCGCCGACGGCACGAAGCGCGAGCTCGGCGCACGCGTTGGAGGTGGTCCGGATGCGGAACGCGTACGAAAGCACGCGGAAGCCTTCGTCGAGCGCCCACGTCTCGGATTCGTTCACACCCACGCTCCTTCCCGTCGCTCAGGGTAGGGGCGCTCGCGGGTCGGTGCCACCCGCTCGTTCCGTCGACCGATCCAAGCCGGATGTGGCAACGCCCGCCCGGCCGGCGCCTTCGGCGCCGTCCGGACGGGCGTCCGCCTGGATCGAACTACGAGCAGGTGGTGCAGGTGCAGCCTTCGCGACCCGCTTCCGCGTGGCCGGCGATGACCTGGATCCCGAGGCTCGGGATCGTGAGGTTCAGCGCGTTCACCGTCAGCGTGTCGCCGGTGCACGTCTGCTCGTTCAGAGCAAGCGATGCGATCGGCAGAGCAGGCACGATCGGGATGACCGTGTTGCAGGGCGACGTCACGTTGATCGCGCCGCCGTTGATCACCAGGCCGGCGATGATCGAAGAGCCGGTCGTCGCACAAGGCGGGCAGTCACCGGACGTCGTCGCCGTCGCGCTGAGGATCGTGGCCTGGAGCGACAGGATCGGAATGCCGAGTGCTCCGAGGATGTCGAGGTCCAGGTTCTCGACGTACCCGTTCGCGGTGCAGTCACCGACGTCGCCGCAGATGGTCGCAGCGAGGTTGATGATGCCGGGGACCGTCGGGTTGATCACGCAGGTCGGAGAAGGACCCGGCGCGCCCGGGAACGTCAACGTGCCGATGGCCGGCACGGTGATCTGGAGTCCGAAGGCGTTCGTTACACACGGCCCCGCGGGATCCGGGCACCCGTACGTCTGAGCCCACGCGCGGCCGCCGGGCAGCGACGTCACGGCCGGAGCGCCCCATACCACCGCTCCCGCAACGATCGACTTCTTGAGAAAATCTCTGCGGCCGGAATCGACCTTCTCGAGATCCTGATCACTCATGCGCTTCCCCTCCCCTTCATTAGGCCCAGACCCAATCGGCACGCCGCGACCGCGGCGGCTCGAAGCACGGTTGATGCTATTGGCCGGCGGCCCGGGAGCCATGCGACGAACGGTGTAAAAAACCTGCGTCTTCCCGGGGTTTAATGCTGAACTTGGCTGCCAGATACGTCGAACGGCGTAGGGAACCTACGGTGTTCTAACCGATAGAGGAGTCCATCCGATGAAAAGCACTGCTCAGCTTCGGCGCCGGATCCTTTCCCGTCGCGCCACGATTGCCGTCATGGGCCAGGGATACGTCGGCCTCTCCGTCGCGTGCGCCGCCGCGGAGGTGGGCTTCGCGGTCGCCGGGATCGATACGGACCCAACGCGGGTCGAGGACCTCCGAGCCGGCATTCTGTCTGTACCCGGGGTCAACGAGGAGGCGTTCCGTAAGGGGGTGGAGACGGGACGGCTCACCTTCACGACCGAAGCCGAGGCCGTCGAAGCGAGCGACATCATCCTTATCTGCGTGCCGACGCCGGTTCGCGAGAACACACCGGACCTGTCGCTCGTCGAGGGCGCGACCAAGGACGTCGCGCGGCACCTTCGCGCCGGTAGCCTCGTGGTCCTCGAGTCCACGACGTATCCGGGCACGACGGAGCAGATCGTCGCTCCGTTGCTCGAGACGTCCGGTCTCCTCGCAGGGCGCGACTTCCTGCTCGCCTACTCACCGGAGCGCATCGACCCCGGCAACGGTGAATTCGTCCTCCGTAACACGCCGCGCGTCGTGGGGGCGCTCACGCCCGAGTCGGCGGGCGTCACCG
>JBKKCR010000215.1:0-36976 GCA_046712825.1 Actinomycetota bacterium | reverse complement strand
CCCGTGGAGCTAGCGATCGACGCAGCAGATCGCCTCGAGATCGTGCTCTCGGATCGAGGTATCGGCATGGATGCCGATCAGGCCCTCCACTGCTTCGACAAATTCTGGCAATCAGAGTCGTCGAACGATCGCCGGTTCGGCGGGACCGGGATCGGCCTGTTCATCGTCCGGTCGCTGGTGGAATCGATGGGCGGATCCGTCGAGGTACGCAGCACGCTCGGCGTGGGAAGCGCGTTCACGGTCTCGCTGATGCCGGTCGGCGCGCAGGCTCCTCCTGCCGCACCTCCGAAGCTCGAACAGGAGCCACGGCCCGGCGTCGGGGAGATCTCGGTGATCCGCGAATTCATGCGTCAGATGGGGGTACCTGTGAGGAGGGAATCATGAGGATCGCGGTTGCGGTGACGAACCTGATCCTCGGCGCCGTCTACACGAGCTACGGGATCATGACGATCGAAGACATGCGTCGCGGATGGAAGACGATGGGCTTCTCGCACTTCGGAGCAGCCTGGATCGCGATGGCGTTCACGTGCGGGCCGCATCATCTGTTTCACGGGATCCACGCTGCGTTCGAAGGCCGTCCCGGCGGGTCGCTGGACCTCGCCGTGGTGCTCGTCGGTTTTCCGGCCGGTGTCACCTGGTTCCTCCTTCGCATCGAAGCGTTCCGTGGCGGCCGGGGCGATCGTTTCATCGGTGGCTCGCCGCCTTGGGTGATGGCGATCCCGACGCTGGCCGGCGTGTACGTGACCGGCCTCGTAGCCTCGTCGATCGCGATCGCCGGTCGCGGGTTCGCTTTCCGCGCCACGATCGTGCCGAACGCCCTTCTTGTCGTGTTGTACTGCGCGATCGGGTACTTCCTGACCCGGACGCAGCTGCGGAACCGGGGGCCGCTCGGTGGATGGTCAGTGTCGGGCCTGTCGCTCGCAGCCGTCTTCCCGACATGCGCGTTCATGCACGGGGTCTTCTTCCTCTACTCGGGGACGGGACTGTACGCGCACGACGTGCACGGGTTCGCGGTCGACTGGCTCGGGGTGCCGGCCGCCGCCTACTTCCTCTGGGTGACCTGGAGGCTCTACGTCGACGCGGTGCGGGACTGGAACCAAGAACCGGTCGCGACCCGTGAGCCGGTCCTGACTCGCTAGAGGGTCGGGGGAGCCTGCTTCGCGGCTCGCTGGGAGCGCTCGAAGTCGTCGTCGGTCAGAGTCAGGAACTCGACGGGGCGGCCGGCCACGAGATGCTCGTCGATGATCTGCTCCACGTCGTCCAGCGTCAGGCCGCCGTACCAGACGTTGTCGGGGTAGACGACGACGGTCGGCCCGGCCAGGCACGGCTCGAGACACCCTGTGGCGACGACCTTGAAGTGGACGAGGCCCTTCTCGCCCTGAAGGTCGCGGAAGTGGCCGAGAAGCTCCGCGGATCCGCGCGCGATGCACGAGCCCTTCGGATGGTCGTCGGGCCGCTCGTTCGTGCACACGAAGACGAACTTCTCCGGCTTCGGCATCACTCGGATGATAGTGCACCGGTAGGCGCAGAGATCCGGCTGCTCAGGACAGTGCGCCTGCCTCACGTAGTAGCATCCGCTGCCGATGGACTTGGGCTTGAAGGGTCGTGTCGCCCTCGTCGCCGCGTCGAGTCGAGGGATCGGGCGTGCGTGCGCCGAGGCGTTCGCGCGCGAGGGAGCCGACGTGGCCATCTGTGCGCGCGGCAAGGACGACCTGCGCGACGCGGAGGCCAAGCTCGTCGAGCTCGGCGTCCGCGTGCACGCAGCGGTTGCCGACCTGTCGATATCCGACGACTGCCGCCGGTTCGTTCAAGGCGCCGCCGAAGCGCTCGGCCGCGTCGACGTGCTGGTGAACAATTGCGGCGGGCCGCCCTCCGGCTCGTTCGACTCGTTCTCGGAGGACGATTACCGGAAGGCGCTCGAGCTGAACCTGCTCTCGACCGTGCGCTGCACCCTCGGCGCGGTGCCGCTGATGCGCCGCGGCGGCTGGGGGCGAATCGTGAACATCACGAGCGTCGCCGCCAAACAGCCGCTCGAGGGCCTCGTGCTCTCGAACAGCTCGCGCGCGGCGGTGGTCGGATTCGCGAAGACCTTGGCGACCGCCCTCGCTCGGGAAGGCATCACGGTCAACACCGTCTGCCCCGGACCGACGTTCACCGATCGCATCCGCTCGCTCGCCACTCAGCGCGCGGAACGGGAACGGATCCCTTTCGATCAAGCGGTCAAGGCGTACCTGACCGACATCCCGATGGGGCGCCTTGGCAAGCCCGAAGAGATCGCGGCGACGGTCGTCTTCCTCGCGAGCGATCCCGCTTCCTACGTCACCGGGACGACGATCCAGGTCGACGGGGGGATGGTCCGCGCGCTGATGTAGCGTGCCGTGGCGCCCTAGGCTTCGCGCTTCAGCTCGGCGGCCAGATGGTGCGTGAGCGGGACCCCGACGGCCGCCATCCGCACTTCGTAGCGGAGCACGTCGCCGTCCACCGTGAACGTGCGCTCCAGCGCGACGACCTCTTTCGCGGTCGTGGTCCTGGCGACTGCCTTGGATGCGACGTCGATCGTCGTACCCTCGATCGTTCCTTCCTGGATCTCCGCGATGCCGGTCGGATGCGTGAACAGGATCTCGATGCGCCCGCCGGCCTGCGGACGCCAGTAACCGACCTCGGCGTGCATCGGGAAGCCCTTCACGGGGTGCTTCGTCTTCTGTTCGTAGAACAGGAACGGCTTGCCCGTGTGCCAGAAGCGGATCTCTTCGAGGTACGCGAAGGAGTCGATCGTGGGGTACGAGCCTTTGCCTTGACCGCTCCACGTTCCGACTAGGAACGCGAGCGGCTCGACGTCGGGATGCAGCGTCGGTTCCATCGAAACCGACGCTATCACGGCCTCCGGTACAGTGTCGCACCGTGAGCACCGCAACCGATCGCCTCGAAACGAAGCTCAGGAAAGCGATGGCGCAACGGCCGCACCGCGAGTACGAGCTCCCTCCCGGACGTCAAGCAGCGGTGCTGCTCATGTTCTTCGAGCGCGACGGCGAGCCGTGGCTGGTCTTCACGAAACGGACGGATTCGGTGAAGCACCACAAGGGCGAGATCTCGTTCCCGGGCGGCGCTCGCGACGACGAGGACGCCGACATCGAGGCGACCGCGATCCGAGAGACCGTGGAGGAGCTCGGCGTAGACCCGGCGGACATCCGCATCATCGGGCGGCTCGACGAACTTCCGACGTTCGTCACGGGATACAACGTGACCCCGTTCGTTGCCGTCGTACCCGAGCAGCACTCCTACCGCCCCAGCGACGCCGAGATCGATGAGATCATCGAGCTCCCGGTCGCCGAGCTCGCTCGGATCGGACGACGCGAGACGATCGAGCGGCGCGGGTTCGAGATCGAGACCAACGTCTTCGACACACGCGGCCATTACATCTGGGGATTCACCGGCGCCGTCCTGCGGCTGTTCCTGGACGAGGTATGGCCATTTCTTGCCCTCGAGCCAAGCTAAAGCTTCGACGTCGGGCGGTTTGCCCAGCCCGCAGAAATGCGTACGAAGCAGTACTTTCGAAACCCGAGAGTCCTCCGATCCGTGGGTGAAAAAGGTCACAGCAGGTCAAGGACGACTAAAGGAGAATCTGTAGCAATAAGGGCACCTACGAGCACGGGGGGAACCATGCGGGGGATGCGAACCACTTCCGTCGTTCTATTCGCCATCCTGATCGCTTTCGTCGGTCCGGCGGCCTTCGCGATAGCGCCGGGTGGCACCGTCGGCAGCTTCGAAGTCGACGGCAACCGGCCGGACTCGCCTTCAGGTGAACCTCTGGACTGGTCCTCGCTGGCCGCGTCCGGCGCGAGGGTCGTCGAGTTCACCGACCCAAAGAACTCGACCTCCGACGACGTCTACAAGGACGGCAGTAAGGCCCTCCAACCCGGCGGCTGGGCGTGCGCCACGAAGAAGGCGCCGCCCAAGGACGACATCGTCAAGGCCGCGCTCGGGTTCAGGACCTTCGGCGGCGACCGCTTCATGTACGTGAACTGGGAGCGATACTCGACCAACGGAACGGCGAACCTCGACTATGAGTTCAGCCAGTCCAGCCTCGAAGTCTGTCCCGGTCTCCCGGTGCGGACCGAGGGAGACATCATCCTCACATACGACTTCGACAACGGCGGCGGGAACATCACGATCAGCGCCTTCCGGTGGCACTTCACCGGACCCGGCGTCGGAGCATACGTCGAGGACGGCGCGACCCTCGTCGAGCACGTCACCTACGACGCGGAGGTCAACCGAACCAATACCACCGAGCCCGGTCTGAAGGCGGGCGCGTTCGGCGAGGCGTCGATCAACCTCACCAAGACCATCGGCGATATCTGCCCGAAGTTCGCGAGCGCGTACGTGCGGACCCGGACGTCGACGTCGATCACCTCGGACCCGAAAGACCGGACGGCGAAGCGCTCCGACATCTGCCCTCCGCCGAACCCGACCATCACCAAGACGGCGGTCCAGTCAAACGTTGAAGTCGGCGGCACCGTGACGTTCAATATCGCGTTCGGCAACCTTTCGACCGAGGGGACGGCGACTGCGGCGACGATCACCGACGTCCTGCCGGCAGGAACCCAGTTCGAGTCTTGCACCGGCGGCTGCACGGTGAACGGCAACACGGTCACGTGGAACGTGGGACCGCTCGCTCCTGGAGCGACGGGGAGCGTGTCCCTGACGCTCCGTGTGCTGCAGGCTCCGCCACAGTGCCAGCTCTGCAACACCGCCACCATCGACACGCCGCAGAAGCCCGGATCGCCCGACGCCTCGAGCACGGCTTGCGTGCACGTGGCCCCCGGCCCGAATCCGGGAACCGCTTCCGCCAACGGCCGTGCAACCGGCGTGCGCATCGTCGATACCGGGTTCGGCATCGATCAGATCATCACGGACGTGAGTAGCTCGCAGACCGGGCTCGGCGTTGACTCGAACGACGCCTCCCAGGCAAGTATCCGGATCCCGACGTCGACGCTGTCGCCGCCGGTTTTGCAGGTGAACCTGCTCCAGGGCGTTGCCACATCGCAGGTTCTGAACACCCCGCCGGCCTCCCGGCAGAACACCGTGGCCCAGGTGGCCGGGCTCAACATCCTGGACGGTGTCGTCACGGCCGAACTGGTGCGCGCTGCCGGGCTCGCCGAGGCGACCGAGGACGGGTCGAACTGGAACACGCTCGGCACCGGGTTCGTGAACCTCAAGCTCGACACCGACGGACGGCTCGGACCCGGACAGCCGCAGGTTTACGACAACGTCAACCCGGGAGCCTTCATCGACCTGTCGAGCCTGTTCGGTAAGGGCCCGCAGGGACAGAAGAGCGGGGTCACGTTCCGCAAGGTGTCGGGATCGACGACCGGCACGTTCGTCTCCGACGTCACCGTGACCATGATCGACATCACCGCATGGGATCGTGACCTGCTGGCCCCAGGGAGGCAGACGACCACGATCCAGGTCTCGATGGCGAACGCGCACGCGGAGCATCCCTCCGCCGCGGGCTGCCCGGGAGCCGTGAGTGGCCACGCCTTCATCGCGAGCGAGACCACCGATCCCGAACTGATCCCGATCACGGTCGGCTATGTGGCGATCCCCGCGTACGGCGGCCACGACGAGCAGGCGCTGAATCAGCTGTTCTTGCCTGCCGACGGGTCGGTCGTCACCGCAGAGCTGACGAAGTCGGTGAGCGATGGGACGCTGACCCCAACCTCAGCCTCGTCGAGCGATTACGCGGAGCTGGCGAACCTATGCGTGCTCCGAGACGTTGCCGGTCCGGGCTGCCTGGTCGGAGCGACGCTCGTGCGTTCGCAAGCGGCGAGTACCGACGGTTCTTCCGGCGGCGCTTCGTCGAACGACGCCGGCACGCAATTCGTCGGCTTGGTCGTGAACGGCCAGACGATCGCCATCCCGGTCGCGCGCAACACCGTGATCAGCCTGGGCGCGCTCGGGTACATCGTGTTGAACGAGCAGTTCTGCGACGGAGGCTCCCCCTCGACGCCTGGGCCCGTGCCGACGTGCAGCGGAACCACGCATTCGGGCCTGACGGTGCGCGCGATCCGCGTGGTCCTGCTTGATCCACCGCCGGGAGGACTGCCGGGATTGGAGGTCATCGTGGCCGAGGCCCACTCGGACGCGACGGCGCCGTAGAGGCGAGGGGTACGCGAAGGCCCGGGGCAACCCGGGCCTTTCCCTTTCCTGTGCCGGCCGTTATCCGGTCAGCACCGGCAACGAAACGGTGGTCCCCGAGAGGATGTCGGTGACGGCCGGCTCCGTGTCCGGCTTGAAAACCGGGAAGTCGACCGCCGCGAGCGTCACCTCGATCCGGTGCCCCGCCGGGAACGTGTGGGCGTTCGGCCAAAGATCGAACGCCGCGGCGGGTTTCGGGCCGGCGTTCTCGATGGAAAGGCATCCTCGGTTGACGAGGACGCGCGCTCCGTCGGGTGCAACGTCCCACACCTTCGCGTTCAACTGCACCACCCGGACAGCCGTCGTGCTCAACGAGGCATCGACGGCGGGAGCACCCACCACGTCGAGCGGCGAGGATAGGGGATCGGAGAGGAACGACGTGGTGTCGAGCGGGTTCGCTCCTTCCGGCACGGCACGAACCGCGTCGCGAACGCCGGGTACGGGAACGCGTCCGGCGGCCTCGTTGGTGGCGATCGGATCGTTGGCGACGTTGAACGTGACGAGGTCGTTCACGATCGTCCCCACCGGGCCGGGTTCCCCCGGCGACTCGGCGAGCGTGCCGTCGCTTCGCGGATGCAGCACGAGAGGAATCGCCCCGGGGATGGGCCACGCGGCGGCCGTCCGATGGGTCCATTCGCCGGGCAGCCCCTGCGTGAGTCGCTCGGCGTAGTCGACGCGCGGCCGGGCACCGCTCGCGAATCCCTTGTCTACCCCGCGGAGGAACTCGTCCATCCAGTCGATCCAGTCCTGCTCTTTGGCCGCCTCGTCGGCCGGGTCGTTCGGCCCGGCGGCGTGGCCGCCCGACGAGAACCAGTAGTGGACCGGGACGCCCGCAGCGTCGAGCGGGGCGAGGAACCGTGCGGGATGGTCGCCGGGGAAGAGGTAGTCCTCCCACGACTGCGTCCAGTAGACGGGGACGCGCCGATCGACGAGCGCCTGCACATGGGTGAGCGGCGACCGCGAGTGCAAATCTTCGGTCGTCGACGGAACACCGGGCGCGACTACGTCCTCGGTGTCGGTGTAGAGGGTCGCTCCCCAGCGCACGGCCAGCGCGTCTTCGGTGCGCGCGGCTGCCGCCTTGTACGCGAGCGCGAAGATCGCCGTGTCGAACGAGAACTTCATGCAGTCGTTCGGGTTCAGCGCCTGGTTCAGGTCGGCGAACGTGTTCCCGACGGCGACCGCCTTGACGCGTTCGTCGTTCGCAGCCGGAAGAAGTGACTCGCCGCCGCCTTGTGAGATGCCGGTGGCGCCGACCCGCTCGGTGTCGATCTGAGCGCCGAAACTCGATTCGACCCAATCGAGCATCTCCGAGAAGTCGAGGGTAGTGCGCTCCCCGAAGAAGTCGAAGAATCCTTCTGAGTTCCCGTGGCCCCGATGCGAGTACATCAAGAGCGCGAAGTTGCCGGTCTCGACGAACTTGATGCCGTACATGGTGTCGTAGGAGTTGTCCTTGTTGGACCCTCCGCCGTGCTGGCGCACGATGAGCGAGTAACCCTCCGCCGGCGCGCTCCCGACCGGCACGTACACCGAGGCTTCGAGTCGGACTCCGTCGCTCATCGCGACCATGGCATCGGTTCGGGTGTACGCCGCGTCGGCCCGCGCGACGAGCGTCGACGCGCACAGTAAGAGTAGGAACGACAAGCGGCGCATCAGAGTGTCTTCTGCGCGGCAATGCGCGGCACCTGCTGCCCGGGCGCCTCGCGGGCCGCCGCTACAGCCAGAAGTGCTTCGCGGCGATCCTGCGGGCGAGGTCGCCCGACTCGCGCCCCTGCGCCTTGAGGGCCTCGACGAGCTCGGGGACCGGCTCGAGCCCGGCTTCGCGCAGCACCTGCTCCGGCTTGCTGCGTGCCTTTTCCCGCAACGCCGGATCCTCCGTGAGCCGTTCGAGCAGTGCCTCCAGGCGCTGGTGGCGCCGGTAGAAGTCGGTTGCGGCTTCGAGCAGGCGGTCGGGCGGGTCGGGTAGGGCCCGCAGCTGGTCGATCAAGACCCGGAACTGCTCAAGGCCGGCGGTGCAGGGCGCGCAGTCGGCGAGATGCCGGTGCTCGCCCGCGGTCAGGGCCAGCCGGGCGAGCTCAGCGTCGGAGAGGTGGTCGGAAGCCATCGTTACCCTCTGGACGCCTCGGGAGGCCCCGACTCTTGCAGGGAGTCGCGAAGCCGCTTCAAACAGCGGCTGAGCCGCGCCGCGACGGTCCCCGACGGGACGCCGAGGCTTTCGGCGACCTCGGCTTGCGTGAGGTTCCGGAAGAAGTAGAGGCCGATCGTGCCGCTGCACGGTTCGCCCAGGGCAAGGACCGCCGCTCGGACGTCGAGCGCGATCTCCACCTCCTCCAGCTCCGCCGCGGTGCCGGGATCGTCCTCGTGGGCGACTTCGGATCGACGCGCCTCCTTGCGGAGATGCTCGCGCGCGGCGCTCAGGACCACTGCTCGCAGCCAGGAACGGAACTCGCCCCGACCCGAGAAGCCCGCCAAGCCTTCATAGACGCGGATGCAGGAGTCCTGGAAGACCTCCTCCGCAGCCGCCGGCCCGAGTCCATAAGCGCGCGTCGCGATCGCGTAGATATACGCGGCATAGCGTGAGATCAGCTCGGCCCAGGAATGGTCGTCGCCCGCGAGGCAGGCGGCGACGAGCTCTTCGTCGCCGGCGGTTGTCCGCTCGGGACGGGTCGCCGTGCGGCGGCTCGGCATGGTCGTAGGGTACGACATCCGGCGGCCTTCTCCGGCCGGGTCCATCCTTCCGGAGCCGCCTTTCCTCCCGTAGAGTCCCGTCGGTGATGAAGGAGACGAGGACACTCCCACCGCTCGGCGGCGTCCACGCCGAGATCCGGCGGCGTGTCCGTGCCCGGCGCCGTCGAGCGGCTTCGGGGAACACCTGGGACCGGATCGAGCAAGCGGTCAATCCCGCTTTCTTCCGTCCGAGGGTTCGGGACGACCTCGAGGTCCTCGACTTCGTCCGCCGCGACGGCGAGCACTACACGATGGTCAAGACGTCGATCGGACCCAACTACGTCCGGCTGACGGCCGACGAGCGCGCGCTCTTCGCGCAGATGGACGGAACTCGCACGGTCAAGGACCTCGTCGTCGGGCGGTTCCGAGAGTCGGGGGCGTTCGAGCTGTCGTCGGTCGCGGATCTGGTGGATGAACTCTTCCGCGGGGGGTTCCTCGACCTTCGCTACGAGCCCATCCTCGAGAGCGTGATGGAGGCGAAGAAGAGAAGGAAACGGAGGATCCCGCTGCCGCGCTGGATGCGCGAGTTCGCCGCCACCCGCCGCATCGAGTTCCCCGGCTCTCATCGCTTCTTCGATGCTATGTACCGCTGGGGCGGCCGCTTCTTCTTCGTCAAGCCGGTCGTGATCGTCGGCACGGTCGTCGCGATCGTCGGCATGATCGGGTTCTTCGTTCTGCTCGGGCAGCACAAGTACACGTTGATCGGGGAGTCGGCCGCCGCCAGTGTCGGGCTGCTCTACGTCGCCGACTACGTGTCGACCTTCGTGCACGAGTCGGGACACGCGCTCGCCACGATCCACGCCGGCCGCCGCGTCAATGCTGCGGGGTTCATGCTCTATCTCGGGATGCCGGCGTTCTTCATCGAGACGACCGACACGTGGATGGCGCCGAGGCGCGGACGCATGGCGGCCGCCGGCGCCGGCCCCTACATCGAGACGGTCATCGGCGGGATCGCGACCTTACTAGCGCTTTCGCTCCCGGCGGGCCCGGTGACCTTGTTCCTGTTCCGGTACGCGGTGCTCTCGTACATCGCCATCGCGCAGAACCTCGTGCCGTTCCTCCGGCTCGACGGCTACTACATCATGATGGACGCGCTCGAGGAGATGAACCTCAGAGAGCGCTCGTTCGAGTTCCTGCGGGACGACCTGCTCGGCAAGATCCGCCGCCGCGACCGCTTCTCGCGCCAGGAACGGATGTACACGGGATACGGGATCTTCGCCGTCCTCTTCACCGTGCTCGCGGTCGCCCTGTCGGCTCTGTTCTGGTCCAAGATCCTCAGCCAAGCGCTTCGGAGCGCGTGGCAGGGCGGCTGGGTATCCCGGATCTTGATCTCGATCTTGGTGGGGTTGGTTCTCGCACCGCTGCTTCGCGGTGTAATCCGGCTGATCCGAACCGGGATCCGGCGTGCGCGACCGGCGCTTCGGATCGCGCGGCGGGCGACCGAGCGGAAGTGGCGAGCGGACGCCGTGAGCCTGTTCCGGGACCTGCCGCTCGCCGGCCCGCTGGACGACGACGCGGTCCGGGAGATCGGCGAACACGTCCGGCTGGTTCGGGTTCCTCGCGGCCACGTCGTCATCAAGCAAGGAGACCGCGGGGAAGCGTTCTACGTCGTGCGCTCGGGCACCCTCGAGGTGAGCCAGACCGAAGAGGACGGCACCGAACGATTCATCCGCCGCCGCGAGCGCGGCCGTTCGTTCGGCGAGATCGCGCTGCTCGAGGGGACGACGCGCACGGCGACGGTGCGTGCGGTTGAGTCGTCGGAGTTGTTCATGATCGACAAGGGCACCTTCGATCGCGTCCTCGCGAACAACATCGACATAGCGGACGACGTCCGGGCCGGCCTGATCTCGGCGGCGGACCTGCGGTCACTGCCACCGTTCGCGTCGCTCGACGACGCCGATGCGTCGCGCCTGCTGCAGGGAGCCTCTTGGCACAGCTTCAAGCCCGGCGAGCGGATCGTGAAGCAGGGCGACGACGCCGATGCCTTCTACGTGATCGCCTCGGGCCAGGTAGACGTCATCGAGGATCGCCGCCGCAAGGGACGGCTCGGAGCCGGCGACTACTTCGGCGAGATCGCGCTCTTGATGCGCGAGCCTCGCACGGCGACCGTCCGGGCGGTGACGCCCGTCCGTGCGCTGGAGCTCGAGCGGAAAGCGTTCGATCGTGTGCTGGCCAAGTCGTTCCGCAAGGGTAGACTCGCTCCGTCGAGGACACTCAGCCGCGAGTGGGAGCACTGAGGTGGACTGCTGGCACTGTCGCAAGGGCGCGCTCGGGGTCTGTCGGTTTTGTGGGCGTGGTCTCTGTGAGGATCATGCCCAAGAGCACCCCTACATCCTCGACCTTTATCGTTCGAAGAGCGGGGATTCCATGAAGGTGCTCGTTGTCGAAGACGCGCTCTTCTGTGGCATCTGCACACCCCGGCCGGACCCAGTGGATATCGCCGAGCTCGATTGAGGCAAGAGAATGGGCGCGAGCCCACGTCTGGAAGACAGAAGACGAGAAGGATGCCGACGCGAGGAGGTGGAAACAGATGGCAGCTCGCAAGCCAGCGAAGAGGGCTCCGGCGAAGAAGGCCGCCGCCAAGCGCACGTCGACCAAGCGTGCAAGCAAGCGCACCGCAGCCAAGACCCGCGCGCTCAAGACCCGCGCGCTGTAGGACGCACAACCGACGCAGCTGCGTACGGGCTCGGGAGGATTCCCGGGCCCGTGGCGTTTGATCTGCGGGCACGACCGGCCGGATCAACCCGCCGAGATCGGCCGATGCAAGAAAGTGAGCGCCAGCCCACGTCTGGTGGACAGAAGACGAGTACCGTTGAAGACGGAAGGAGGTGGAGACAGATGGCAGCTCGCAAGCCGGCGAAGAAGGCCCCGGCCAAGAAGGCCGCCGCCAAGCGCACGTCGACCAAGCGCGCCAGCAAGCGCACCGCAGCCAAGACCCGCGCACTCAGGAAGTCTTAAGAACCACCGACGCAGCTGCGTACGGGCTCGGGAGGGATTCCCGGGCCCGTGTCGTTTGTCCGTTCCTCGCTCGTCCTCCCGCGTTGTGTCACGAGCTTTACATCCGCACCGTCGCATCGGTGAACGACCGGACCCCCTCCTTCGAGCGAGACTCGCATCAGGAAGTTCGGAGAGGTTCGGAAGGAGGAGCGATGAACGGGTTCCCGAGCATGCAGCAGGCGCTGGCGGAGCACCGCATCCAGCAGTTCCACGCCGAGGCGGCCCACGCCCGTACCGTCAAGGAGGCTCGAACGGCGCGCCGCGCCAACCGCAGCCCGTCTCGGATCGTCGGCGTCGTCGCCGCCGTCCGCGGGTTCCGGCCGGCGCCCGTGGCCGCCTACCGCCGCTGGCACGCCAAGGGTCAATTGACTGCCAGCAACCGCCCGTGCTGACACTCAGGCCATGGAGTGGCCTCTGCTGGACGGGATACCGGAGGAGCCGCGCCGTCGCGTACTCGCGGCGGGGCGGCTCCGGCGTTTCGCCCGCGGTGAGGTCGTGTTCCACGAAGGCGACCCCGGCGACACCCTCCACCTGATCGCCAAAGGACGCGTGGCCGTCCGCGTCACCACCCTGCTCGGGGAGGTCGCCACGCTTGCCATCCTCGGTCCGGGCGACTTCTTCGGGGAGCTCGCGCTCCTCGGGCCCACGACCCGCACGGCTACGGTGACGGCGACCGAGCAAACCGAGACCGTGGCGATCCATCGAGAGGAGTTCGACGCGCTCAAGCGCGAGCACCCTTCGGTGGAGTCGTTCGTCGCCGGCGTGCTGGGCGCGCAGGTACGGCGCCTTTCCGAGCAGGTGCTCGAGGCGCTGTACACCCCCGCCGACAAGCGCGTCCTCCGTCGTCTGAACGAGCTCGTTCGCATCTACGGAGACGGCGCTCCCGGCACGGTCGTACCCCTGACGCAAGAGGACCTCGCCCACCTCGCCGGGACCTCCAGGGCCACCGTGAACCGGGTGCTCGGCGAGACGCAGGAGGCAGGGATCGTTACGGTCGGGCGTGGGCGGATCGACGTCGTCGACCCGGGATCGCTGCAACGGCGCGCCCGATAGTCTCGGCAGCGCGACCTCGGTAGACTCACCGTCCATGCGTTCAGCGAACCTGACCAGGGAAGAGGCGAGCCGCCGCGCGGCGTCCGTCTCGGAACCGCACTACCAGATCGACCTGGACTTCAACGCCGGAGACGAGCGCTTCGGGATCCGCGCGGCGATCCGGTTCCGGGGCTCGGAGCCCGGGGCTTCGACGTTCCTCGAGTTCCTCGCCCCGTCGATCCACTCGCTCGAACTCAACGGCGTCGCACTGGAGCCGAGCAAGCACTTCGACGGATTGCGTATCACGCTGCCGTCTATCGCCGAGGAGAACGAGGTCCAGATCGTCGCAGAGGGCGCGTACCAGCGCGACGGTATCGGCATCCACCGGGCCGTCGACCCCGTGGACGGCGAGGTCTACATCTACACCGATGCCGAGCCCTACGACATCCACCGCGTCTACCCGTGCTTCGACCAGCCCGATATCAAGGGGCGGTTCATCTTCAGCGTCAACGTTCCCGCGGGTTGGCAGGTGGCTTCGAACACGCCGCCGTCGGAGCGACCCCCGGAAGGGGAAGCCGGGATCTGGCGGTTCCCGGAGACGCCGCTGATGTCGACCTACATCACCTGCATCGCCGCCGGCCCGTACCACGTCGTCCGTGACCGCCACGGTGACATCGAGCTCGGGGTGTGGTGCCGCAAGACGCTTGCTCCCTACCTCGAAGCCGACGAGATCCTCGCCGTCACGAAGCAAGGCTTCGACTTCTTCAGCGCGGCCTTCGACTATCCGTATCCCTTCGGCAAGTACGACCAGCTTTTCGTCCCCGAGTTCAACTCGGGCGCGATGGAGAACATCGGCTGCGTCACCTTCAACGAGGACTATCTCTACCGATCGAAGGTCACCGATGCGGCTCGGGAGCGCCGGGCAGAGACGATCCTGCACGAGATGGCGCACATGTGGTTCGGCGACCTCGTCACGATGCGCTGGTGGGACGATCTCTGGCTGAACGAGTCGTTCGCGTCTTGGGCGGCGATCTATTCGCAGGCGAACGCGACGCGGTGGCGCAACGCCTGGGTGACGTTCGCCGATGCGGAGAAGACGTGGGCGTACCGGCAGGACCAGCTGGCGTCGACGCACCCGATCGTGGCCGACATCCCGGACATCGCCTCGACGAAGGTGAACTTCGACGGCATCACATACGCGAAGGGCGCCTCCGTACTCAAGCAGTTGGTCGCCTGGGTGGGGGAAGAGGCCTTCCTGAAGGGTCTTCGCAGCTACTTCCGGCGACATGAATACGGCAACACCGACCTGTCCGACTTCCTTTCCGCGCTGGAGGAGTCGTCCGGCCGCGACCTGCACGCCTGGAGCAAGGAATGGCTCCAGACCGCCGGCGTCAACACGTTGCGGCCCTCCTTCAACGGCGACGGCGATACGTACCGCTCGTTCGAGGTCGTCCAGGAAGCCACCGACGAGCACCCCACCCTTCGGCCGCATCGGATCGCGATCGGCTTGTTCGACGCCGACGGGGATGCCCTCGTGCAGCGGCGGCGCGTCGAGCTCGACGTCGTCGGTTCCCGGACGCCGGTGCCCGATCTCGAGGGCGAGCGGGTGCCCGCGCTTCTGCTGCTCAACGACGACGATCTGACGTTCGCCAAGGTCCGGCTCGACGGGCGGTCGTTCGACACCCTCGTCGACCGCCTCCGCCTTCTCAGCGACCCCCTCGCACGGACGCTGTGCTGGAGCGCCGCCTGGGACATGACCCGCGACGCCGAGATCCCGGCCCGGAATTACGTGGAGCTAGTGCTCCGGAACATCTCGGGCGAGACGGAGATCGGCGTGGTGCAATCGCTTCTGGCGCAGGCGGCTGCCGCCGTCAACCAGTACGGCGAGGAATCCAACCGGATCCCGGCGCTCGACCGGCTCGCCGGCGCCGCCCGTGAGGGGATGGAGCGCTCCGAGCCGGGGAGCGACCACCAGCTCGCGTGGGCTCGGTGCTTCATCACTTGGGCGCAGTCCGACGAGCAGCGCGCACTGGTTCGCGGGCTTCTCGACGGATCGCGGACGGTCGGTGGGCTCGCCGTGGACACCGACCTTCGCTGGCTGATCGTCCGTTCGCTCGCGGCGACGGGCATGGCCGACGCCGAGCTGATCCAGGCAGAGCTCGCCCGGGACCCGAGCGACAAGGGGCGGCGGGAGGCGGCGGCCGCCAAAGCGCTCCGTCCGACCGACGAGGCGAAGGAAGAAGCCTGGTCGGCGATCGTGAGCGATCCGTCGCTGCCGTACTCGACCATGCGGGCGATGATGGCCGGCTTCTCGCACCCTTCGCAGGTCGCGCTGCTCGAACCGTACCGGAACCGATACTTCGACTCGGTGGGATCGTTCTGGGCCGATCGCGCGACGGAGATCGCGATCGGCTTCACCGCGGGGCTGTACCCGCGGGTCCTGGTGGGGCAGGAAACGGTCGACGCAACCGACCGGTTCCTGAGCGAGCGTTCTCCGATCCCGCCGTGCCGGCGGCTGATCGTGGAGGGACGGGACGACGTGCTCCGGGCGCTACGCGCCCGGAGCAAAGACGGGGAAGCCTGAGAGGCTCGCTGCTCGAGCTAGCCGACTACAACCTGGTCGAGGCCGAGGCCCTGAGCCAGACGCGAGATGTCGCTCTCGCGGTAACGGCGGTGCCCGCCGATCGTCGATCCGGACTGGAGCTTGCCTTCTTCGGCCCACCGCCGAAGGGTGCTCGTTGCGACGCCGAGCATCCTGGCGGCCTCGGCCGGCAGCAGGAAGCGCTCGCGCTCGTCGACGCTCGGCAAGATGATCGTGTCGGTGCCGTAAGCCATTGTCTCCTCCGCCGTCTTCGTAGGCGGCCGATCACAACCCCCCGCAGTGACCGACCGCCCTCGTCGATGATGGATACGACCGGGACGAGGGTTTCTTACGGTTCGGGCGGTGCGAGCGGTTAGTCGGGCCTCTTAGACCGGGGCGATAAGGTCGGGAGTGATCTCCGAGATCGAGCGGCACCCGGCAAGGGCCATCGCCAGAGAGAGCTCGTCCCGAAGCATCCCGAGGACCTTCCCGACCCCCTCCGAACCCTCGGCGGCGAGGCCCCAGAGCTGTGGCCGTCCGACGGCGACCGCGTCGGCCCCGAGGGCGATGGCCTTGAGCACGTCCGTTCCTCTCCGGACCCCGCCGTCGAGGATGATCGAGGTCTTCCCACCCACCGCCGCGGCGATCTCCGGCAGGGCGTCCAGCGATGCGATCGAGGAGTCGAGCTGCCGGCCGCCGTGGTTCGAGACCCAGATCCCTTCTACGCCGAGGTCGAGGGCCCGGCGCGCGTCATCCGCTCGCACGATGCCCTTGAGGATCATCGGCATGGGAGCGAGCGCTCGGAGCCACGCCAGGTCGTCCCAGTTGAGCGTCGGCGTCTGCAGGGTCGCCACCCAACTGGTGAGCGCGCTCCCTTGCTCCCCCGGAGAGGTCGTCAACGACTCGAAGTTGGCGAAACGAACCCCGTCGGGGAGCGTGAACGTGTTGCGGAAGTCGCGCTCCCGTCGCCCGAGCAGCGGCACATCCACCGTGACGACCAGAGCCCCGTAGCCGGCCGCGTAGGCGCGCTTGACGAGCATCTCTGTCACCGTTCGATCGGAGTAGCAATAGAGCTGGAACCAGCGCGGCGAACCGGGGACGGCGCCCGCGACGTCCTCCATAGTGACCGTCGAGATGCTCGACAGGGTCATCAACGCTCCGACGGAGGACGCCCCGCGCGCCGTCGCGAGCTCGCCCTCGGGGTGTGCGAGCTTGTGCATGGACGTCGGCGCCAGGATGACCGGGAACGGGAGGGTCTGGCCCAGCACGCTGGTCGAGAGATCCCGCTCGGCCACGTCGACGAGCACCCGGTAGCGCAAGAACCGCCGTCGGAACGCCTCGCGATTCTCTCGCAGCGTGATCTCGTCCTCGGCCCCGCCCGCGTAGTAGTCGTAGGCCATCTGGGTGAGACGCTCGCGGGCGAGGGTCTCGAATTCCTCGACGTTCACCGGACCGGTCATCGGCGCGCGAGCATAGCCGAAACTCTGCTCCGTGCGGGAGCGGGTTCGGACGCTAGCCTTTCGGAGCGATGGACGACGTCGTCGCGCACGCGCGCATCGGGCTCGTCGGATCCGGCGAGTTCACGCCGGCGATGGAGGACATCGATCGCGAGATCCTCACGACGCTGCCGCCGCACCCGCGGGTCGTGATCCTCCCGACGGCGGCCGGGGGAGAGGATCCCGACGACTGGGCGTACCGCGGCGTCGAGCACTTCACGCGACTCGGCGCGCGGACGGTCGCGCTGATGGTGCTCAATTGGTCGCACGCGGAGGATCCGCAGAACGTCGCCGAGGTTTCCTCGGCCGACCTCGTTTACCTGTCGGGAGGGAAGCCGGCTCGGTTGCTTGCTGCGCTCGAGGGATCTCCGTTATGGAGCGGGGTGCTGCAGGCGCGCCGCAACGGCGGCTGGATCGTCGGCGCCAGCGCGGGGGCGATGGTGCTCGGCGACTGGACGCTCGTGCACGCGCCGGGCTCGGGCCACGGAACCCCGACCATCTGGACGATCGGCCTCGGCATCCTTCAAGGCATAGCGGTCGTTCCCCACTACGACCGATGGGATGAAGCGGAGCGGCTCGCCGATGAGATCGCTCCTTCCTGCACGGTGTTGGGCATCGCGGAGGACTCGGCCGTGTTACTCGACGAGGGAAATGGGCGGGCGCTCGGGCGAGGCGAAGCCTTGATCCGCTTAGGCGACGAGACCCGATGGCTCGTGCCGGGTGATCGATTCGAGTTGCCGGGCGCGCGCCGTGGCTGAGGGCTCAGGCGATCCAGCGCGAGATGACGCCGACCACCTCGTCGAGCACCTCCGCGCCGGTGCGTCCGCGAACCTTCAGCCCGTGATCGCCGCCCTCGATGCGATGGAGCGTCGCGGTCGGCAGTGCCGCCACGGTTTTCTCGAGCAGTTTCGGCGTCGCGAACGCGTCGCGCGTCCCCCAGACGAAAAGCATCGGTATCGCGATCCGTGCGAGGTGGGCGTCGCGCATCCGCTCCGGCCTCCCCGGCGGATGCAACGGATAGCTCTGGAAAACGAGCCCGGCGGCGGGGAAGCCGTCCGAGACGATGTGCGAGGCGATCCGCCCGCCCATCGACCCGCCGCCGAGAAAGAGCCGCGAGGCCGCCGCCGAAACCTCTTTCGCCACGGCCCAGTAGCACGCCTCGAGCTTCTCCTGGCGATCCGGCGCCTTCCGCCCGGCTTGCCGATAGGGGAAGTTGAACCGCACGACCTCGATCCCGTTCTCGGCGAGCCCGTCGGCCATCCCGGCGAGCTGCGGATGGTTCATGTCTCCGCCGGCGCCGTGCGCGAGGACGAACGTCGCCCTGGGTTCGCCGTCGGGCACGCTGCGAAGGCCCGAAACCTCGCCGTCGCGCCAGGTGAAGGTGAGCGGTTCGGCGGGACGTGGGGTCATCGAAGAACGGCTTGCACCGTGTGTCGCCACGACGAGGGGAAGACGCGATCGGCGACGGCGCGGTCGAACGCGGCGGCGGCCTCCGCCAGCCGCCGTGCGGTAGCGCGTGCCACGCGGCTGCGCGCGAGCCGCTCCGACTCACCCACGAAGTAGTAGTTGAGACCGAGGGTCAGCACCCACGCCCACGAGGCGGTCCCGACGCGCACCTCGGTGAAACCGGCTTCTCGCGCGAGGCGCTCGACGTCGGCCGGCGCGAACGTGTGCAGGTTCGCGGCGATCGAGGCCATCTCCCATTTCTCGTGCTCCAGATCCTTCTCTCGCCGCCGAAGCATCCGCCACGCCTCGATCACGCGGTACGCGGTGCCGACGACGGCGGCGACCTGCTTCTCTCCGGGTCCCGTCGGCTCGGCGAGCACGACCGCCGTTCCTCCGGGCGAGAGGACGCGCCGGATCTCGCGCATCATGTCCCCGGGCGACGGCACGTGGTGCAGGGCGCCCCGGGCGACCACGAGGTCGAAGGCGTCGTCGGCGTAGGGCAAACGCTCCGCGTCGGCGAGCGCGATCCGAACCGTCGCGTCGGCGGCTCGCGCGTTGTCGCGGCACCGCTCGAGCATCTTGGTCGACAGGTCACTCGCGTGGACCTCGTCGGCGAGCCCTGCGACCGCCAGCCCGATCGCCGCGTATCCGGTGCCGCAGGCCAGATCCAGCGCGCGGTGCGCGTGAACGGGTCCGCCCACGACGCGTTGCAGGTCGCGTTCCACGTCGCGGCCGACCCGGCCGTCGAAGGCGATGAGGAAACGATCGTCGTAGAACGCGGCTTCGCGGTCGTGGACCAACGCGTTGAGCTCTTTGGCGTCCATCGCGGCCGGAGTATACGGCGCGATGGGCCAACCACTCCCGACCGCGACCTCTTCGGCGCGAGGCGCCCGACCGCCGCGAGCCGCCGTTGATTCCGTCGTCCAGGTGCGAGAGAACATGCCTGACCTTCTCCGCCCCACCACGAGGAGGTACACCATGAGACCGATCTCCCCAGAGGCACTGGACCTCGCGTCGTCTCGGAGGGCGCCCGGCTCTCCGCGACGCGCGAGCAGGCGTCTCATCACGATCGTCGTGCTGTCGGGCGCGCTGCTGCTTGCCCTGGCGACCCCCGTGGTCGCCCTCGGCTGACGACACCCCGCTCCCCCCGGCCCCCTTCGAAGCCTCGCTCCAGCGCTCGGGTACCGCAGCCGTCGGCGCGCTCCTGGCGCGTGCTCCAACGTGGGCCGTGCTGCTCGCAGGCGGCGGCCGGTGTGATCACCGGCGCCTTTACCTGAGCGACCGACCCCCCTGTAGACTCTTATGGCTCGCTCAACCGAGCGCGCAACCCGACGAGGACGCGATATGGCACGACCACGCAGAGGACCGGCCCCGCGTGCCGGCGGCGCAAGCGGCCGCAGCGGCCGCCCCGGCGGCCGTCCCGGTACGGGCGCCAAGCGGCCGGGCTCTCGTCAGGCGCGGCTCGAGAAGAAGCAGGTGCAGCGAACCAAACAGCTCGCTCGCGCCGGCGACTCCAAGGAAGACGCGATCGAGTTCGACGGCACGATCGTCGAAGCGCTGCCGAACGTGATGTTCCGGATCGACCTCGACAACGGCCATCGCATCCTCGGCCACATCTCGGGGAAGATGCGCAAGCACTACATCCGCATCCTTCCGGGCGACCGCGTGAAGATCGAGCTGTCGGCGTACGACCTCACGCGCGGCCGGATCATCTACCGGTACCGCTAGTCCCGTGCAGTTCGGCATCCAGACCGGACAGCAGCACCGGCCTTTCTCCGAGATCCTCGGCCTGTGGCAGCTCGCCGAGCGCACCGGCTACTCGCACGGCTGGCTCTACGACCATCTCGTCCCCGTCGGCGGCGACCTCGACGGCGAGGTGTACGAGTCGTGGTCTGCCCTCGCGATGCTCCTCGCGAAGACGGACCACATCCGCGGCGGGATCCTCGTCAGCTGCGTGATGTTCCGCCATCCGGCGATCCTCGCGAAGACCGCGTCCACGATCGACATCGCGTCGGGAGGCCGGCTCGAGTTCGGGATCGGCGCGTGCTGGAACGCCTGGGAGGCCGACCTGTACGGCGTGCAGTTCCCGAAGCTCTCCGAGCGGGTCGAACGTCTGGACGAAGCGATCAGCGTGGTCCGAACGATGTGGGACCCCACGCGGGACAACTTCGAGGGACGCTTCTACAACGTGTCGGCCGCCCACGTGCAACCGCAGCCGGCGCAGCGGCCGCACCCGCCGATCTGGGTCGGCGGCTGGGGCCGGACCAAGATGCCCGAGATAATCGCGCGCCAGGCCGACGGGTGGAACGCGATCTTCCTCTCCTTCAAGGAGTACGAAGAGCGGCTCGCCGCCATGCGCCGCGCCTGCGAGGACATCGGCCGCGACCCGGCGTCTCTCACGCTCTCGTTCGGCCAGCGCGTGTCGGTGGACGCCGACGCGAAGCGGGCCGAAGCCCGCGCGATCGAGCAGTTCGAACGTAACGGCGTCCCCTTCGACGAGCAGCTGCGATCCCGGTTCATCTTCGGAACGCCGATGCAGGTCGCCGAGCAGATCATCGCGTTGAAAGAGATCGGCGTGCAGCAGTTCATCCTCTGGCACGAGCTTCCGTTCGACGCCGAAGCCGAGGATCAGATCCGCCAGTTCTCCGAATCCGTGATGCCGCTCGTCCGCTAGAGCCCCTTGAGCTGCTCCTCGGCCATGTCGATGTGGCGCGGCATGCCCATCGAGCGGTAGAGGTCCAGCGCTTCCTCGAGCATCGTCCGCGCTTCCTCACGGTCGCCCGAGGCGTCCCGCTCGGCCAACATCGACGCGAAGTACCGACGAGCGTCGGCTTGCTCGCTGCGGATCGGTAACGTGTCGGCGAGCCGCAACGCGGCACGGAAATGACCTTCCGCCTCGGGCCAATTCCGTCCGGCGTGGGCGGCGAGCCCCGCGATGGTCTCGCTCAGGCGGATGTCGTAGACCTTGAGGTAGATCGAGCCGGTACCGAGCGATTCGACCACGAGTGGATACAGCGCGGCCGCCTCCTCGCGCTCCCCGAGGATCATCAAACCTTCGACCGCTCCGTGGAGGATCGCCCACGCCCCCCACGTGGCCGGGCGGCCGCCGGGGAGCCGATTCCGGTCCTCGTGGAAGAGCGCGAGGGCCTCCTCGCGCCGTCCCAGGTGAGCCAGCGCGTGAAAGGCGAGCGGCCAGGCCCATCCGTTGAACCCGCCGGGCGGCTCCGTCCGGATGGCTTCGCGGGCATGCTCGAGCGCCTCCTCCCAACGTCCGCGACGGAACGCGGACGTGTAGAGGAACCCGTGGGAGTTGCTGATCCACTCCAGGTCGCGCGTCCGGCAGAATTCGAGGTCCCATCTCGAGAACTTCTCCCACGCGTCGAGATCGCCGGACGGCATGTATTCCCGGAACGCCTGACCCCGCCGCGTCAACAGGTAGGGAGTCTGGCTTCCGATGCGGGTCGCCAGAGGCTCGAGCTCGCCGTGTACTTCGGCGGAGTCCTCGATGTGGCCCGTGACGAGATCGGCGAATTCGAGAAGGGCCAGGAGGCCGGCGAGATCCCACGGGCTCCCCGAAGCGCGGCCGAGCTCCGCGGCGGCCGGGCCCTCCTGCCGCAGGGTCTCGAGTTCGCCGTAAGAGTAGAGGACGACGCTTCTGGCGGTTCGCGCGTAACTTTCGGTATTGAGATCGCCGGTTTCGCTGGCGATCGCGAGGGCCTCATCGATCATCTCCATCCCCCCGGCGTAGTCGCCGAGGAAGCCGACGAAGATCCCCGCGGAGGCGAGCAGCTGCCCTCGCACCGGCGTACGCGCGTCGCCGGCGGCGACGAGCCCTTTCTGGACGAACTCCATGCCCTCGATCGGCCGGCCGGCCCAGCCCAGCTGATAGCTGATCTCCCAGCACACGTTCGTCACGGCGTCCACGTCGTCGAGTTCGGCGTAGAGATCGAGCGCCTCACGCCACGACGTCAGCGCGGCCTCTGTTCTGCCGAGGCTTCGCTGCGCGAGCCCGAGACGCACGAGCAGATCCGCTCGGGTTCTCACGTCGGCGGGTTCTTGCAGCGCCAGCGCTCGCTCGTAGGCGCGCAGCGCTTCCTCGAAGGCCGCGCCCTCCATCGCGCGGTGAGCCGCCAGCGAGAGGTAACCGACCGCCTTGTGCGGATCTGCTGCGGCCCCCGCCTGATAAAGGTGATGCGCGAGGTCGGCCACGTGCGGCTCAAGATCGCGCGCGTAGACCCGCTCGATCGCCTCGGCCACGCGCAGGTGGAGCCGTTGCCGGCGCGGAAGCGCAAGGCTCGTCAGCAGCGTCTGACGGATCAGCTCGTGCGCGAACGAGAAGCGCGGACGCAGCGGATCCTCAGACCAGGTGAGTAGCTTCGCGCGCTGTGCCTCCTCGACCGCGTCGAGCAGCGTGTCACCGCCGACCTCGTCGACCGCTTCCGCCAGCTCGTAGGTGAAGTTGCGCCCGATCACGGCGGCGGCGGAAAGCGCGCGTCGGGCGCCCTCGGAGAGGCGCGAGAGGCGCCGTCCGAGGACGAGGCGCACGCCCTCGGGAACGTCGATCTCGCCGACCTGCACCTCGGTTCGCCAGTTGCCGCTCTGGTCGAAGAGCTTCCCCTCCTCGTGGAGGTGCTGGAAGACCTCCTCGACGAAGAAGCAGTTCCCCTCGGTCTCCTGGAACACGGCATCGACGAGCGAGGCGGGAGCTTCGCGGCCCGCCAGCGCGCCGATCATGTCGCCGACGCCATCCTTCGGCAGCCGGTTCAAGCTCACGCGATGCGCCAGCCGCCGCCGGACCAGCTCTTCCAGCCGGCGAGCGAGCGGCCGTTCCACGTCCAGCTCGACGTCGCGGTAGGTAGCGAGCATGAGGATGGGCATGTTCGCCAGCCGTTCGGCGAGGTGCTGGAGCAAGAGCAGGGTGGATTCGTCGGCCCAATGAACGTCCTCGAGCACGAACAGCAGCGGCTGCAGATGGCTCGCGCGCTCGAGGAACTCGGTGAAGCAGTTGAAGAGGTAGCGGCGCTCCTGCTCGGGCGGCAGGTCGAGCGGGGGTGGTAGGTCGGGGAAGATCCGCTTGAGCTCCGGCAGGATCCGCGCGAGCTCGGACGCCGCGTCGCCGAACGCTTCCAGCAACGTCTCGCGCGACACGCCGCGCGTCGTCGCTTCGAGGATCTCGACGACAGGGGCGTAGGGGAGGGGAGCTTCGGTCTCCTGGCAGTGCCCGACCAGCGCCATCATGCCTCGCGAGGCTGCTTCCTCGGCAACCTCCTCGGTGATGCGCGTCTTGCCGACGCCCGGCTCACCCCCGATCATCACGAGCGCGCCGCGGCCTCCGGCGGCCTGCTCGACGAACCGCCGCATGTCGGCCCGTTCGGAATCACGGCCGACGAATCGCGTCTTGCCAAGCGTCGGAGCCGTCAGCTCCTCGACCGGCCCGGCCGCGCGACGCAGGATCTCGTACAGGCGCCAGCGTTCCGGGAATCCTTTGAGCCAGTAAAGCCCCCGGTCGATGTACGACAGGTCGGGACGGACACCGGCGAGATCCTTCACGACGTTCGCAACCAGGATCTGCCCGCCGCGTGCTTTGCCGGCGATCCTGGCGGCCGCGTTGACCGCCGCCCCGATCAGGTCGCCGGCGACGTCGGATACTTCGCCGGTGTTGATGCCGATGCGGACGCGGATCTCACGGCCGGGGCTCGACCGGTTCCGCTCGTCGAGGACGCGCTGGATATCGACGGCGCACGAGATCGCTTTGCGCGGCGAGCCGAAGGCCACCATGAACCCATCGCCGAGCGACTTCACCTCGCGACCACCGTGGCGCTCAACCTCTGCGCGGACGAGATCCTCGTGCGTTCGGAGGAGCTCGTCGGCGAGCTCGTCGCCGAAGCGGGTGCGAAGATCCGTCGAGCCTTCGACGTCGGTGAAGAGGACTGTTACGGCGCCGTCGGGCTGTTGACCGCTCACGATTCTCCCCGTAGCCCCCATCGGAAACGGTCTCAGAACACTATCATCCGCCCCGGCTACACTTGCCCGCATGCCCGAGCAGCCCTGCGCGTTCCATCCCGATCGCCTCACCGCCGTCACCTGCACGAACTGCGGGCGGCCGATCTGCCCCGACGACATGATCGAGGCGCCGGTCGGCTACCAGTGCCCGGTCTGCACAGGCCGGGCGCGCGAAGGCGCGGCCGGCGCCGCCTCGTACCGGACACGCTCGGCCGTTCAACGGCAAGCGAACAAGGTCCCGCTGGTGCGGGTCATCAGCGGCGCCGGCGTGACGCAAGCCTTGATCGCGATCAACGTCGCCCTCTTCATCGGGTTGCTCGCCGCCGGCGGCTGGGAGGACTCGGAAAACCTGATCCGCTTCGGTGCGCTGAGAGTTCCGTTGAGAACGAGCGAGTGGTGGCGGCTCTTCACGGCGATGTTCGTTCATATCGGACCCTTCCATCTCCTGTTCAACATGTATGCGCTGTTCCTGTTTGGGCCTGCGGTGGAGGCTCGTTACGGGCGATTCCGCTTCCTGGTGCTCTACCTTTCGGCCGGCTTCCTCGGGTCGGCCATGTCGGTGGCTCTGACGTCGGGCTTCGGGGTGCGGGCCGGGGCATCGGGCGGCGTGTTCGGGATCCTCGGCTGCTGGATCGCGTTCTACGTCCGGCATCGGAACCTGCAGGGCTCGAGAGATCAGCTTCGGTCGCTGTTCTTCCTGGTGGGGATCAATCTGTTCTTCGGTTTCTCCATCGGCGGCATCGACAACTTCGCGCATCTCGGCGGCTTGGTCGGCGGGTTCGTCGCAGGGTCCGGACTGGAGAAGTGGTCGCGTTCCCGAGGCGACACGGGACGGGTCGCCGCGCTGGCTGGGTTCGCATTGGTGATCGGCGCCGGCGTGTTGGCGCTCGTCCTCAGCGGCAACGTGGTAAGCGGCAACCAGTTCCCGCTGGGCCCGTTCTTCGGCGGCTGACGCCGCTCGCTGGATCAACGCGGTTTCGCTAGGCTACGTCCTGATGCTTATCACTCGCGAAGAGGCCACGTTCGACTTCGAAGGCGCCACGTTCGACCTCGAGCGCGACCGCGAGACCCTCGCCTGGATCTTCTCGCAATACCTCTACGGCGAGGTGACCGGCGTCCAGGTCGGGCACTGGCTCGAGATCGCGCCCGACTTCGACGCAGCCCAGTTCCTCGCGCGCCAGGCGAACGAGGAGATGGCTCACGTGAAGCTCTTCCTTCGCATCCTCGACTCGCTCGGCACGAAGCCCCAGCCGCCGCACCGCGCGCTGAAGTTCCTCGCGACCGACTTCGCCGGCGCGACGTTCGAGGAGCACTGCCATCTCGAGATGGCGGTCGGAGAAGGCTTCGTGCTCACCGCGATCTATGCGTTCATCGACACCCTCCCCGAGGGCGAGATCCGCACGCTTATGTCCGGCCTCGCGCGCCAGGAAGAGGGGCACGTCAACTTCGGCGAGCAGCAAACCCTCAAGGCACTCTCGCGGAAGCCGGGTCTGGCGCCGCACCTGCTCGGGCTCACGTTGACCGCGATGCTCGGCGTGCGCGCGATCGCGCGCTACACGAGCAAGCGCTTCGGCGACCACCCCGTACTGCGCCGGATGCCGGGGTTCCTCGAGCACTCGAACCGAGTGACCGAGCTCCGTCTCAGCCGTCTCGGCGTCATCGAGCGTCCGATCGCGTCACTCGGCAAAGGGGAGCGCGCCTCGCTCATCGCGCGATCGACGGCGAGCCGGTACGCGCGGGTGCTGAATCCGATCCGCCGCAAGCCGGTGAAGCTGACGAAGACCTACCTGGCCGACCCGGGCATCATGGGTCGGTTCGAGGCTCGCCGCTCGTAGGTTCCGGCGGTCCGGTCGCGTCGCGCGTCGACCACATCTCGCGCAAGGTCGGAAGGCACATCAACGCGACCGCGGCGGTGATCACCACGCCCGACAGCGCGACCCGCCATTGCCGGATCCCCAATGCGATCAGCACGTTGAAGATCATCACCGAGAACGCGAGTGTGATTCCACGGATCGCGTCGAAGCTTCGCTCGGCACGGCCGACGTCGAGCGCCTCGTCGACGAAGAACACCAGCCAGGCCACGAAGTACCAGCCGAGGAAGTTGGTGAGCGGTACGCCCAGGTATCCCTTCGCCGTCTCCCAGCGATACATGTCGCCGAGGAACCAGTCGCTTCCGTGCAGCGACACGGGGTCCACAACCATGTCGACGATCACCGTTCCGAGCGCCGCGAGCCAGGGGATCGCCGCGCGGGAGCGCGCGCGGAAGCCCACTATCGCGATCGAGCGGCCGGCCCACATGAGCACGGCATGCGCCAGGGGAACGAAGGCCGGCACGTTGGATATGTAGAGCTCGTCGCCTCTCGTGAGCCCGGTGTAGGAATAGTTGCCGTAGGGGAAACCCGAGTGGGTGCTCGTGTACTCGAAGATCAGGGCGACGATGAAGGCGATCGCGTAGAACCTCAGCGCTCGCTTCCAGCCCCGTTCGCTCGAGGCCGCCCAGAAGAAGCCGGCGATGAAAGCCACCGCGTACCAGCGTCTGACGATGGTCTCCAAAAGCAAGATCACGGCGCCGTCCTGATGGGGTTGACCCGCACGTCAGGTGCTTGTATCACAAGGTTCGGGGAAGCGGAAACATGACGGATACCTACGATCGCGAGCGTTTCTATATCGGCGGTGAGTGGCTGGCGCCCGGCCGCGGCCGCTGGCTCGAGATCGAAGATCCCGCGACAGAAGAGATCTTCGCCCGAGCCCCATTGGGTCGCCGCGACGACGCGCGCCGGGCGCTTTCGGCCGCGCGCGAAGCGTTCGACACCGGCCCCTGGCCCCGCCTCACTCCCGCGCAGCGTGCGCAGTACATGAAGCGCTTCGCGGTGGAGCTGGCCCTCGAACGTTCGCGACTGACCGAGCTGTTGATCCGGGAGGCAGGCTGTACACGCTTGATGGCGGAGCATCTCCAGGTCGGACCACCGATCGAGCACCTGTCCTGGTACGCGGACCGCACGGCTCGCGACCCGGACGAGCGGCTTCCGTCGCACAAAGGGCCGCCGCCTTCGGAATCGATCGTAACGCGCGAGCCGGTCGGCGTCGTTGCCGCCATCGTGCCGTGGAACTTCCCCCTCTACATCGCGGTGCACAAGATCGGTGCGGCGCTCGCGATGGGGAACACCGTGGTGTTGAAGCCGGCGTCGTGGACGCCTCTGTCGGCGTTCGTGCTCGCAGATGCGGCCGAGCGGGCCGGCTTGCCGTCGGGTGTGTTCAACGTGGTCACCGGAGCGGGTTCCGATGTGGGCGAGGAGCTGGCCTCGAACACGCTGGCCGACATGGTGTCGTTCACCGGCTCGACCGAGTCCGGGAAGCGCGTCATGCAGCTCGCCTCGGCCAACGTGAAGAAGGTTTCCCTCGAGCTCGGCGGAAAGTCGGCCGGGATCGTGCTCGAGGACGCAGCGCTCGACAAGGCCGTGCCTCACCTGCTCTGGTCGTGGCTGGTCCACCAGGGACAAGCGTGCGGTGCCGCGACGAGGTTCGTCCTCCACGAGTCGATCCACGACGACGTCGTCGACCGGCTGATCGACCTCGTCAAAGGCCTGTCCATCGGCGATCCGAAGGAATGGACGACGATGGTGGGGCCGCTGATCCGCGGCTCGCATCGCGAGAGCGTCGAGCGCTACATCGCGCTCGGGCAGGAGGAGGGCGCCACGCTGCTCGTCGGGGGCGGGCGGCCGCAGCATCTCTCGAAAGGCTTCTACCTCGAGCCGGCGATCTTCACCGACGTGCGCAGCGACATGCGTATCGCGCAGGAGGAGATCTTCGGTCCCGTCGCGTGCGTGATCAAGGTGAGTGACGAGGACGAAGCGGTCGCGGTCGCGAACGACTCGATCTACGGGCTCGCCGGCTGCGTGTGGGCCGGAACGCGCGAGCGAGCGACCGCGGTCGCGCGCCGCATGCGAACCGGAACCGTGAGCGTGAACGGCGGCGGCCTCAACCCGTGGGCGCCGTTCGGCGGCTACAAGCAATCGGGGATCGGAAGAGAGCTGGGGCTGATCGGCCTCGACGAGTTCACCGAGGTGAAGCACCTGAACCTCGGGGTCGAGCGCGGATCCTCCTAGCCGCCGCCCTCGCCCTCGCCGCCGACGTCTATCTCGAAACGCGGCAGCATGATCTTCATGGTGTCGGCGACCGCGCTGCAGGCCGCGCAGACGCGGGTACGGTCGCGACGGTCGATCGCGTAGGTTGCGGGCACGTCGGGATGGATCGTGCGATCGCCGCAGCGAGGACACGCCTCGAGCCCCGGCGCGTCGGTCAGTCCTTTGCGTTCGAGAAGCTCCAGGGCGTGCGTGCGCGTGAAGTCGCGCACCGCTTCCGCCACGGCCTCTTCGTCCGCGTGGGGCTTGGTCGCATCCTCGGCCACGTGCTCCTCCGATCTCCCGGAAGCGGCATCGTAGCCTACGATTCCCGGCGATGGGAACGCCGCCTCCGCACCAGCTCGTCGAGATCGCCGTCGACGCCGCTCACGCCGCCGGCGAGCTGCTCCTCGCTCGGTTCCGCACGCCCGTCGCCGGCGTGGGTTCGAAGTCGAGCGCGACCGACATGGTTTCGGAAGCCGACCGCAGCTCCGAAGCCTTGATCCGCGACCGGCTCGGCGCCGCGCGACCCGACGACGCGATCATCGGCGAGGAGCAGGGTGCGGTGGAGGGAACGAGCGGGCTCCGTTGGGTCGTCGACCCGCTCGACGGCACCACCAACTTCCTGTTCGGCGTCCCGCAGTGGTGCGTCAGCATCGCCTGCGAGGACGAGGCCGGAGGGATCGCCGCCGTCGTCCACGATCCGATCCGCGACGAGACGTTCACTGCCACGCGCGGCGGGGGAGCGTTCCTCGGAGAGCGGCGGCTGCGCGTCTCGGCGAAGACCGACCTCGCCGACGCTCTCGTCGCGACGGGATTCTCCTACCTTCCGGAGGAGCGCGCCGTCGCGGCCGAGCGGCTGACGCGCGTGCTGCCCCGTGTGAGGGATATCCGCAGAGCGGGATCGGCCGCCCTCGACCTCGCCTGGACGGCCGCCGCGCGGTTCGACGCCTACTACGAAGCCCCCACGCACCACTGGGATCGGGCGGCGGGCGAGGTGCTCGTTCGCGAGGCGGGGGGTATCACGAGCGAGCTGGATCCGATCGGTCCGTCCGGCTCGGGCTTGGTGGCTGCGGGGACGGCGCTGCACGACGCCCTTCGTGCCCTGGTCCTGGATGTCCGGTGAACCGAAAGCACGCGTGGAGCGTCTAACGCGTATGCGACGCCTCGTCTGGGTGCTGCTTGCCGGGCTGATCGCGTGCGGAGGTGGCGGCGTCGCGGCACCAGCGCTGGACTCGGGGATCGACGGTTTGATGCTGATCGGCCCGACGTGTCCCGTCGAGCAGGTAGGACAGGACTGCGACGACAAGCCGTACGCGGGTGAAGTTCGGATCATCGACCGCTCGACCGGGAATCTTGTCGCGACCGCGCGGTCGCGCGATGACGGCCGATTCCGCGTGGCGTTGCGGCCGGGCTCCTACCGCCTCGAGCCCATCGCGGCCCCTGCCGGACTCCCTTTCGGTAAGCCCGTCGACGTCGCGGTTCGACCCCACATGTACGAGCAGGTCACCGTCTCGTTCGACTCAGGCATCCGCTAGCCAATTGCGAGCCATCTCGCGGTAAACGGCTGCAACGCCGTGCCGATGACCGTCAGGCCGCGAACCACCGGGGTGCCGGTTCTGACGAGGAAGGTTGCGCCGGGGTGGCGACCAGGTGAACGGAAGATGACGGCGAAGACCTCGGGCCAAGTAACATGAATCTATACCGCTTGTTCACCGCCCGTTCATCCCAGCGCTGAAGGGACCCTCGTTGTCCTACCTTCTCAACGCCTTTGGCAAAAAGCCTCGAGCTGTGTTGCTTTGCCCCGGGCCCGTCCTCCTTTCCAGGCAGGTTAAGCGCGCCGTCAACAACACAGTTATCGGCCATCGCGAGGCGGTATTTTCCGCGCTACTGTTGGAAAGCGTGGCCATGCTGAAACCGCTGGTCGGAATCGAGAGCGAAGAAAGCCCCTACGAGATCGCCTTCATCACCGGATCCGGAACAGCGGCGAACGAAACGATCCTGTCGAGCATCGGCGCCGTTGGCCCCACCCTCGTGATCAGCAACGGCGAATTTGGTGAACGGCTCTTCGACGTGGCGAAGCTGCACAACAACAACGTCGATCAGCTCCCTTTCGGATGGCAAGAGCAAATCGATCTCGGCAAGGTCGAGGAAGCTCTCAGGCAGAAGCGTTACCACCTTGTTGCCCTTGTCCACCATGAGACCAGCAGCGGAATGATGAATCCTGTCGCTGAAGTGGCGCAGCTTGCTCATCGTCACGGGGCGCTGATCTTTGTTGATGCCGTCAGCAGCATCGGGGCCGAGGTGATCTCTCTTGAGCAATGGGGTGTCGATGTCTTGGTCGGTGCTTCAGGCAAGGGGCTTTCGGCGATGCCCGGCGTTGGAATCTTGGTCGTGAACAAGAGCGTGCTTGAGCGACACAGGTCCACTTCCGCCCGGAGTCACTATCTGGATCTGCATCGGCATTTTCGGTTCATGCAGGATCACGCCCAAACCCCGAACACACCTGCGGTACAAGTCTTCGTGTCATTGCATGCCTCACTGAAGGAGATCACCAAGCGAGGCACCGAGCGCTCGCGTCAGGTCATTCGAGACCGGGCGGACTTTACCCGCAGGCATCTGACTCGAATGAACTTGAGGTACGCGGACTACGGTAAGAACACTTCGAGCGTCGTAACCTGCGTCACACTTCCGAGCTATCTCACTTTCGAGGATCTCGCTCGGGAGTTTAAGACCGCGGGCATCGTCGTCTACGAGGGCAAGGGTGTGCTGAAGGGCAAGATCTTTCAGATCGGACACATCGGGGCACTGCGCAAGCACGACACGCGAGATGCATTGCGCCAGTTGCGGAAGATCATGCGGCGATTTACCGAGGCAGAGCACAAACCTTCTATCCCCGCACCGAGCGAAGGCATCGCCCATGCTCTCTCATAAGTATCCGCCCCTGGATTCTGTGATCGAGCCGAACTACTTCAGCAACTGGGGCGACTTGTGGTACCCGCAGCTCGCCAACAGGCTCCTTCGGAACGCCAGCAAGATCGCTGCCCTCACCCCCAATCATGTGACCCTGGCGTCGTTCGTTCTTTATGGCATCGGTGGGGGGCTCATTGTCGTGGGCGGATGGTGGAGTGTATTGGCGGCTCTTCTACTTCCGTTGTCTTACGTCCTTGATTGTCTGGATGGTCAACTAGCCCGGTACACGAACCAAAGCTCTGCGATCGGCGACTACCTCGACAAAACGCTCGACGTTCTGAAAATCCTCATCATCAACGCGGCGATGGCTCTTGCTGCCGTCGAACTCACTGGTGAGAGCTACTACTTCTTGCTCGGGCTTTTGTCGTGCTTCGGCTTCCTTTTCCGCTACTACGTCAAGCTAGAGACGATGTTTGGTGCGCTTCGCAGGGACAAGGACTACCTCGACAAGTCAAGCGCGCGGCGGCGCGAGTTGTACGTCGAACTCGATTCGCAGAAGGCTCAGTCTAAGACCTTCCGCCAGAAACTCGACTGGTTCTGGTTCCGGCACCGTGCATTCTTCGCACTGGACGAAGCCGAACACGTCACTTTGGGCGCGCTGGCCGCACTGCTGGGTCGTCCGGATCTGTGGTGCTGGCTCTTCGCACTAGGCCAGATGGCCATCGCCATGGTTCGACTCATACAGCGCGGTAGCCAGCTCATGAGCCAGCCGGAGTCCCTCACGTATCCACTGCGCAAATAGCTTGGGAAGCGGTTAGCCATGAAAGCAGTCATCTTGCTGGCGGGCATGGGCAACCGCATGCAGCCCCTCACGAATGACACGCCGAAGTCGCTATTGCCTATCGGTGACAGCAACACTCTTGAGCAGATGATCCGCAAACTAATGAAGTGTGAGATCCGATCGTTCGTGATCGTCTGTGGGCATATGCAGGAAGAGATACGGGAGTACGTCGCGCGTACGTTCCCACTCCTGGACTGTGCGTTCGCGACGAACGAGAAGTACAAGACGACCAACACGGGCTACTCCTTGATGCTGGCGAAAGACCACCTCCAGGGCGAATCCTTCATCAAGTTGGATGGCGACGTGATCTTTCAGGAGGAGATCATCAGGCAACTGGTCGAGGCGGACAGCGCTTCGAGCTATGTGTGCGTCGATAGCTCGGGGGTAGACGACGAGGTCATCAAGGTGCAGTGCGATGCAAACGGGGCCGTTGCCCGGATAGGGAACGAGCTGTCGGTTTCGAAAGCCGCTGGTGAATCCATAGGCGTCGAGAGGATCGCCGCGCGGTCGAACGCCATGCTCTTCGCAGTGCTCGAGCAGATGATGGAGCAGGTCGCCAATCATCAGCTCTACTACGAAGTTGCTTATGACGCGATTATTCAGGCAGGCGAGCCCTTCAAGGCTCTCGACATCACGGGGCTGCGCTGGGTGGAGATCGATACCCTGAGTGACTACCGACTTGCTCAGGAGTACTTCGGCCATCCCGTGTCCTGACGCGGAGGTTCCCAGGCGATGAGCGGCCAGTTCTCCTGCTGAAGCGCTCGCGTCCCTCGCTCGGGGTCGCCGGGGTCGCCGACGACCACGAAGGACGTAGCGAGATCGCTAGTTACACAAGGAAATCGAAACCGCTGAGCCGTCGAGAGGCGGTGGGGCTGTGGGCGACCTCCCATGTACGAGCAGGTCACCGCCTCGTTCGATTCGGGGATCCGCTAGCCGCCCGAGTTCTCCGGGCGCGAGAACATCAGCGCGATCAGGCGGCATGCTTCGTGCATCGGCTTGGGATCGAGGATCACGTTCACGACGGCGGGCGTCTTCGCCGCGATCGCGTTCGTGATCGCCATCTCCAGCCCGGCGGGACGCGTTACCCGCTCGCCGTGCCCGCCCGCGAGCGTTGCCGCAGCTTCGTAGACGGTGCCGTGGAGGTCGGATGCCACGGCGCGACCGTGGACGAGCTCCTGCATGTGCCGGACGATTCCCCAACCCCCGTCGTTCCCGACGACGACGCCGATCGGCGCGCCGTGACGGTTCGCGGTGTCGAGCTCGATCGCGCTGAATCCGAATGACCCGTCCCCGGCGAGCACCACCACCGGACGTTCGGGATGGGCGATCTTGGCGCCGATGCCCCACGGCACGCCCATCCCGAGGCCGCCGAGTGCCGAGTTCAAGGAAAGCATCAGCGACCCCGGTCTGGAGGCGGGGAGCGCTTCGACCGCCCACAGGGCAAGTTCGCCGGCGTCGACGCAGACGATCGCGTCCTCGGGGATGGAAGCGGCCACCGCTGCGACGAGACGCGCCGGATGGATCGGGTCGTTCGGGAGCGCTGCACGCTCGTCGAGTCCACGACGGCGTTCGACGTCGGCGGCGGAGAGCCGCTCGAGCCACGGCCCGGTGGGCAGCGCGCCGAAGCCGTCGGTTAGCGCTTGGAGCGTCAGGCGCGCGTCGCCGACGATCTCGACATCGGCTCGCCGGCCGAGCGCGAACGCGTTCGGGTCGACGTCGACGCGGATCACGCGAGCGTCGGGGTTGAACGCACCTCCGGCGAGCATCAGATCGAGCTTCGTCCCGGCCACGAGCACCACGTCGGTCTCGCCGTACGCGATCTGCGCCGGACCCGAAAGGAAATTCGGGAAGCCGAAGCACAGCTCGTGATAGTCCGAAACCAAGCCGCGCGCCGCACGGATCGTGAAGAGCGGCGTTCGGGCCGTGTCGACGAACGCGCCGAGTGCTTCCGCGGCTCCCGACCAGAAGCAACCGCTGCCGGCGACCACGAGCGGCCGCTCGGCCGCGGCGAGCAACGCGCGCGCGGCGGCGATGCGGTCAGGATCGGGTGCCGTCGGCTCGGCCGGCAACGGCTCGGGAGCCTCCGCGTCCGTAAGGAGGAGTTGGACGTCGACGGGAACCTCGAGCACCGCGACGCCCGGGCGTCCGGCCCGCGCGTGGCCGAACGCCGCCGCGAGGAACTCGCCGGCGTCGTTCGGGCGCTGCACCGTCTCCGCCCACTTGGACACGGGACGCACGATCGCCATCTGATCGAGGTCGCCGGGATGCCCGGTGCCTCGTTGCGTCAAGCCCACGCCGCCCGTGATGCAGACCAGCGGTATTCCCGACATCTGCGCGTCGGCGATGGCGGTCACGGCGTTGGTCAGGCCCGGCCCGCCGGTGACGATCACGACGCCCGTGCGACCCGTCGAGAGCGCGTAGCCGCACGCCATCCACGCCGCGCCGCGTTCGTCCCTGGCGTCGACGATCCGGATCCCTTCGGACGCGCATCCGTCGAAGATCGAGTTCGTGTGGTCGCCGCATAGCGCGAAGATCACGTCGACGCCGTGCGTGCCCAGCGTCCGTGCGATCAACCTGCCTGCGTCGTTCATACTCTCCGATCCCTTGAAATTCTTCGGGATCTCATTGGGTGCGCTGATGAAAATCCCACAGTTGGCTTCACTCCTTCATCGGGCGGCCTGCCGGAGCGGCCGCCAACCAAGATGAAGCATTGATTTCCTATGAGGGAAGGCGTACCGTCGATGTGGAGCAGCTCCGGTGCTCATCGACTCGCGGATAGGACTGCGGGGGCGCTCATTGAACGTCGGTCGCCTGGGTTGGACGCGTGGAAGAAGAGGACGCCTTCTCCTGACGATAGTCTTCGTCCTGGTCGCCACGCTTCTGCCCGACACCCCAGCCTTCGCAACTCACTGCAATAAATATGAGTTCTTCGATTACGACTTTCTGACTGGCTACGGAGTTCATGGAACCCGCGCAGTGCACCAGGTGCGAGCTCACAGCTTGGACCTCGGATGCGCCGACGCATTCACGCATAAGACTCGGTTTTGGTCCACCGCCCACATAAGGAATCAGGACTGGAACTATTGGGTCGAGGTGGGCTGGGTTCAGCGCAACGGTACTCCTCAGTATGAAACCTTCGTCGAATGGGGCAGTCCCTTTGGCGCGACACACATCCGCGGGCCGGCCGTTGCCTGCTGCCAATGGTCCGTCTCCAAGGTCTCTTACCTGACATCTGATTCGAAGTGGCACTTTCAATTCGACTACGGGAACGACGGCTCTTTCTTTAACGTGTATCCGCCTACCTCGATCGGGTGGACAACGGGCTACACCTACAGCGAGACCGGTTTATGCTGTCACACACTAGATCCGTACGACCACTTCATCGACCTGATGCGAACGACGGACGGCCTTGGTACTCTCGCCTTTTGGCAGAACAACATTCCGGACCACTCAATCGGCGAGGATATTCCTGGCCGAGAATGGCGATGGCTTTCGAACGCGGCCTGGGATCTTCCAGAGTCATGAACGGGAGTCTGCGGAGAGCGAACCGAATGTTTGCCGACAAGCGCATATTCGTAGCGACTTCCATGCTGGTCGCGTTGTTCGGCTGCGGTCGAGAGCCCTCAGATCAACAAACCCAAGTGAGTCCGCACCCTACGACCGCCACAGACGAAGCATTTGAGCGCAGGTTCAACCAACCATTTCCCCAGGGGCAGCAGAAGGCTTCAATCGCCGAAGGACAGAAGGATGCTCCCTTCGCGATATTGGAACCTCAGTTGGGCTCCCCGAGGTCGGTTTGGCTATCCCAGACTGAGTATCAGGGGAAGCGGGGAGGCTCCATCGCGCTTGCTTACGAGCTGGCTCCATATGGAAAGATCCTGGTGTTCGAGACGCTCTCCTTCGATTGGACGAGCAGGAGCGCTTGGGAGAGCCACGCGGAGACTGAAGTCTCGAACGCGGCTAATCCAGGGTTCTCGGGGTCGGTTGAATTCACGACCGCACGGGGACAAAAAGCTCTCCTGGGTGTCAACGACACGGGGGTTGTCGCGCTCGAGCTATTCGAGGGCGGTATCGTCATCCTGATACAAGGCCCGTCCATTTCTAAGGCGCAAGCCATCTCGATCGCAGAAGGCATGAACTAGCTCTCGCCACGGACGAATCCTCAATCATCCGTTGGCGAGGCTCAAGTTGCCTTTCGCCAACCGACCGCAACCTGAGGGAGCGAAATCTTCCATGATGAGAGGTGAAGGAACGGAGACGATCTCCGGTGTGACGCCGGAGGAAGTCTTCGATTTCGTGCTCGACGACACGCAGTATTCGAAGGCGGATACCAAGATCGTGCGCATCACCAAGGTCTCGGACACCGAGGACGGCATGATCGCGATCGAAGAAGGAAAATTCTTCGGGTTGCCCGGCTCGGTCGTGACGCGGTACCGATGGGTGCCGTTCAAGACCATCCACGTGACGCTGGTGCACGGCGCGCTCAAGTCGCTGAATGCGTTCTTCGAGATCGAGCAGGTCGAAGGCGGCACCCGCGTCCATCACGTCGAGGAGATCGAGATGGGCATGGGGCCCGTCGGTCCGCTCTTCGAAGCCACCTTCCGCAGCTGGCTCGAGAACTCGGTGC
>JBKKCR010000214.1:0-11241 GCA_046712825.1 Actinomycetota bacterium | reverse complement strand
GGTTCATGACCTTGATCAGCGGGTTGAGCGCCGGTCCGGCGGTGTCCTTGAACGGGTCGCCGACCGTGTCGCCGATGACCGTGGCCTTGTGCGACTCGGAACCCTTTCCGCCGTAGAGGCCTTCCTCGACGAGCTTTTTGGCGTTGTCCCACGCGCCACCGGAGTTGGAGAGCATGACGGCAAGAAGCTGCCCGCTGAGGATGACCCCGGCGAGGTACGCGCCGAGCGCCTCCGCCTGCAGCGCGAACCCGATGATGATCGGCATGAGCACGGCAAGCAGACCCGGGGTCATCAGCTCGCGCAGCGACGTCTTCGTGCAGATGTCCACCACGGCCGCGTAGTCGGGCTTCTCGGTGTAGTCCATGATTCCGGGGTGGTCGCGGAACTGCTTGCGGACCTCGACCACCACCTGGCTGGCGGCTCGGCCGACGGCTCTGATCGCGAGCGAGGCGAACAAGAACGCTACAGCACCCCCGATCAGCAGCCCGACGAGCACGTCGGGCTGGTCGATCCGGATCCCGCCGGGCCAGGCGTCGTTCTCGATAAGGATCTCTCGGAACGAGCCGAACAGCGACGTCGCTGCGATCACCGCGGTCGCGATCGCCATCCCTTTGGTGATCGCCTTGGTCGAGTTCCCCACGGCGTCCAGGCCGGTCAGGATCTCTGAGGACCTCCCCTCGAACTCGCCGGACATCTCTGCGATGCCTTGGGCGTTGTCGGAGATCGGACCGTAGGTATCCATCGACACGATGACGCCGACGGTCGTGAGCATCCCCATGCCCGTCAGCGAGATGAAATACAGCCGCTCCGAGATCGTGTCACCCAAAGCGAACGCTCCGATGATCGCGCCGGCGACGGCGAGGAGCGCCCACACAGTGGACTCCATCCCGACCGCGAATCCGGAAAGGATGGTTGTGGCGGGACCGGTCTGGGACGCATCGGCGATCTCCTGTACCGGCTTGCGCGTGGTCGAGGTGTAATGCTCGGTGAGGACCTGGATCACGCTCGACAGAACCAGGCCGATAACGACCGCCCAGAACACGCGCAGATCGCCGTTCGGATGCGCGTCGGTCTTGACGTAGAGCTTTGCCACAACGAACGTCGCGCCCGCGCTCAGCAGCGCCGAGGCGAAGAAGCCTCGGTTGATCGCCTTCATCCCGTGCTCCTCCTCGGAGCGCGGCCGCACCATGTAGATGCCGATGATCGAGGTGATGACGCCGATGGCGCGTACGAAGAGCGGGAACATGACGCCGAGGATCGCGAACTTGGTACCGTTGGGGCCGGAGGTCGTGAACGCAGCCGCCCCGAGGATGATCGACGCGACCAGCGTCACCTCGTACGACTCGAAGAGGTCGGCCGCCATACCCGCGCAATCCCCGACGTTATCGCCGACGTTGTCCGCGATCGTCGCCGCGTTGCGAGGGTCGTCTTCGGGGATGTTCTTCTCGACCTTGCCGACGAGGTCGGCGCCGACGTCGGCCGCTTTGGTGAAGATGCCGCCGCCGACCCGCATGAACATGGCGAGCAGCGCGCCGCCGAAGCCGAACCCGACCAGCACCTGCGCCGCGTCGGCCTTGTAGATGAGGAGCACGACCGTCGCGCCGAGCAAGCCGAGCCCGACGGTGAACATCCCGGCGACGCCGCCGGCGCGGAACGCGATGGTGAGAGCGCGCCGGAGTCCCGACTCGCGGGCGGCGTTGGCCACGCGCACATTCGCGCGCACGGCCAGCGACATGCCGATGAATCCGGTAAGCGCGCTGAAACCGGCGCCGATGATGAACGCGATCGAGCGCCCGAACCGCAGTGCGAACTCGGAGTGCTCCGCGTCCTTCGGAACCGGCAGCACGAAGAAGAGGAAGACGACCAGGATGCCGAGGAAGACGCCGAGTGTCTTGAACTGGCGATTCAGGTAGGCGCTCGCGCCCTCCTGGATCGCCTTCGCGATCTCGATCATCTTCGGCGTCCCCTCCGGGTGTTTGAGGACACCTTTCACTAGGACGTATGCGACGGCGAGCGCGAGCAACGAGATCCCGAGGATCACCCACAGCGCGTTGTTCTCAAGCGTTCGGAAGGTGGCTTCGATCTTCCCGCCTTCCTGAGCAAGCACGATCGGCATATGACCTCCTGCGATGAGAAAGAACCCCGGAAACCTCGAAAAGGTGCCGGAGGATGCTATCCCGCGTCCCTGGGGCTGGCAAAGCGGATGGGATCTCGTGCGCACGCGCGCTGACCTGGGTGCTTGCCGGTCGGGAACCCCAACGTTAGGCTCCCGCGCACATGCCCGAAAGCGCGTCTTTCTCCGTGCGTCGACCCAACTACCGCCGCCGTCGAACCTTCAGCGTGCTCGGGTTGCTCGGTGTCTTGGTCTTGGTGGTCGTGCTGTTGACGCGGGGCGGTGGCCCGCTCGGCGGACCCGACGAGCCGCCGATCCCGACGGTGGAATTCGTCGCCAAGGCGAAGCACGTGTTCCAAGGGAAGGCCGCCGGGGTGAGCACGCAGAAGGGTGAGGTCGACAACCTCACGAAGATGTTCAGTGAGTACTACCAGGACGCGTTCGTCGACCCGGGCGCCTGGGGCGATGGGACCTTCGAGGATCTCGCCGGACTGTTCGTCGACGAAGCGAAAGCTTCCTTCCAGAGGGATCTGCCGGCGCTCACGATCGGCGAGGCGCGCACGGAGCTCAAGCGAGTCGACCTCGGCAGCAACTCGCTCGGAGTGAGCATCTACTGGGACTCCAAGCAGAAGCCGACGTTCGCGGTGGCCACGGTGCAGTTCGAAGGCCGCGGAACGCTGAAGCGCTCGGGCCCAACGGTAACCATCAGCCAAGCCGCGACCTACTACCTCCAGAAGCTCGGGTCGAGCTGGAAGATCACCGCGTACGACACCAACGCAGCCCAGACCACCCCGACGCCGTCCCCCACCGCGAGCCCGTCGTCATGAGCCGCCGCCGGAGCCTCACCGTGTTGATCGCCATCGGCCTCGCAAGCGCCCTCGCCTGGACAACGGTCGGCGGCGTGACCATCGCGCAGTCCCAAGAGAAGCCGATCGTCATCAACCGCGCGCACGCCGGTTCGCATCGTCCATCGTTCGACAAGCCGATCTTCGTACTGGCGCTCGGGAGCGACGGCGGATCTCCCGCGTACAACCGCCCCGGGAAGGTCCAGAGCGGGCGAGCGGACTCGATCCACATCATCGCCATCGAGCCCAAGCTGAAGAAAGCTTCGATCGTAGGGATCCCGCGCGACTCATACGTTCCGGTGACCTGCTTCAACAGGCCGACCAAGATCACCGGAGGCTTGTTCTTCGGCGGGCCCGAGTGCATGATCAGCACGGTCGAGCGCCTCGTGCGCGACCACGGCGGACCGGCCACGTTCAAGTTCGACTACTACATGCTCGCGGGCTTCGAGCATCTGGCGAACATGGTCAATGACCTTGGAGGGATCCCCGTCAACGTGCCCTACGCCATGAACGACCGGGCCTCGCGCGCCAATCTCAAGAAAGGTCCTCAAACTCTGAACGGCGCCGAAGCGCTGGCGATGTCGCGCAACCGCAAGGACGCGCCGCTCGGCGACCTCTCGCGTTCGGAGAACCAGGGCCTTGTCATGATCGGCGGGCTAACAAAGGCACGTGCGCTCGTCGCGAAGGATCCGAGCAAGACCCTCGATTTCGTGCGGTCGATCTTCGCGAACGTCAAGATGAACATCCCATTGGTCGACGCGTTCCGACTAGGACTCGTGCTGCTGCAGATCACGCCGAAGGATGTCACCAACGTCGTGCCACGGGCGGACACCGGAACGACCGACGCCGGGTCGAGCGTGATCCTCGACGAGCGCTCCTATCGTGTCTACCGCGACGTCGCCGACGACGGCGTCCTCGGCTCCAGCGGCTAAGCCCATCGGCCGGCAGCCGCCGGCTCCTCGTTTCATCCGCTCGCTGAGGTCCTACTAAAAGCGGATTCCCCGGTCGCCAGCCTAGGTACTTCGGTGACGGGACTACGCTGGAATTAGTCCACCTACTTGGCCCATACGAGCTATACATCCCACCGCAGTTCTCCCGAGATACTGCGTGGCGAGTTCCCTGATGGGATCAGGGGATCAGGGGATCAGGGGATCAGGGAGAGATGAGGCTGTTGACGGCCACCGCACGCCGCACTCGCAACGCGCTTGTCTTCTTGCTCTTCGCAAGCATGCTCGCCCTGGCGACTCCAGCGCTGCGTCCGGTGACCACATCGAGCTCCGGTGGCGCCGTCGAGCTCGACCCGGCGCTTTCATCCATCACCACCGGTGACGTGAACGTGATCGTGCGCGCCCGCCCGGGAGCGGTTCGGGAGGCGGTTCGCGCCGTGACACGAGCGGGCGGAGTCGTCACCAAGGACCTGCCGATCGTGAACGGGTTCGCCGCGGTCGTGCCCGCATCCGAGATCGCCGACATCGCGAGCGTCGCCGGCATCTACACGCTGACGCTGGATCGCAAGGTCTCGGTAGCGGAGAACGGGAACCCGTCGACGCCGGATTCGGTCTACCGGAAGGTCGTTCGCGCCGACCAGGTAAACAACGCCGGCTATAAGGGCCAGGGCATGACCGTCGCGGTCATCGACACCGGGATCACCGAGGTCGCAGACCTCGCGGGGCGCGTCGTCGACGTGAGCAACGGCGGGCTGATCGGCGGGACGAGCTCATGCAAGAACTTCTCCGGCGAGCCCACGTGCGACGACTCCTTCGGTCACGGGACGTTCATCGCCGGGATCATCGCCGGGAACGGCGCCGCCTCCGGAGGCAAGTGGAAGGGCGTCGCCCCCCAGGCGAATCTCCTGTCGGTCAAGATCGCGGGCGCGTCCGGCTCGACGGACGTGAGCACGCTCCTTGCCGCGATCCAGTGGGTGGTCTCCTTCAAGAGCCAGTACAACATCAAGGTCCTCAACCTCTCGCTGGGCACGAACGGCACGCAGACCTACCGCACCGACCCGCTCAACTACGCGGTCGAGAAGGCGTGGGACGCGGGGATCGTCGTCGTCGTCGCGGCAAGCAACCTCGGACCCGAGCCCGGCACGATCTCCAAGCCCGGTGACGATCCGTGGGTGATCACCGTCGGCGCGATCGACGACATGGGAACGAACGGTCTCGGCGACGACACGCTACCGAACTACAGCTCGCGGGGGCCGACGAGCTCCGATGGGATCGCAAAGCCCGACGTCGTCGCGCCCGGGTCACACATCGTCTCCCTGCGCGCTCCCGGGAGCGCGATCGACACCCAGTTCCCGAACTACGTCGACGGTTCGTACCGGAAGGGAAGCGGCACGTCGCAGGCGACCGCCGCCGTCTCGGGGGTCGCCGCGCTCATGCTTCAGCGGAACCCAACCTGGAGCCCCAACCGCGTGAAGTACGCGCTGAAGTCGACCGCTCGAGACGCTGCATCGGACGACCCGATGGCCGTCGGAAGTGGTGTGGTGGACGCCTACACCGGGACGTTCTCCGCTCCGTCTGGGACCGCCAACGCGGGGCTCGATCGCTCGAACGGCTTGGGCGCTCTGGACGAGAGCCGCGGCACGGTCGAGGTGCAAGCAGACGACTCCGAGCAAACCATCGTCAACGGCATCCTCACCCTGCAGCTTCTCCTCTGGGACCCGATCGTCTACACGGGGGTGCCGTGGAACTCGCTCACGTGGAGCCTGTCGCAGTGGTACGGCAACTCCTGGCACGGCAACTCCTGGCACGGCAACTCCTGGCACGGGAACTCGTGGCACGGCAGCACCTGGTTCGGGAACTCGTGGCACGGGAACTCCTGGCACGGGAACTCCTGGCACGGCTCGGCTTGGTACGGCGCGTGGGAGTAACGACCGGTGCGTGCTGATACTGACGAGCTCGCGCCCCGGATGAGCGGTGCCGTTCCGAGCAAACCGTCCGCGAGCCGGATAGCGCTGTTCACCGGGATCCTGTTCGGGGTCGCGATCGCTTCGGTACTCGCGTCGACGAGCCTGCGCGGTCCGACCGGCACCTCGTTGCCCGGCGCAGCCGCTCTCTTCGCCCTGCTCGTTGCGGCCGAGCGGTTGATGATGCGGTTCCGCTACCGAGGGCACATCGACGGGATCACCCTCTTCGAGGCGGCGCTCGCGCCTGCGATCCTGACGTTGCCGACCCCCGTCCTCGTCCTGGTCGTCGGCATGGCTCAAGCGGCGGCCGCGATCATCGGACGCGACGCGTTCGTCAAGGCGTCGTTCAACGTTGCCCAGTGGAGCGCGGCGGCGGCTCTGGGAAGCATCGTGTTCAACCTACTGCCGACCAGCGCCGGCCTCGACGGAGCCAACACGCTCGCACTCATCGTGGCGATCACCGTCGTCATCGTGACGAACATCGTGACCTTCACCTACGCGATGCACCTCGTGCAGCGCGAGCCGATCCGGAACGTCCTCCGCAGCTTCGCGCCGCTGGTCCCCGTGTGGGGGATCACGTGGATCCTGAACGTCGCGTTCGGGATCATGTTCGTCGCGACCTACACATGGAGCACGGCGGGGGTCTTCCTCTTCTCCGTTCCGCTGGCACTGCTCCATTGGGCTTCGAAAGCCTACGCGGCCGCCGTCGTGGACCAGGAGCGTCTCGCAGGGCTCCACCGCGCAACCCTCGAGCTCGCAACCCCGGTCGACCCGCGGGAGGCGATCCCCCGGTTCCTCGGCGAGGTCCGGCAGTCCTTCGGCGGCGATGCGGTCGACCTCGTGCTCTTCTACAGCGGAAGGATCCGCACGGTGCACCGCGTGGATCAAGATGGATATCGGAAGCACGACGAACCCTGGGAGCTCCAGACGCTCGCCGCAGCCCTCTCCGAGCGAGGTCACATGGTGCGCGTGAACGCGTCGGGGCCGGACCCGATCGCGGCGGCACTTCTCGATCTCGAAGGCTGGCGTGATTGCCTCGCCGCCCCCCTGCTCGACGGAGAGCGCACGCTGGGCGTCCTCTGCGTCTACAACCGTCAAGGCCTCGAGGGCTTCGAGCGCGGGGAAGAAGCGGTACTCCAGGCGCTCGCCGTCGAAGCCGCTCGCGGAGTGACGAAGGCCAGCCTGCTCGACGCCATCCTCGAGGAACGCCAGAAGCTGGCCGACATCGTCGGGCGCACGTCCGACGGGATCCTCACGATCTCACCGGCCGGAACGATCAAGACCTGGAACCTTGCTCTCAAGCGGATCACCGGCCATGGAGCAGACGAGATGATCGGGTCGCGGCTCTTCGGCACCCTCGTGCCGCGCGACACCGACGGCGTGGCGGTCTGGCTCGAGCGGTGGGCCGACGACGACGGTGCACTACCCTCCGACATCGAGATCACGACGAAGGCCGGGGAGTCCCGCTGGCTGTCCTGCTCCTACACCCGGGTCTCCGATCCGGACGGGCGCGGCTCAATGCTCATCGTCGTCGCGCGCGACGCCACCGAGGCTCGCGAACTCGAGCGACTGAAGGACGACTTCGTCGCGACCGTGTCGCACGAGCTCCGAACGCCACTCACGCCGATCAAGGGCTGGGCGGTCACGCTGCTGCGGCTCGGCGACCACCTCTCTCCGGAGCAGCGCGAAGAGGGCGTCCAAGCGATCCTGCGGCATTCCGAGCGCCTCGAGCGCCTCATCACCAACATCCTCGAGGTATCGAAGGTCGAACGAGGACTCTCCGACCGACGCGACGCTATCGTCGACGTTCTCGCCGTCGCAAAGAAGACGGTGGCGGATTTCCAGACAGAGAACGAACTGCGCGAGGTCGTCTTCCGGGTGGACGGCGTTCACCACTCCACGCGCGGTGACGAGGTTTGGGTCGAGCAGATCCTTTCCAACCTTCTCTCGAACGCGATGAAGTACTCGCCGACCGACCTCCCCATCGAGGTCGCGGTGACGCGATCGCGCGACGCCATCGAGGTCTCGGTCACCGACCGGGGCCCCGGCATCCCCGAGCACGAGATGGAGCGCATCTTCGAACGCTTCAAGCGCCTCGGGGATCACATGACGCGCAGCCAGGGGGGCACGGGCCTCGGCCTCTACATCGCCCGGCAGCTCGCTCGTGCGATAGGCGGCGAGCTTTCAGTCCGCAGCACCGCCGGCAAGGGTGCGACGTTCACGCTTCGATTGGTCGCGCAAGATGAAGCGGTTCCCGTCGCCTCGTAGCCGAGCTACCCGCGGGTCGGACGGGACAGCGCCGCACGCACCGCCCCGAGCAGTCCGCGTCGCGCCTCGGATCTCCGGATGAAGATGTACGCGAACGCGGCAAGGTAAACGCCGCTGAAGCCCCATCGCGCGTTGCTGTTGGAGAACCCGAACTGCCCGAGGAAGAGAACGAGCAGCGTCACCGCCTCTCCCTTTGAGATCGACAGGTTCGCGAGGATCCCAACGGCGAACGCCGATTGCGCGGCGGTGAGGAACACCTCCTCGACCTGCTGGCCGTCGAGCGGCATCGGAGAAAAGCTCTTGTGCGCGATCGCGTAGACGAGCGGGATCGTGGCGATCAGGAGCGACCATTGGTTCACCTTCGACGACACCAGCGTGCCGAGCCCGGCCGCCGGGTTCGCGCGGAGCACGAACAAGATCGCGATGATCATCTCAGGAGCTTCCGAGGCGAGCGGCGCGAGCCACTGGACGAGAAGGAACTCGTCGATGTCGAACTTCTGCCCGGTTTCGACGAGACCATGCGCGAAGGGCTCGGCCGCGGCGAGGATGATCCCCGCGGCGAAGAGGAACATCAGGACCGTGACGACGCGGCGTTTCCTCTTGGAGAGGGCGGCGATCGCCACCGGTGGGCCGACGAGCTCGGGATGTTCGGATTCCTCGAGGGCGGCGTGCCAGACGTAGGCGATGAAGACGGCGAGGAGCACGACGAGATCGAGCATGCTGAGATGGGCCCTTATCACGATGCTGAACGCCCACAGCGTCGCAAGGAACAGGAACCCGAGCTCGATGCGCCGCCGGTCGCCCAAGCGCACCTCTCGCTCGCCGCTGCGCTTCCACCAGATCAGCACGACCACGGCCCACCCGATCCCTATCAGGAGGCGATTGGCGCCGGTCATGTTCGCGATCGCGAGCTCGCGGCAGCGCGCTTCACCAGGGCATGTGGATGGAAGGATCCCCGTGACTTCCTGCAGACGGTCCTGCGTTCCGGCCTTCCACGCGAAAACCAGGTCCACGGCGTACTCGGGAAGCACCGCGACGAACGCGAGGAACGCGATCGCGAGCGCCTGCGAGATCTCCAGCTGCGCGACCTCCGCGCCCCACGAGAGCATGAATGCTGCCCCCAGGATCCCCACCCCGAACAAGAGCGTGTCGACTTCGGTGGTGATCTCGAACAACCCAGAGCGCAGCACTACAGCGGGGACGCAAAGCCCTGCAGCCAGCGCGATATAGATCCACCCGCTGCGGACCGACTCTGGCTCGTGGGTGACGACCGCGTCTTGCTCGTCCATGCGCCGCGGAACCCTACCAGAGGGAATCGACGTCGTTGGGCGACGATACGATGCCCGGGATGGACCCCCTCATGCTGCTCGATCGGCTTCGCTCACGCTCGGAGACCGGCGAGCCCCTCGTCCATCTCGAGACGCTTCCAGCCCGTGAGCCCGCGGTGGCCGCCGATGTCGTCTTGGCGCCCGAGCTTTCGGTCCGGCTGCGACGGCTCGGCGTCGATGGGCTGTGGGAGCATCAGGCGGCGGGGCTCCGCGCCGTGCGCGCCGGACGCAACGTCGCCGTCGCGACGGGAACGGCGAGCGGCAAGAGCCTCGTGTATCAGCTCGCGACGATGGAGCGGCTCACCACCGATCCGAAAGCGACGGCGCTCTACCTTTTCCCCACGAAGGCGCTCGCGAACGATCAGCTCCGCGCGATCCGCGGGTTCGCACTTCCCGCGATCCGCGCCGCGGTCTACGACGGCGACACGCCGGGCCCGGAACGCGGCTGGGCGCGCCGGAACGCGAACCTCCTGATCACCAACCCAGACATGCTCCACTACGGGATCCTGCCGACGCACGACCGATGGGCGACGTTCCTCAAGCATCTGTCCATCGTCGCCGTGGACGAGATGCACATCCTGCGAGGCATCTTCGGCTCCCACGTTGCCAACGTCTTGCGGCGGCTCCGCCGGCTCGCGTCCCGCTACGGCGCGTCGCCCCGGTTCGTCACGGCCTCGGCGACGATCGGCAATCCCGCCGAGCTCGCTGAGCGGCTCACCGGACTCGCGTTCGAGGCCGTCGCCGACGACGCGTCCCCGCGCGGGAAGAAGCATTTCGCGCTGTGGAACCCGCCCCTCGTAGACGAGGCGTCCGGCGCGCGGCGCAGCCCGAACGCGGAGGCCGCCGAGCTCCTCGCGACGCTGGTCGGCGAGGGCATACGAACGATCGCGTTCGCCAAGTCACGCAAGAGCGCCGAGCTGATCTCTTCCTTCGCCCGCCAGCGCCTCGAGCGCGAGCGCCCTCACCTGGCCGACCGCGTTGCCGCCTACCGAGCCGGTTACCTCCCCGAGGAGCGTCGCGCGCTCGAGCGCGCTCTCGTGGACGGCGACCTGCTCGGCATCGCCGCCACAAGCGCGCTCGAGCTCGGCATCGACATCGGCGGCCTCGACGCGTGCATCCTCGCCGGCTACCCGGGGACGGTCGCGAGCACGTTCCAGCAAGCCGGTCGCGCCGGGCGAACGCGGCAGGACTCGCTGGCGATCATGGTCGCCGGGGACGATCCGCTCGATCAGTACCTGATCGCCCATCCCGAGGAGCTGTTCGGGCGCACGCACGAGTCGGCCCTCGTCGATCACGCCAACCCGAACATCCTGGATCCACACCTCGGCTGCGCCGCGTACGAGCTTCCGCTCACCGACGGCGACGCCGGCATCTACGGCCCGGCGCTGCGCGAAGCCATCGAGCGCGGGACCGCGGCCGGGAACCTACGGGCGCGGGGCGCCAAGCACTACTGGGCCGGACGTGGCTCCCCCGCGCAGGAGATCGACATCCGGTCGGCCGGCGGCATCGTGCAGATCGCCGATGCGGAAACCGGCGCGCTGCTCGGCACCGTCGACGAGTCACGCTCGCATTTCGCGGTCCATCGCGGAGCGATCTACCTGCATCAGGGACAGCAGTACCTGGTCGAACAGCTGGATCTGGACGCTCGCGTCGCGCTCGTCCGGCCGACGGAGGACGATTGCTACACGCAAGCCCGCGACGTGACCGACATCCGCATCCTCGAGGTCGAGCGCAAGGCCCGCGTCGGCGCGGCCGATCTCTTCTACGGAAGCGTCG
>JBKKCR010000213.1:0-7880 GCA_046712825.1 Actinomycetota bacterium | reverse complement strand
CCGGGTTCGCGCTCGGTCGCGACGACCGGCGGATCCGCGAGGTGATCGGCTACGCGGCGCAAGACGTGTCGGTGGACGAGGACCTGACCGGCCGCGAGAACCTCGTGCTGTCCGGCCGTCTGTACCACCTCGCTCAGCGGGAAGCCTTGCGCCGCGCGGACGAGTTGCTCGAGTTGGTCGGCCTGTCGGACGCGGCCCACCGCCGCGCCGGTTTCTACTCGGGAGGGATGCGCCGGCGTCTCGATCTCGCGCAGGCGCTCATGCACCGCCCGAAGCTTCTGTTCCTCGACGAGCCGACCACCGGGCTCGACCCGCAGAACCGCCGCGCGATGTGGGATGAGCTGCAGCGCCTCAACCGTAACGGGACGACGGTGTTCCTCACGACGCAGTACATGGAGGAGGCCGACACGCTCTGCGAGCGGCTCGCCGTCATCGACCACGGCATGATCGTGGCCGAGGGGAGCCCCGCATCGATGAAGGCGGAGCTCGGGGGAGAGGTGCTGTCGCTCTCGTTCACGACCGACGACCCCGACGCCCTCCGTGAGCTGATCGACCGGGGTGCCGCGATCCTGCGCGGGATCGAGGGGCTGGCCGAGGTGCGCGAGGCCGACCGCACGGTGATCGCCAACATGAAGGACGGAGCTCGGGAGGTGCTGCCCGAGGCGCTTCGCGCGATCGAAGAGGCCGGCCTGGACGCGCGCATCGCCGTTTCGCCGCCGACGCTCGACGACGTGTTCATGAAGATCACCGGGCACGCCCTGCGCGACGAAGAGGGGAAGCCGACGGGTTTCAGCTTCCAGCGCCGCCGGGGGAGGGGATAGACGGTGGAGACGCTGCGCGTCACGACGGCGCTGGCCGTCCGCTCGATGAAGCGAACGATCCGGCGGCCGGTGTTCCTCGTCCTCTCGCTCTTGCAGCCGCTGATCTGGCTCCTGTTGTTCAGCCAGGTCATGAAGAACTTCGGTCGCGCGACGCTGCCGCCGGGCATGAGTTACGTGACGCTGTTCGCGCCCGCGGTGATGCTTCAGACGATCCTGTTCGGCTCGTTCCAGAGCGGGATGGGGATGGTGCACGACATCGAGGTGGGCCTCTTCGACAAGTTCTTGATCGCGCCGATCAACCGTATGGCGATCCTGATGGGGCGCGCGCTGGCCGACGCCGCACGGATGTTCGTCCAAGGATTGTTCATGGTCCTGCTCGCGATGGCGCTCGGTGTGCGCTTCGTGCACGGGCCGCTCGGCGTGCTGGCCGCGCTTCTTCTGGCCGTGATCTTCGGCATCGGACTCGCCGCGTTGTCGAACGTGGTCGCGCTCCGGACGAAGAGCACCGAGGCGACCCTGATGATCGTCAACTTCTTCCTATTCCCGCTGCTGTTCCTCTCGCCGGCGCTCGTACCGAAGGATGTCCTCCCCGGCTGGATCGCCACATTCGGGAAGTTCAACCCCGTTGCGTACGCGGTCGACGCCTCGCGGAACCTCATGGTCGGCGTCGTCGAGAACCGGACGCTGTCCACGGCGATCGATTGGGGACAACTCGGGTGGGCCACCTTGTTCCTCGTCGGCGTCGCGATCGGTGGGATGACGCTCGCGCGGATGGCGTTCCGCAAAGCGACGGCCTAGGCGGCCGGCCACGATTCGTCGTGGCGCGGAACGGGTAACACTCCTGCAGCCGTCAAGTGAGGGAGGCAGCGGATGAGCATCGTGTGGTGGCTGATCATCGGTTTGATCGCGGGGTTCGTCGCGCGGGCAGTGGTGCCCGGCCGGGACGGGATGGGCGTCATCGGAACCATCGTTTTGGGGATCATCGGGTCGTTCGTTGGAGGCTTCCTCGGAAGCTTGTTCTACAAGGGCGACGCCGACATCCAGCCGTCCGGGATCATCGGCTCGATCATCGGAGCCATCGTTGCACTGCTCGTGTACCGCGCGGTGTCGGGTCGGCGGGGTGCCGCGGTCTAGTGACGAACAAAGCTTCACAGGGGAAGCCGGCTGACGAGAGTCAGCCGGCTTTCTCGATGATCGAGACGGTGGAAGGCGTCGCCGCGAATGTCCGCGACGACGTCCAGCGGGTCGTGAACGACGCCCTGACCTATCTCGCTTCGCCGCGAGGCAAGGATCTCCGGAACAAGCTCTCCATGGGGGTCATCGCGGTCGCTCCCGTCATCGCGCGCTCGCCGATCGTCCGGCGGCATCCCGTCCTGAGACTCCTCGGTGTGGCCGGGCTCGCGACCGTTCTGGTGAAGGTCGCGGAGGCCGTCCGTGACTGGGAGCCCGAGCCGGCGAGGCCGCAGGCCTAACGCGCTACCAGCCCCGGCGGCGCCACGTCTCGACGTACGGGCGTTCGCGCCCGATGAACGAATCGAGCCCGTGACCCGGACACGCCCGCGTCTCGTCGGGCAGCGCGAACAGGCGCCCGAGAGAGGTCATCACTTGGGTGAATCGCTTCGGGTCTCCCTCCGTGTTGCCCGGGCCGCCGGGGAACAGCGTGTCGCCCGAGAACAGGAACGGCCCGGCGACGAATGAAACCGAGCCGGGTGTGTGGCCCGGCGTGTGCAGTGCGCGAACCGTGACGCCGCCGACCTCGAGCGTGTCTCCTTCGCCGATGTGCTCGGTGGGAACCGGGATGCGATCACCGCCGTGCGCGTGGACCGGGACGCCGAGCTCCTCCACCAACCGTTCCAGAGCTTGCACATGGTCGAAGTGGCCGTGCGTCTGAACGATCCCTTTCACGCGGAACCCCTCGAGCTCGGCCAGGATCCGGTCGGCGTCGTTGGCCCCGTCGACGAGTAGCGCCTCGCCCTCCGAGGACAGCACGTACACGTTGTTGTCGTAGGGCCCTACGGAAAGCTTCTTGACCAGGAAACCGTCGGCGGCTTCGTAGGAATGCGTGGGGCCGCCGGGAACCACGTGACCGAACTCGGCCGTCTCCGGTGGGTGCGGCGTCTCGTTGGCCGGCATCGCCTCAGACGCGAACTTCGACTGTGATCAGCTCGGACGGCTCGAGCGCGCGAACGGTCAGCTCGCGCTCGTCGCTGATCTTGGCCGCGTCGCCGATCGCGAGCTTCTCGCCTTTCAGCTCGATGCCGCCGGAGATCAGATAGAAGTAGTGCCCGAACCCGGCCGGGATGTCGCGCGCGATCGCGGCGCCTGCGGACAGTGACGAGATGAAGACCCTCGCCTCCTCGTGGACCAGCACCCCCGGTCCGCCCTCGGGTGACAGCACCTCCAGGAGCGTGTCGGTTCGGTCCTCCTTGGTGTAGACGCGTTGCTCGCACGACGGCCCGAGTCCGAGCACGGCCGGCATGATCCACATCTGGATGAACCTCATAGGCTCGGTCTCCGAGCCGTTCTGCTCGGAGTGCCGGGCTCCCGACCCGAGCGTCATCCGCTGGACGGAGCCGGCCGGCAAGACGCCGCCGGTGCCGATGTCGTCCTCGTGCCGGAAGGTTCCTTCGACGACGTAGGTGATCCCCTCGATGTCCCGGTGAGGATGCATCGGCCAGACGGCCCCGGGGATGAGCCGGTCGTCGTTGAACACGCGGAGCGTGCCGAAGCCCATGTTCTCGGGGTCGCGGTACCGGTCGAATGAGAAATGCCATCGGGCCTGGAACCAGCCGCCGTCTATCCGGAATATCTCGGTGTCCCGCCGGAGTTGCAGCATCCCGCCAATCCTAGTGGTCCCTACCGGACCAGGCTCGCCGGGGAACGTGTCGTCTGGCCTCGCTATCATGGCCGGGTCCAGGTGGGTCCAAGCGCCGGTCCCGGCCGCAAACGGGTCCCGGCCGAGTTCCGCGGGGGAGAGTGGATGGAGAACTTCGTCGAGGTGGTCAAGATCGAAGACGTGCCGCCGGGTTCGGCAACCGTCGTGGACGTAAAAGGTGTCGAGATCGCGCTCATCAACCAGAACGGCGAGTACTACGCGATCGGCAACGAATGTCCGCACGCGGGCGGGCCGCTCGGCGAGGGCGACCTCATCGAGGAGAACCAGATCGAGTGCCCGCTCCACGGCAGCGTGTTCGACATCACAACCGGCGAACCGGTGATCGGTCCGTCCGATGAGCCTGTTCCGACCTATCCGACCAAGGTCGAGAACGGCGTGGTCAAGATCGCGGTCGACTAAGGCGTAAAGGGAGCGGCCGACGCGTTGGCAACCGAGAAGATCGTCATCCACGGCGCCCGTGAGCACAACCTCAAGAACGTTCACCTGGAGCTCCCGCGCGACAAGCTGATCGTATTCACGGGCATCTCCGGAAGCGGTAAGTCGAGCCTCGCCTTCGACACCATCTACGCGGAAGGTCAGCGCCGTTACGTCGAGAGCCTGTCGTCGTATGCACGTCAGTTCCTCGGGCAGATGGAGAAGCCCGACGTCGACTTCGTCGAAGGCATGTCGCCGGCGATCTCGATCGATCAGAAGACGGCCGGCCACAACCCCCGCTCGACCGTCGGCACGATCACCGAGATCTACGACTACCTGCGGCTGCTGTACGCGCGCGTGGGCAAGCCCCACTGCCCGAAGTGCGGGCGGCCGATCGCCCGCCAGTCGCCCGACCAGATCGTCGACCAGGTCCGTGCGCTTCCGGAGCGAACGAAGTTCCAGGTCCTCGCTCCCATCGTGCGATCTCGCAAGGGCGAGTACGAGAAGCTGCTCGAGGACCTCGGCAAGAAGGGCTTCGCGCGAGCGCGGGTCGACGGCGAGGTTCGCGAGCTCTCCGAGAAGATCCGGCTCGACCGCTACTACAAGCATTCGATCGAGGTGATCGTCGACCGGCTCGTCATGAAGCCGGGGCTCGAGCGTCGTCTCGCCGATTCGATCGAGACGGCGCTCAACTTGGCCGAAGGCATGGTCGCGATCGAGCTCGTCGACACCGGCGAGGTGCAGACCTACTCGCAGCACCTCGCGTGTCACCACTGCGGGCTATCGTTCGAAGAGCTGCAGCCGAAGAACTTCTCGTTCAACTCGCCGTACGGCGCGTGTCCGCGCTGCGACGGGCTCGGCACGCACCTGGAGGTCGACGAGGAGCTCGTCGTGCCGGACCCGGACCTCCCGGTAAACGAGGGCGCGATCGCGCCGTGGACGGGCGGCCGGACCGAGTACTTCGCGCGCATGCTCGAGTCGGTCGCGGAGCACGCGGGCGCCAAGCCCAAGACGCCGTGGCGCAAGCTCACGAAGAAGCAGAAAGACATCTTCCTGTACGGCACCGGCGACGACCAGGTCCACGTGAGGTATCGGAACCGGTACGGCCGGACGCGCTCCTACAACACCTATTACGAAGGCGTCGTCCGCTGGCTCGAGCGGAAGCGCGACGAGGCCGACAGCGACTACCAGCGCGAGAAGATCGAGGAGTACATGCTGGAGGTGCCGTGCCCGGCGTGCAAGGGCACGCGCCTCAAGCCGGAGTCGCTGGCGGTCACCGTCGGGGGGACCCACATCTCTGACCTCTGCCGGATGTCGATCAGCGAGACCGACAAGTTCGTGCGAACCCTCGAATGGAGCGATCGCGAGCACCTGATCGGCGACCGGATCATCAAGGAGGTCGCGTCGCGGCTCGGGTTCCTGATCGACGTCGGGCTCGACTATCTGACGCTCGAACGCTCGGCCGCGACGCTGGCCGGCGGCGAGGCGCAGCGGATCCGACTCGCGACGCAGATCGGCAGCGGGCTTGTCGGCGTCCTCTACATCCTCGACGAGCCCTCCGTCGGTCTGCATCAGCGCGACAACCACCGGCTCATCGAGACGCTCATCCGCCTCCGCGACATCGGCAACACGCTGATCGTCGTCGAGCACGACGAAGCCACGATCCAGACGGCCGACTACGTCGTCGACATCGGCCCCGGCGCCGGCGAGCACGGCGGCGAGATCGTCCACGCGGGCTCGTACAAGGACCTTCTGCGGAACAAGAAGTCGTTGACCGGTCAGTACCTCGCGGGGAAGCGTTCGATCGCGATACCGGCATGGCGCCGCCCGCCGGGCGGCAACTTCATCACCGTGAAGGGCGCGCGGCAAAACAATCTCAAGAACATCGACGTAAAGTTCCCGCTGGGCTCCCTCGTGTGCATCAGCGGAGTCTCCGGCAGCGGCAAGTCCTCCCTGCTGACCGACACCGTCTATCCGGCGCTGATGCACAAGATCTACGGCTCGCGCACCGTTCCCGGGAAGCACCGCGCCCTCACCGGCATCGAGCACATCGACAAGGTCGTGAACGTCGATCAGGCTCCGATCGGCCGGACGCCGCGCTCGAATCCGGCGACCTACATCGGCGTGTTCGATCATGTTCGCCAGCTGTTCAGCAAGACGCAGGAGGCTCGCGCGCGCGGCTACCTGCCGGGCCGCTTCTCGTTCAACGTCAAGGGCGGACGCTGCGAGTCGTGCGCTGGCGACGGTCAGATCAAGATCGAGATGCACTTCCTGCCCGACATCTACGTCCCGTGCGAGATCTGCAAGGGCAAGCGCTACAACCGCGAGACGCTCGAGGTCACGTTCAAGGGCAAGAACATCTCGCAGGTGCTCGAGATGTCGGTCGAGGAAGCGGTGGGGTTCTTCGAGGCGCTGCCGGTGATACGCCGGCACCTCGAGACGCTGAACGACGTCGGTCTCGGCTACATCAAGCTCGGGCAGCCGGCGCCGACGTTGTCCGGCGGCGAAGCGCAGCGCGTGAAGCTGGCGAGCGAGCTGTCGAAGCGTGCGACGGGCCGGACGGTGTACATCCTGGACGAGCCGACGACGGGCCTCCACTTCGAGGACATCTCCAAGTTGCTCGGCGTGCTGCAGCGGCTCGTCGACGCCGGGAACACGGTGATCGTGATCGAGCACAACCTCGACGTCGTGAAGCAGGCGGACTGGATCATCGACCTCGGCCCGGAAGGCGGGAACCTCGGCGGAGAGATCGTCGCCCAAGGCACGCCCGAGGACGTCGCCGGCGTGACGCGGTCCTACACCGGCCGCTTCCTGCGAGAGGTGCTCGGCCTCCAGGCGCACGAAGCCGAACCCGCATAACGGGCTAGTACGATGTGACGATTTTCGCCGGCCGGGTCTCAAGTCCCTTATCGCCAGAGCTCGAGAGGCCGATGTAGTCGGTTGAGAACCGCGAACAACGTGTTGTGGTCCCAGGCATGAAGGCCCCGCCTCGGTGGGGCCGAGGGATGAAGGACAGGGCAACTGCGCGGCCTCTTAATCGAAGACCATGTGGCGAGGGCGAGCCTGCGGGCTCGCCCTATCCTTTTGCCTCCTTAGAATAGAGAACGTGATCCCCGGCGGAATCCGGCGTCCAAAGCCGGAAACGATCCCCGATCAGCCCGGCGCATACCTTTTCAAGGACGCCCAGGGCCGGGTGATCTATGTCGGGAAAGCGCTGTCGCTGCGGAGCCGGGTATCGAGCTACTTCCAGGACCCGGACGCGCTCCACCCCCGGACGGCGGCGATGGTGGAGTCGGCGGCCGAGGTCGAGTGGATCGTCGTCGCCAACGAGGTCGAGTCTCTCCACCTCGAGTACAACCTGATCAAAACCCACAAGCCGCGGTTCAACGTCCGTTACCGGGACGACAAGTCCTATCCCTATCTCGCCATCACGCTCGACGAGGAATACCCGCGAGCCATGGTGCTTCGCGGGAAGAAGCGGAAGGGCGTGCGCTACTTCGGGCCGTTCGCACACGCGTATGCGATCCGCGAGACGCTCGATCTGCTCCTGAGGACCTTCCCGGTCCGCACCTGTTCGCAGGGCGTGTTCGACCGATGCCGGCGGATCAACCGGCCGTGCCTCTTCTACGACATCGGCAAGTGTGCCGCCCCGTGCGTCGGACACGTCGACACCGAGGAGCATCGCCACATCGCCGAGGATCTCGTCTCCTTCCTCGAAGGCCGCTTCGAGCCGGTGCTGGAGCGGCTCG
>JBKKCR010000212.1:0-2852 GCA_046712825.1 Actinomycetota bacterium | reverse complement strand
GGGAGTCGATCGAAGCCTTCGAGAAGGGGGGCCGCGAGGACCTCGTCGCGAAGGAGACGGCCGAGCTGACGGTGCTCGATTCCTATCTGCCCGAGCGGCTGAGCGATGAGGAGCTTGCTGCGCTCGTGGATGCGGCCATCGCGGAGACGGGCGCCGATTCGCCGAAACAGATGGGCGAGGTGATGAAGGCGCTCATGCCCAAGCTTCGTGGCCGGGCGGACGGCGGTCAGGTCTCCGCGCTAGTTAAGTCGCGGCTGGGCAGCTAGAGGCGGGCCGTCGCTACGGCGTCGGTTCTGCGTCGGGCTCGAAGGTCGGCTCCGGTTCGGGCGGCGGCTCGTCGCCGCCCGACCCGTCCGAAACGAACAGCGTGATCATCCTCCCGGCTTCCGTCTTCGTGCCGGCCGGAGGGTCCTGCGCCGCGACGACGCCGGGCGCGTACGAGGACGAGACGGTCTTCTGGCGGACGCTGAAACCGGCCGCCTCGAGTGCCGCCTTGGCGTCCTCGAACGGGACGGCGGTTACGTCCGGGACCACTGCTTTCGGCGCCGACGGCGGGGCCGGGAACGAGAGAATAGGGAGCCCCTCGTGGGCGACGCGCATGAACTTCGACCAGATCATCGCCGGCAAGCTTCCGCCGAATACCTCGGGATACCCGTGGATGTTGTAGAGGGGCCGCGTCCGGTCCTTCGGATAGCCCATCCACACCGCGGTCGCGAAGTTCGGCGTGAAGCCCGTGTACCAGGCGTCCTTGTAGTCGTCGGTCGTGCCGGTCTTGGCGGCGGCGGGCCGGCCGATCTGGCCGTTCCGGCGGCCGGTGCCGCGGGTGACGACACCTTGGAGGATCGCGTCGGCCTGTGCGGCGATCTTGTCGTCGAGCACCCGCTCGCATTGCGGGTCGTTGCGCACCACGGTCTTGCCGCCGGCGTCGACGATCCGGTCGATCGCGAACGGTGCGCAGTGCACGCCCCCGTTCGCGAGCGTCGCGTACGCGCTCGCCATCTCGTAGGGAGAGACCTCGAACGTGCCGAGAGCGAGGGACAGGTAGGGCTTTAGGTCGCTTCGTATTCCGAGCTTCTGCGCCGTCGCGACCACCTTGTCGGGCCCGATCTTGTGGATCAGCTGGGCGAAGAAGGAGTTGACCGAGAGCTCCGTCGCACGGCGGAGGTCCATGACCCCCTCGCCGCGCTGAGAGTAGTTGTTCACCTTCCATACCTGGCCGGCTGCGTCGGTGAGCTCGATGGGGGACGGGGTGTCGAGGGCGAAGCCGGGCGGGACGCCCGCCTCGAGCGCGGCGATCATCGTGAAGGGCTTGAAGGACGAGCCCGCTTGACGCTTCCCCTGGACCGCGAGGTTGTACTTGTTCTTCTCGAAGTCGCTGCCGCCGACCATCGCTTTGACCTTGCCGGTTGAAGCCTCGATCGATACCAAGGCGGCCGCGGGATCCTTCGGGCTCGTGAGCACGTCCGAAACCGCTTTGCTCGCGGCCTTCTGCAGCTTGAGGTCGAGAGTGGTGTGGATCTTGAGGCCACCCTGGAACAGAGCAGCCGCGCGGTCGCCGCGCGTCTCGCCGAACTTCGGGTTATCGAGGATCTGTTCTTTGATGAACTCGGCGAAGTAGGGCTCGACCGGCTTCGGCAGAGGATGCTTCGAGGCCTTGATGGGTTCGGCCTTGGCGCGATCGGCCTCGGTCTGGGTCGCGTACCCGAGGACCACCATGCGGTCGAGCACGAGGTTGCGCCGCGTGAGCGATGCCGCTGGGTTCGCGACCGGCCCGTAGCGCTCCGGCGCGCTTATCACGCCGGCCAGCAGCGCGGCCTCGGAGAGCGTGACCTTGGCGACCTTCTTGCCGTAGTAGAACTCGGCTGCGGTGCCGATGCCGTAGACGCCCTCGCCGAAATACGCTTCGTTGAGGTACAGCTCGAGGATCTCGCGCTTGGACTTCTCGCGCTCGAGCGCTCTCGCGTATTGCGCCTCTCGGATCTTTCGGTCGAGGGTCTTCTCCGTCCCGACGATGACGTTCTTCACCAGCTGCTGGGTGATCGTGCTTCCGCCTTGACGGATGCTGCCGGCTTCGAGGTTGGTGAACAGTGCGCGGAAGAGGCCGCCCATGTCGACACCGTTGTGCTCGTAGAAGCGGGCGTCCTCGATCGCGATGACGGCTTCCTGAGCGATCTCCGGGATCTGATCGATCGGAACGATCATGCGGTTCTCCTCGCCGGCGAGGGTCGCGATCACCTGACCACCCGCGGCGTAGATCACCGAGCGTTGCGCGATCTTGAACGACACGCCCTGGATGCCCTGCGGACCGCCGTCGAGCCGGCCGGCAACGTTTCGCGCGAGCCGGCCGATCAGCGCCGCGCCGGGGATGGTCAGGGTCGCGATCAGCGCGGCGGAGAGCCCGATCACGAGCGCGCCGAGCCCGATCCGATGCAAGCGGCCGTTCACGCTCAGATCCACTGGGGGAGGAGGGCCGCCCGGCTCCTCCGCCGACATCGCCCTACGGGCGCGCGCCCAGACACGCCGGAGCGGTTCCTTCATCCGGCGGATTCGGTCGGGGTCGTAGTCTCCCCTGATCATGGCTCGCGGTCAGGGTACCGCGACGGGTGGCAGGCCGACGAGCGGTCTCCGTATTTCTGACGAGTCCTTTCGGATGGGATCAATTGACCCAGGTGGTCTATCGCAAATGGGTTGGTTCGCCTCCACCATGTGTCCATGCAGAAGATCAGCGCCGTAGACGTCACGGGTGATTGGGAGGACCGGGCCCTTTGCCGGACGGTCGACGCCGAGATCTTCTTCGCGTCGGGCGCTACGCAGGAGTATCGGGCCAAAGTCGTCTGCAAAACCTGCCCGGT
>JBKKCR010000211.1:0-4817 GCA_046712825.1 Actinomycetota bacterium | reverse complement strand
GACGCGCTCGCGGATACGGCCGAGCGGGTCGCGGCCGGGCTGCGGTCCGGCGCGGTGGTCGTTCACACGAGCGGCATATCCGGTGCGGAGGCCTTGTCTGCGTGCGGGCCCAACGTGGCGGCGATCCACCCGGCCCAGACGATCCCCGAGCCCACGACCGACCTCACCGGCGTGTTCTTCGGCGTGACGGCGCCAGATCACATGAAGTCCTGGGCGGCGTGGTTCGTCGGCGAGCTCGGCGGAACGCCCGTGGACATCCCCGAGGGGTCGCGCGTCCTCTACCACGCTGCGCTTTCGATGGCGTCCAATTTCACGGTCGCGATCGCCGGTGACACGGCGGATCTGCTCGGCGATCGCGCGATGCTCGCGCCGCTGATCGCCCAGTCGGTCGAGAACGTCGCCAGGCTCGGCGCGGATCAGGCGCTGACGGGGCCGATCGTGCGCGGCGACGCCGGGACGGTGCGCAAGCACCTGGCCGCGCTCACGGCGAGCGCACCCCACCTGCTCGAGTCGTACGTCACCAACGCGCGGCGAACGCTCGACCGGGCGGTTCGCTGCGGGAGGCTCGACGCCCCGAAAGCCCGTGCGGTGGCCGAGGCGCTCGAGGAGGCGCTCGTTCGATGACCCAGCCGCAGGTCGTGGAACGGATCGCGGAGCTTCGGAGCATCCTCGACGAGGCGCGCGCGCAAGGACGGCGGATCGGGTTCGTGCCCACGATGGGATTCCTCCACGAGGGGCACGCGAGCCTGATGCGACGGGCTCGCGCGGAGAACGACGTCGTGCTGGTCAGCATCTTCGTGAACCCGCTGCAGTTCGGCCCGAGCGAGGACTTCGAGGCGTATCCGCGAGACCTGGAGGCCGATCTCGCCATCTGTGAGGCGGAGCGCGTCGATCTCGTCTTCCATCCGCCGGTCGAGGAGATGTACCGCGAGCCGTCGACCCTCACCGTGACGGTGGGCGCGATCGGCGAGGTCCTCGAAGGCAAGACCCGGCCCGGCCACTTCGACGGGGTCGCCACGGTTGTGAGCAAGCTCTTCAACATCGCCGGAGCGTGCCGCGCCTACTTCGGCGAGAAGGACGCGCAGCAGCTCGTCGTGATCCGGCGGCTGGCTCGCCAGCTCGACTTCCCGGTCGAGGTCGTCGGCTGCCCGACGGTGCGCGAGGCCGACGGGCTCGCCATGTCCAGCAGGAACACCTATCTGAAGGGCGAGGACCGGGTCGCCGCGGCCGTTCTCAAGCGCGCCCTCGACGAGGGCGCTCGCCTGATCGGCGCCGGGCACGGCTCTGCGGACGCGATCTCCCAGGCTATGGCCCGGGTGATCGGGGACGAACCGCTCGCCAAGCTCGATTACGCGGCCTGCGTGGATCCGGACACCCTGGCCGAACCGGCAGAAGCGGGGGGTCCGGTCCTCCTCGCCGTCGCCTCTTGGGTGGGGAAGGCTCGTTTGATAGATAATGTGACCGTCAGCCCGGCGCCCGACTCAGGCGCCCGGACGGGGACCCCGAAAGCCGGGGCCTCGATCAGGAAAGGGTGAACATGGACCGCACGATGCTCAAGTCGAAGATCCACCGTGCGACGGTGACCGACGCCAACATCGACTACGTGGGCTCGATCACGCTCGACACCGATCTCATGAAGGCGGCCGACATCCTCCCGTACGAGAAGGTCCACGTCGTCGACGTCGACAACGGCGCGCGGCTCGAGACCTACGCGATCGAGGGGCCCGCCGGCTCGGGAGTCGTCGAGATGAACGGCGCCGCGGCTCGCCTCATCCACGCAGGCGACAAGATCATCGTCATGTCGTACGCGCAGCTGTCCGACGCCGAGGCGCGCAACCTGCATCCGACGGTCGTGATGGTGGACGAGCGCAACCGGCCCACGTCGATCTCCGACGAGATCCACGCCGGCGAGGTCTTCCTGGCCGCCGAGTAGGGATCAAATTGATCGACGACCCGATACACGAAGCCGTCCACCGTGCCTTCGCGGAGGATCTCGGCGAGTCGTTCGACCTGACGACCGAGGCCATCGTCCCTGAGTCGGCGCGTGGGATCGCGCGCGTGATGGCCAAGCAAGAGGCCGTTCTCGCCGGCACCGAGGCCTGTTCCGCGGCGTTCCGCGAACTCGATCATGACGCGGTCGTCGAGCTCAGCGCCAAGGACGGCGACCTCATCCGTCCCGGCGATGTCGTCGCCACGGTGGAAGGCTCGTTGCGAGCGATCCTTACGGCCGAACGAACTGCGCTCAACTTCTTGATGCGTTTGTCCGGCGTCGCCACGATGACGAGGCGTTATGTCGAAGCCGCCGGCGGGGTCGAGGTGCGGGACACTCGCAAGACGATCCCGGGGATGCGCGTGCTCCAGAAGGCTGCCGTTCGGTCGGGCAGGGGCGTGAACCACCGCATGGGTCTGAGTGACGCCTACCTCATCAAGGACAACCACATCGCCGCGGCCGGTTCGGTGAGCGAGGCGATCGCCAAAGCGAGGAACGCGCACCCGTCGCTCTGGATCGAGGTCGAGTGCGACACGCTCGAGCAGGTGCGTGAGGCGCTCGAGGCCGGCGCGCACGAGCTGCTCCTCGACAACATGGACCTCGCCACGATGACGGAAGCCGTGAGCCTCGCCCGCGGCCGCGCGAAGACCGAAGCGTCGGGTGGCGTCACGCTCGAGACGATCGGCGACATCGCGCGGACCGGCGTCGATTCGATCTCGGTCGGGGCCCTGACCCACTCGGCTCCTGCGGTCGATTTCAGCCTGGAGGTGAACGGCGATGCTTCTCGGCGTTGACGTCGGGAACACCCAGACCACGATTGGCATGTTCGAGCGCTCCGAGCTCGAGCAGCACTGGCGCATCTCGTCCGATCCCGACCGCACGGCCGACGAGCTGGCGCTGATCATCCAGGGTCTGCTGAGCCAGGTCGGCCTGTCGTTCACCCGCCAGATCACCGGCGTCGTCATCTCGAGCGTCGTGCCGCGCATGACCCAGGCGATGCGGGAGATGGTGGAGCGCTACTTCCGGTTCCCCGCGATCATCGTCGAGCCGGGCGTCAAGACCGGGATGCCGATCCTCACCGACAACCCGAAAGAGGTCGGCGCCGATCGCATCGTGAACGCCGTCGCCGCGTTCGAATCCTACGGCGGCCCGTGCATCGTGGTGGACTTCGGAACGGCGACGACGTTCGACGCAGTAAGCGTCAAAGGCGAATACCTGGGTGGCTCGATCGCTCCCGGCGTCGAGATCTCGACCAACGCGCTCGTCAACGCCGGCGCGCAGCTTCGTCGCGTCGAGTACACGCCGCCCCGCAGCGTCATCGGGAAGACGACCGTCGAGGCGATCCAGTCCGGCGTCCTCTACGGCTTCGCCGGCCAGGTGGACGCGATCGTCGAACGGATGGCGAAAGAGCTCGGCGGCAAGGTCGAGGTCGTGGCGACCGGCGGGCTCGCGCCGGTGATCATGCCGGAGACGGTGACGATCGATCACCACGAGCCCTGGCTGACGCTGCAGGGCCTGCGCATCATCTACGACCGCAACACCGAGTAACCGGCGGGCCCGGCAGGGCTCCTGGTGTAGTCTGCCGCCCGATGGCGGACCGGCTCGAAGACCTGGAACAACAGCGAATCGCCAAGGTCGAAGCGCTGCGCGCGAGCGGCGTCGACCCATATCCGGTCCGCTTCGATCGCACGCACACCGCGGCCGAGATCCACGCCGCGCACGACGGCATCGAGGCCGGCGCCGAGACCGGTGAACGGGTCGCCGTCGCCGGGCGCCTGATGCTCAACCGTCGTCAGGGGAAGCTCTCCTTCGGTGTGCTGCGCGACGCGTCCGGTGAGATCCAGCTGTTCGTCGAGCAGGCCCGGCTGGGCGACTCCTCCTACGACCTTTTCCAGGATCTGGACCTCGGCGACTGGGTCGGCGCGCACGGCGAGGTCGTGAAGACGAAGCGCGGCGAGGTCTCGGTTCGGATCGAACGCTTCACGCTGCTCGCCAAAGCGATTCGCCCCCTCCCCGAGAAGTGGCACGGCCTCAAGGACGTCGAGCAGCGGTACCGGCAGCGCTATCTCGACCTGCTCATGAACCCGGCGTCGCGCCGGATCGTCGAGATCCGTTCTCAGTCGGTCGACGAGATGCGGTCTTTCCTGCGCGCGCGGGGGTTCATGGAGGTCGAGACGCCGATGCTGCAGCCGACGCCCGGGGGCGCGCTGGCGAAGCCGTTCGTCACGCACATGCACGCGCTCGACCTCGACCTGTACCTGCGCATCGCGCCCGAGCTGTACCTCAAGCGGCTGATCGTCGGAGGAATGGAGCGCGTCTTCGAGATCAACCGTAACTTCCGGAACGAGGGCACGAGCGTGAAGTACAACCCAGAGTTCACGATGCTCGAGGCCTATCAAGCCTTCGCCGACTACCACGACATGATGGCGTTGCTCGAGGAGATGATCGGCCACGTCGCGCAGGCGGTGCTCGGCACGACCGACCACACCTACCAGGGGAGGCCGATGCCCCTCGCCGCGCCGTTCCCGCGGCGGCGGCTGATCGAGCTCGCCTCGGAGACGATCGGCGAGCAGCTCGACCTCGACATGACGCCGGCCGAAGTCGGCAAGATTGCGGAGGCGCACGGCGTGCCGGTCGATCCCGAGTGGGGCACCGGGAAGGTCGTCGTCGAGATCTACGAGAAGCACGTCGAGCCGAACCTGTTCGAGCCGACGTTCGTGCTCGACTTCCCGCGAGAGACATCGCCGCTCGCCCGGCCGCACCGGGACGACCCGCGGTTCACCGAGCACTTCGATCTCGTGATCGCCGGGATGGAGGTCGGGCCCGC
>JBKKCR010000210.1:0-5478 GCA_046712825.1 Actinomycetota bacterium | reverse complement strand
CGCTGGCACTCGTGATCCTGATCTTGCTCTGGGTGTATCGCTCGCCGGTCACGCCAGTCGTTCCGCTGATCACGATCTCGCTCGCGCTTCTCGTCTCGCAGGGGATCATCGCGTTGCTCGCGCAGGCCGGGATGCGAGTGTCATCGCTGGTCGAGACGTTCATGGTCGTGATCATCTTCGGCGCCGGAACCGACTACTGCTTGTTCCTCATCTCCCGGTTCCGAGAAGAGGTCGGGCGCTCGCACGAGTACCGCGCCACGCTCGCTGCGACCGTCGCCGTCGTCGGTGCGGTCATCGCCTCGAGCGCCGGCACGGTGATCGTCGGGTTCTCGGCGCAGGGCGTCGCCAAGTTCGGCATGTTCCGGACGGTCGGGCCGGCGATGGCGATCGCGGTGCTCGTGACGCTCGTCGCCGGGCTCACGCTGACACCGGCGCTCGTCAGCGCGTTCGGCAGCAAGCTCTTCTGGCCTGCGCATCCCGAGCGCCTCGCCGACGCCCAAGCGTTGCACGAGCAGCAGCTCACCGACGTGCTGGGGATCGCGCCGACCCTCGCCCAGCAGTCTGAGGAGTCTCGATGAGGTGGGCTCGGATCGCCCGGCTCGTTCGCGACCATCCGGTGCGCGTGTTCGTCGTGTCGTTCTTGTTGCTCGCCGCGCCGGCGTTCGCAACGACGAAGGCGAAGGTCACCTACAACGTGCTTTCGGAGCTGCCGCCCGACTCCGACTCGATCCGCGGATACGACCGGCTCGCCGGTCACTTCGAGCGCGGGCAGGTAAGCCCGGTCTTCGTCGTGCTCCGTCACGAGTCGTCGCTGTGGACGCCCGAGGCGTTCCGCGCGATCAACGACGTGACGATCGCGATCGGCAAGGTTCCGGGTGTCGCGATCGTGCGGTCGCTCACCCAGCCCACCGGCGGCGTGTTCAGCGAAGAACAGCTCGAGGCCGCCGGAGTCTCCGAGCTGCTGGAGTTCCCCGACCGCCTCCAAGAAGGCGCCGACGGGGTAGGGCTGGTGATCGGCGGCCTCGAGCAGATCCGCGCCGGGCTCGTGCGCATGCGCGACGAGCTGCCACGGCTCGCCGATGGGCTCGAGGAAGGCGCTGCCGGCGTCGTGCGCCTCCGCGACGGCGTCCGGCAGATGCGCGACGGGATCGTGCGACTCGAGTCCGGCTTGCGTGAAGCCGCCGACGGGCTGTCCAAGCCCGGCGCCGAGAACGACCTCGCCGACCAGGCGGCCGGAGCCGCCGCGGCGCTGCGCGGTGCTTTGCCCACCAGCAGGCTCGACCCGAACGTTATCGAGGCCTACGGGCGGCTGACCGGCAAGCGGTTCAACGGCGACTATGCGAGGCAAGATCCCCAGACCAAGGAGTACGCCGACGCCGGCGGCCTCGAAGGCCTCCTCCGCACGATCTCCGACGGCCTGACGAAGGCGATCGACGGACTCTCCCAGCTCGACGACGGTCTCGTGCAGATGGACGCCGGTCTCGCGCAGCTGGGGCCGGGCCTGCAGGAGGGGGCGACGGCCGTCGACGCCACGGTCGACGGCGCGCGACGGATGATCGAGGGGCTCGATCAGATCCTGCCAGGGCTGGCGCGGCTCAGGGCCGGGCTCGCCGAGGGCGCGGCCCGCGTGCGCTCCTCGGGGATCGGCGACATCCTGACCGCCGGGAACCTCGGGCTCACGCCGGCGTTGGTGGAGTCGATCCCCGGCCTCCGCAAGCAGCTTTCGTTCTTCATCACCCAAGACGAGCGCCAGACCCGTTTGCTCGTCACGCTCGATCGTGAGCCGTACGCGGCGGAGTCGCTGGACGCGGTGACGATCATGCGTGAGCAAGGTCGCTTCGCGTTGAACGAGACGCCGCTCGAGGGCGCGGAGCTCCTCGCGACCGGCTCGGCGGCGTTCTTCGACGACATCCGCCAGCTGTCGTCGGCGGATCTGAAGAAGATCATCGTCGCCGTGCTCGTCGGGATCTTCATCGTGCTCGCGATCCTGCTGCGGAGCCTCGTCGCGCCGGCGTACCTGATCTTCACCGTGCTGCTGTCGTTGCTGGCGACGCTCGGGCTCACGACGTTGGTATTCCAGATCATCGCGGGACAGCCCGGCGTCTCATGGTGGCTGCCGCCCTTCCTGTTCGTGATGCTCGTCGCGCTCGGCGCCGACTACAACATCTTTTTGATGAGCCGCATCCGCGAGGAGGCGCGCGTCCACACCACCGCCGACGCGACCGCGCGCGGGCTCGCGCTCACCGGCCACGTCATCACCTCGGCCGGGCTGATCCTCGCCGGCACGTTCGGCGCGCTGATGCTGGCGCCGCTTCGCAGCCTTCAGCAGTACGGCTTCGCCGTCACGGTCGGGATCCTCCTGGACACGTTCGTCGTCCGGAGCCTGCTCGTCCCGTCGATCGCGGTGATCCTCGGCCGGCACAACTGGTGGCCGTCGCGGCGGGCGCACGCCAGTTGAGCGGCAGCGGGCCCCAGGGGCACCGGGGCAGCGCCTCGGTAGACTTGCGCGCCGTGGAGCGAACGGACGTTCAGTCGAAGATCCTCGTGGGGGTCGTCTTAGCCGGCATCGCGCTCGCTTGCTTGTTCTTTAGCCGGTTCACGGTTCTGATCCTTCTCCTCGTCCTTGCGCTCGTCGCCGCCGGTGAGCTCTTCCGACTGGCTCGCGCGCGGGGCGCGCGGCCGGTGCCGCTCGTCGGGCTCGCCGGCGTCGCCGCCGCGTACATCGTCGCGTACCAGCAAGGCCCGGCAGCGCCCGAGGACCTCCCGCTGGTCGTCGCAGCGACGCTCGTGCTCACGGCGGCTGCCGTGCTGATGCGGCGAGATCCCGACGGCGCCATCCTCAGCATCGCGAGCACGGTGTTCGTCGTGATCTACGTCGGGGTGATGGGCTCGTACATGATGGCGATGCGCAGTTCGCCCGACGGGTTCCGGATCGTGCTCACCTTCGCGCTCTTGGTGGTTCTCAACGACGTCGGATCGTGGGCCGTCGGGAGAACGATCGGGAGGCGGCCTCTTGCGCCGCAGATAAGCCCGGGTAAGACGTGGGAGGGCGCTCTCGGCGGAGCGTTCGTGACCTTGATCGTGGGGCTGCTCGCCGGGATCGGCTTCGATCCACCGATCACGGTCGGACGAGGACTGGTGCTCGCAGGGCTGGTCGTGCTGGCCGCGCCGCTCGGCGACCTGTTCGAGTCCATGCTGAAGCGGGATTTCGGCGTGAAGGACACCGGCGGCGTGATCCCGCAGCACGGCGGGGCGCTCGATCGTCTGGACAGCCTGCTCTTCACCGCGCCGCTGTTCTTCTACGCGTACCGAGCCGTGGCCGCGTAGATGTTCATCATCCGGCGGGTCGTGTTCATGCTCGCGATACCGGCGGTGTTGTTCCTCGGCGGCAGCGCGGTGATCGAGACGTTCGCCGAGTCCCAGCTCTCCAACGGGATGCGGTCCACCCTCGGGCTGAAGGAGCGGCCCTCGGTCCAGATCGAAGCGTTCCCCATCATCCTTCGCGTGATCCAAGGCCGTATCCCCCGCGTGACCGTGGAGGCGCACACCGTCGTGATCGAGGGGCTCGAGATCGCCGAGCTGTCGATGGACATGAAAGGTGTGGAGGCTTCCGTCGATGTGCTCATCCGGCAGAACAAGTTCGATCTCACGGTCGAGAGCGGGAGCGGCTTCGCGCGCGTCACCGAGGGTTCGATCAACGCGTTCCTCGAGCGCGAGAAGAAGGATGCGGTTACGACGCTCCGTGAGGACGGGCTCGTCACCGTCGTCAGCAACGGGGTGATCGCCGGTACTCGCCACAAATTCGGGGCGACCGGGACCCTTTCCCTGGGTGGCCGGGTTCTGACCTTCAAGCCGACGCGCTTCACTCTGGACGGGCGTCCGGTCCCGAAGGCGTTCGTTTCCCTCGCGCGTCGAGAGACGACGTTCTCGGTGGAGATCCCCAAGCTCCCGGCCGGGATCGTGCCGAGCGAGGTGGTCGTCAAGAAGGGCGAGCTCTCCCTCATCGCGAACTTCGACGCCTTCGTCTTGAAGGTGCGTTAGGCGTCCGAACCGAGTTGACCCGCCACCGCCAGTGTTTATATCATTGCAACAGTGTAAACCCACCCTGAGCAGGGGGAAGACCAGTGGCGTCACTGACCGGGGAACGGGATCCAAAGGTCGCGAAGGCGCTCGCGGCGCCGACGCGAGCAGCGATCCTGGACCTGATCCGCGCGGAGGGACCGCTCACGGCCAAGGAAGTGGCGGCCCGCGCCGGGCTCCATCCCAACGTCGCGCGCGGGCACCTCGACGTGCTCGTCGACGCGGGGCTCGCGACCGTGAAGTGGCGCCGGCTTCCGGCCGGCGGCCGCCCGGCGAAGCTCTACGAGACGGCGCCGGCGCACCTCGAGCACGGCACGACGCTCGTCGCCGACATGCTCGCGACGTTGATCGAGCAGACCGGCTTCGTCTCCGAGCCGGCGCGCAAGGTCGCGTTCGAGACCGGCCAGCGTCTCGGCCGACGCCATCGCCCAAGCTCAGAGCATCCGACGTTCGAGGAGCAGGTCATCTCGCTCGTCCGCGCGCTATCCGAGGTGTCGGGCGCGACGCGCATCGCCGGCCGGGGCGAAGGCTGGGTCGAGATCGAGGATCACGACTGTCCGTTCCGCGGCATCGCCTCTGGTCATCCGGAGCTCGCGTGCTCGCTCGACAAAGCGCTGAAGGAAGGGATCATGCAAGCGCTGGGCGCAGACACGTTCGTCGAGCAGGTGACGAGCGTTGCGTGGGGCGACGACGCGTGCCGCGAGGTCGTGCGCCTGCAGGGAGAGGGAAAGGTCTGAGATGGCCGCACGGATGATCGATCGCAACGCGCATCGGTGGGGCGCCGGTATCTCAGCGGTGGCGCTGCTGGTCGGGTACGCGCTCGACCTTTCGTGGATGGTGCCGCTGATAGGTGTCGCTCTGGGTATCGGGGTTTTCTTCGGGCTCCGCTACTCACCGCTCGGCGCGGCGTACCGCTTCGTCAATCGCACGTTCAAGCTGGATATCCCGGTGATCCCCGAAGAAGAGCCGCCGCCGCGCTTCGCGCAAGTCATGGGACTCGCGATGCTCGGGCTCGGCACGATCGGCTTCTACATCCTCGACAACCCCGCGATGGGCTGGACGTTCGGACTGATCGTCGCGGCGTTGCAGACGCTGCTCGCCGCGACCGGGATCTGTGTCGGCTGTGAGATGTACCTGTTCGGCAAGCGACTTTCCGCGAAGGGCGCCGCGTGATCACACGGCTCCTCGTCATCGCGGGCGTGCTGGCGGCGTGCGGCGGGTTCGCCGTTTGGTGGCACAACCGCGAGGGACGGATGATCGCGGCGGACGGGTTCTTCGAGCACGCGGACGTCGGCATCGGCCCGAAGGAGCGTCCGGCTGCGGTGCTCGTCGAGTTCTCCGGCGAGAACTGCGCGCCGTGCACGACCGTGGAGAATCGGCTGCAGAAGCTCGCCTCGG
>JBKKCR010000209.1:0-3975 GCA_046712825.1 Actinomycetota bacterium | reverse complement strand
CGGCGAGGGAATCTCCGCAACCCACGAGATACACACGGCGCGGCTCGCGTTCAGCGAGCGCCGCTGCGGCCTCTCGCGCGGATCTGCCCTCCGACCTGAGCGTCTGCTCGACAGCCCCGGGCTGGCCGACCATCTCTTCTCGGGTCAACTCGACTCGGCGCCGGCGCTTCTCGTCTCGCTCATCATCGGTCGGCAATGTCGTCGCTTTCGCGAGCTCGGCGCGATGCACGTCCTCGATGAGCTTCTTCGCACGCGCGTCCAACGGCGAGCTCGGCGCTAGCAGTGGCGTGAGTTCAGCGCTCATTGCTTCTCCCATTCGCGATGTGGTCTAAAGGGCTCGAGCCGCTCACCCACTCCTGTTAGGTGGTGCCGCGGCGCGGTCGTCCCCGATGATCCCGCGAGTGCCGAGGGTTCGCGAGGCGACGCCCAGTACGACAAAGGTGATGAGGATCTGCAACGTCGCGATCGGAGCGACGATCGGGTTGATGTCATAGAGCAACAGCCTGAAGAGGTACACCGGCAATGGCGGGTCGATGACCGGTGCGGTGAATATCGAAACGGGCAGATTGTCGAACGAGAGAAGGAACGCGAAGGCTGATCCACCCGCGATGCCCGGAAGGATATGCGGAAGGATGATCTGCCGAAAGACCTGCGAGCGGTCAGCTCCGAGGTCCTCCGCCGCCTCCTCGAGCGTTCTATTCGCCGACTCCATCCGTGCGTAGGTGATCCTGATCACGAACGGAAGGGTGATCACCACATGGCTCAAGGTCATCAGCCCAATGGAAACGTTGACTCCGATGAACGAGAGAAAGAACAGCAGCGAGATTCCAACGACTATGCCGGGGACCATCAGCGGCGACTGCAGGAATCCGATCAACACGGACTTTCCGGGGAGTTGTGTGCGCGCGAGCGCGATCGACGCTGGGACGCCGGGCAGCACATCGATGGTCACGGTGGCAAATGCGACACCAAGGCTCAACGAGATGGAGTCCTTGAAGCCCTCCAGGGCAGGCAGTTCGGCGTAACGGGCGAGCGAGAACTCCTGGGGAGGGAAGCGCAGGGCGGATCCCGTCCCGAAGGACACCACCACGATGACGAGCATCGGCAGTAGCAGAGCGACCAGGGCTGCGGCCGCCAGCACAACCAACACAACTGCACCGAGGAGGTCCTTCGCGGGCCAGTTGGCGCCACGGGTGCGTGACGAAGGCTGCGCTGTGCCCGCAGAGGTCAGAGGTACTGCCATCGCGCAACCTTCCTGGCGACTGCGTTGAGGCTGACCACCGCGATCAGTGACGTGACCATGAGGAGCAGGGCAAGGGCTGCGGCGGTCGACCACGTCAAGAGTCGCACGTTGTTCCAGATATACACGGAGACGATCTGCAACGAGGCACCGCCCATAAGCGTCGGGATCGTGAAGGCTGTGTACGAAAGTACGAACACGAGCGACATTCCCGCGGCGATGCCGGGGACGCTCTGCGGGATCGTCACGTTCCAGAAGATCTGCCATCGGGTCGCACCGAGATCGGCTGTGGAGTCTTCGAGATCCCGCGGCACAGACTGCAAGATCGCGATGAGAGGAACGATCATGAAAGGCAGGTGTACTTGCACCATCCCGATGAACACCCCCTGGAGGGTGAAGAGGATGCTCATCGGCTCCTTCAGCACGCCGGTGCCCACCAGTAGGTCGTTCAGCAATCCCTGCTTGCCGAGGATGACGATCCAACCAAATGTGAGAACAAGGCTGCTCGTAAGCAGAGGGGTGATAACGCTACCGAGGATCACGGTGCGCGCGATCCGCGAACGAAACTGCCGGTAGAGGAACGCGACCGGATATCCAAATACGAGGCACAGCAGCGTTACCGCAGCCGATAACAGGATCGTCCGGCCGAAGAGGTAATACGTGAAGGGGTCGGACAACAGCCGGACGTAGGTCGTGAGGCCGGCAGAGCCCGCGACCTCTCCCTGCTCCGCCGAGACGAGCGAGTAGTAAGCGAGCACTAAAAAGGGCGCGCAGAAGAAGACCACCAGGAACAAGACCGCAGGAAATGTCCCGATGGGCACGGGTAGGGAGAAGGATCTGGACCGTTCCACCGTCTCGTCGCACCTCAACTCGCGAACTGGGACGAACCCCTGCTAGGGACGGTGAGGATCGACCTCACCGTCCCTCACCACTGCTGCTGGCTACTTTCCGTGTTGCTTGATGAAGCGATCCGTGACCCCTGCTCGCACGGCGAGCAGCGCTGCTAGATCATTGACGGTGACGAGGCTGTCGTACTTCTCGGGCGCTGGAATGAACTTCGCAGCGTCTGCCGACAGTTTCACCTTCCTGTTCGCCGGGGCGAAATAGAAAGGCGCCTGCGACATCGCCGTTTGGAAGTCGACGCCCAGCGCCTCGTTCACAAAGGCCTTGGCCAGCTCGGGGTTGGCCGTGTCCTTTAGGACGGCGTAGCACCCGACCTGCGCCATCGCGCCAGGCGCCGGATACGTGAATCTCACGTTGAAACCCTTCTTGATGCTGATCGCGGCATCGGTGGACCAGATGACCGCGAGACCGATCTCTTTGCGCTCGAGCAACTGGCTCAACGCTTCGGGGTTGGCGGCGACCGAGAATGGCTTCAGTTCGTCCAGCTTCTTGAAGGCCGTGTCGAAATTCGCTTCCGCGGTCCCGAACAGCTTGTTCAAGAGGACCATAAACAGGAAGCCCGCATTGCTCGAGGGAGCAGCCATGCCGATCTTGCCCTTGTACTCAGGCTTCCATAGGTCGGCCCACTTCTCAGGCGCCGGGACGACCTCCGGGTTGTAGACAACGCCGATGGTCTCGACCGTCCACGCGACTGCGCCAGGCGAACACCTCTGTTGCAAGTTCGGATACACGTCGGCGACGTTCGGGATGTCCTTGTTCGTCAGCTGCGTGATCCAGCCTTCGGTCTGCGCCTGCAGGTATCTGGGCTGACCCAGCAGCATGGTGTCATACGGCGACGCGCCCCTCGCGGCTTTGATCTGCGCGATGGCGTCCTCCGAGATGCCGCCAAGCAGCTTGACGGTGACCCCGGGATGGGCCTTCTCGAAGGGTGTCGCAAGGTGATCGCGGAACAGCTTTTGAGTGTCGCCGGTGAACCCGAAGTCCACGAGGGTCACGCTCCGGGGCGGGGCCGATGGAGCTGCCGCACCCGACCCGGCCCCCGGTCCCTGCCCACCGCAAGCAGACAGCAGCAGAGTAAGAACGAGCAACAGGCCACCAATTCGCGACGGTTGATATGTCACTGCGAAAACCCCCTCCTAGATTCGCGCGACTGACCTGTTCACGAGCCGGCTTCGCGATCGTTCACGTTCAGTTCGACATAGGCAGTCTCAGGTAGCTCTGCGAATCCGCGGACTCAAGGCAGACACGCGTCCCTACGGCCAATGCGTCCTGTCCGCGAGAGCGCGCCAACTCGACCCGCAGCTGCGCTCCAGTGTCGAGCTTGACCTCGTATTGGATCGCCATACCGAAATGGGTCACAAATGCGACGGTCCCCGAAACGGCGGGCCCCTGGCACTGCGCTGCTTCGGCGATCGGACGAAGGATCAGGTGCTCCGGCCGTATGAGGAGCGTGATGGTGTCGCCTGGTGTCACATCGAGATCTGCCGGCAGAGGAAGGGCGAGCCCGTCAGATTCGAATGTGAGCTCACCGTCCTCGCGTCTCCGAACGACGCCGCCGAAGAGATTCGAGTTGCCCACGAAACTCGCGACGAACGAGGTGTGCGGCTTGTCATAGACCTCCATAGGCGTCCCGAACTGGATGACACGCCCTTGGTCCATGACAGCGATCTTGTCGCTCATCGTGAGAGCCTCTTCTTGATCATGCGTGACAAAGATGGCCGTGATCTTCACCTTGTCCAGCAGCTTCCTGAGTTCGGCGCGCATCTCGATCCTTAGATTTCGATAAAGGGCGGCAAGTGGTTCGTCCAACATAAGGGCCTTCGGCTCGATGG